>JAJQGL010000040.1:18615-39710 GCA_021200535.1 Clostridiaceae bacterium | reverse complement strand
GTTTTTGAAAAGCGAATAACAGCACTTTCTATCTGGAAACGGCGTTTTTGAAAAGCGAATAACAGCACTTTCTATCTGGAAACGGCGTTTTTGAAAAGTCGATAGCAGCAGTTTCGTATCTTGCTTTAGTACAATAAATAAACAGGAGAAAAGCGATGAGCATAAAAACATATCTGAAAGAACATATTGTTGTGTTTGACGGGGCAATGGGAACCTATTTTGCAGAAAAACATTTGCATCACGGAACGGTTCCGTGTGAGCTGTTTAACCTCTCCCATCCGGAATGGATTCAGCAGATTCATGAAGAATATCTGGCTGCGGGCGCGGCAGCGATTAAGACCAATACATATGCCGCAAATGGGCAGATGGCTGGTGCAGGAAAAGAAAAGGTGGAACAGATTATCCGGGCTGCGTGGCAGATTGGCGAAAATGCGCTGAAAAAAGTAACGGGAGAGCATTTCCTTTTTGCAGATATCGGACCGGTGTCGGCAGGGGACAATGAGGATGTTTTCGGGCAGTACCGTAAGATTGTCGATATCTTTTTGGAGTGCGGGGCAAACTGTTTCCTGTTTGAGACGATGGAAAGCAGCGAGGGACTAGAACAGATTGCTTCGTATATCAAAGAAAGAGTGGAAGATGGATTTATTATTGTGTCATTTGCGGCTACTCCGGAGGGATATACCAGAAGCGGATTCCTTGCAAAACGGCTTTTTTGGGAGATGCAGCAGGTTAAGGAGATAGATGCGGTGGGCTTTAATTGTATCTCCGGTCCAAAGCATCTGCTGGAAATGGTCAAAACGCTGCCGCAGGATCCGATAAAAAAATATCTGACGATTATGCCAAATGCCGGATATCCTGCTATGTTGGGAAACCGGATTTATTACGGACAGAATCATGAATATTTTGGAGAGGCATTGACAAAGCTGACCGGATATGGCGCCAATATTGTAGGAGGGTGCTGTGGGACAACACCGGCGGATATTGCAGGAACGGCGGCGCGTCTGGAGGCGCAGAGTGTAAAACCGCGCGTAATAAATGGAAAAATAGAGGAAACGGGCAGGCGGCAGACAGAGGCTGCAGCAGACAGAGAGCCAGATCACGGCAAAGGGGATCAGGCATTTTTGGCCAATCCAAAGAATGATTTTGCCGAAAAACTAAAAAGGGGCAAAAAAGTCATAGTGGTAGAGCTGGATCCTCCGGTAGAGCCGGATATTGCGTTTTTTATGGAGGGTGCGGCAAGATATAAGCGCGCAGGCGTAGATGCGATTGATATTGCGGACTGTCCGATTGCGAAGGCGCGGATCGACAGCAGTATTTTGGCGTGTAAGGTGACCAGAGAGCTTGGCCTGACTACGATTCCCCATATGACCTGCCGTGATAGAAATATGAATGCGACCAAGGCGCTTCTTTTGGGGTTGAATGTGGAGGGAGTCAACAATGTGCTGACAGTAACCGGCGATCCGGTGCCGACAGCGATGCGGGATCAGATCAAAACATTATTTAGCTACAATTCCGCTGTTCTGGCAAGGCATATCCGAACCTTAAATGAAGAGATTTTCCAAGAGAATCCGTTTATGGTATCCGGGGCGTTAAATGTCAATGCATTGCATTTTGATTCGCAGATCACACATGCGAAAAAGAAGATAGAAAATGGGGTATCTGTTCTGTTTACACAGCCGGTGCTCTCAGCCAGAGGGTTTGAAAATCTGAAGCGTGCCAGAGCGGAACTGCCGGTGAAGCTGTTGGGCGGCATTATGCCGGTAGTCAGCTACCGGAATGCTACATTTATGAATAATGAAATGGCAGGAATTGAAGTTTGCGATGAAATTATCTGTCAGTACAAAGAGAAAAACAGGGAAGAGGGGGAAGAGCTGGCGTTTCAAATCTCTGCCAGAATCCTTGATGAAATACAGGATTATGTTGACGGCTATTATGTAATTACACCATTTAAAAGAGTGGATTTGATTTTGCGGCTGGTGGAATATATTCGTTCAAAAGAGCGGTAAAAAAGCTTTGCAGAGTATAAAAAAGTTCAAAAAAAGAATTAAAAAAGTTTTAGAAAAAAATACTTGCAAAAGCAAAGAGTGTGTTATATAATTAGTCTTGTTCTGTGAGAAAACAGGATGATGGGCTATCGCCAAATGGTAAGGCACTGGACTCTGACTCCAGCATTTCAAGGTTCGAATCCTTGTAGCCCAGTTGACAACATGGACACCAGTATGGATGGTGTCTTTTTTGTTAGAAGAAAAAACACAGGCAGTCGGCTATTTGTGCAGGAGCGTTACAAATAGCTTTGATACGTGACGCAAATCTGACATTTGCGTCATCCCGTCGCTTAAAACGCTCCGGAATGGAGATTATTGTGAATACAATTTGGTTAGTGATTCCCTGTTATAATGAGCAGGAGGTTTTGTTAGAAACGGCAGGACAGCTAAAGAAAATTATGTGCGGGATGATGGAACGCGGAAAGATTGATGCTGCCAGCCGTGTTGCATTTGTCAATGATGGTTCTAGGGATGCCACATGGAATATTATATCACAGCTTCATCAGGAAGACCCGTTGTATGTGGGAATTAATCTGGCACATAACAGGGGGCATCAGAATGCCTTATATGCAGGGCTTATGACGGCAAAAGAATATGCGGATGCGGCGATTTCGCTGGATGCAGATTTGCAGGATGATATCGGAGCTATTGAACAGTTCGTTGATCTGTTTTTGCAGGGAAAAGATATTGTCTATGGCGTGCGCTCCGCAAGAGATACTGATACGAAATTTAAACGGTCGACGGCGAGGATGTTTTATAAGCTGATGAAATTTATGGGTGCCGATACGCTGGAAGATCATGCGGATTACCGTCTCATGAGCCGCAGGGCATTAGAAGCATTATCAGAATATGAGGAAGTGAATCTGTTTTTGCGGGGCATTGTGCCAATGATCGGTTTTGAGACGGACGTTGTCTATTACCAGCGCCACGAACGTTTTGCCGGGGAATCCAAATATCCGCTCAAAAAAATGCTTTCTTTTGCCGTGGAGGGAGTTACCTCTTTTAGTATAAAACCGATTCGGATGATTACAGCGCTCGGCTTTTTACTGTTTTCGGCAAGTATCCTTTTTCTGGCGTATTTTTTTGTGGTATGGCTGCTTGGATATACGGTGGCAGGCTGGACAACCATTGCAATTTCTGTCTGGGGAATCGGCGGGCTGCAGCTTCTTGCGCTTGGCGTGATTGGAGAGTACATCGGCAAAACTTATCTGGAAGTAAAACACCGCCCGAGATATACCATCGAAAGCGTGTTGTATCAGGATGGTATATCAGGGCGGTGTGAAGAAACCGGGATGAAACAGCAGTAATCAAATTTAATCCTGTTCCTCCGGCTGTACAGACAGCAGCTGACGTTTTCTTGCCATTTCATCACTGTCAAGGTATTCGTCATAGGAGGAAACTTTATCGATCAGGCCTCCTGGTGTGATTTCCATAATGCGGTTTGCAATCGTCTGGATAAACTGGTGATCCTGCGAGGTAAACAGCACAACGCCCGGGAATTTAATCAATCCATTGTTCAGGGCAGTGATCGATTCCATATCCAGATGTGCTGTCGGTTCGTCAATAATCAGTACATTGGATGCGAGAATCATCATTTTGGAAAGCATAACACGGACGCGTTCCCCTCCGGATAAGACATTGACCTTTTTGATGCCGTCCTCTCCAGGGAAGAGCATTCTTCCGAGGAAACCGCGCACATAGGTAGCGTCTTTTTCCGGCGAAAACGGCATCAGCCAGTCTACGATGGTTTCACTGCCGGAAAACAGCGCAGTATTGTCTTTTGGAAAATAGGACTGGCTTGTCGTAACACCCCATTTATAGCTTCCCTCGTCCGGCTCCAGTTCACCGGCAAGAATCTGGAATAACGTTGTTGTGGCAATGGTATTGCTTCCGACAAATGCAACCTTATCTTCCCGGCCGAGAATGAATGAAATATCATCTAAAACCTTTACGCCGTCAACTGTTTTGGAAAGATGTTCTACCGTCAGAACTTCATTTCCGATTTCACGTTCCGGACGGAAGTCAATATAAGGATATTTCCGGCTGGAGGGCTTGATATCATCCAGTTCGATTTTTTCCAGGGCGCGTTTGCGTGAAGTTGCCTGCTTGGATTTGGAGGCGTTTGCGCTGAACCGTTGGATAAACTCCTGTAATTCTTTGATTTTTTCTTCTTTTTTCTTGTTTGCTTCTTTCATCTGTTTGATCATCAGCTGACTGGATTCATACCAGAAATCATAGTTTCCGGCATAGAGCTGAATCTTAGCATAATCAATATCTGCAATATGTGTACAGACTTTATTCAGAAAATAGCGGTCATGCGATACCACGATCACGGTGTTGTCAAAATTGATTAAAAATTCCTCCAGCCAGCGGATGGCGTCCAGATCGAGATGGTTGGTTGGCTCGTCTAACAGCAGGATATCCGGGTTGCCAAACAGTGCCTGTGCAAGCAATACCTTGACCTTGTCGCTGTCAGGAAGCTCACTCATCTGCTTGTAATGGGTTTCCGTAGGAATCCCCAGGCCGTTTAACAGGGTGGCAGCATCCGATTCTGCCTCCCAGCCGTCCATGTTGGCAAATTCTGCCTCAAGCTCACTTGCTTTGATGCCATCCTCCTCGGTGAAATCTTCTTTTGCATAGATCGCATCTTTTTCTTTCATGATTTGGTAAAGACGCTCATTTCCCATGATTACAGTATCCAGAACGATATATTCATTGTATTGGAAATGATCCTGTTTTAAGAAAGATAAGCGCTGTCCCGGTGTAATGATGATTTCTCCCTTTGTCGGTTCAATCTCGCCGGTCATAATCTTTAAAAAGGTAGATTTTCCGGCGCCGTTTGCACCAATCAGACCATAGCAGTTTCCCTCTGTAAATTTAATATTGACGTCTTCAAAAAGTGCCTTTTTTCCAAGGCGTAATGTTACATTGCTTGCTTGAATCATATGAAACCTCATTTCTGTAGAATGATGTGCTGCATTTTCAGCCGAATGCAAAAAATACGCACCCTGTGCCGCAGTGGTGAAACAAGAATCAAAGTGCGGTTCTTGCCGTACATACATAGTCTATTTTACAGAAATAAACGGATTTTGCAAGAAATATTTTGACCTTTCAGAAAGTATGTAGTAGAATAGAAGAAATTATCTTTTTTTGTATGGGAAAATACACGAAGAGCAGCCTTGGTTCCAGACAGAAAACATAAGATACATTTGGGAGGTTAGGAATGAATCAAGGGAATCGGATGTTTGAATACAGGGTGGGAGATACAATGGCGTTTGGCGTGACAAAGGTGCCGGACGGCGTGCAGTTTGCGGTGTATCTTCCAGATGGTAAGGATTGTTTTTTAAAGGTATATAAGAAGGGGCGGAAAGAGCCTGCCCTGCGTATTGCATTGACGGATAAGTACAAGAAGGGCAGCGTCTATTTTGTCACACTGTGCAAAGCGAAAGACTGCACCGATCCAAGGGAGATTGCTGATATTTTGTCAGAGGATTATGAGTACCTGTATGAGGCGGATGGAGTGGAGCGCCCGGATGCATATGCGGATTATATCACTGGAAGAGACAGCTGGGGGAAACGCACGAAGGGGCAGCAGCGCTGCGGGATTTGTGTTCAGGATTTTTCATGGGGTGAGGATATTCCTCTGCGGATACCGTATTCGGATTTGATTTTATATCAGCTTCATGTACGGGGATATACAAAGCATAGTTCTTCCAAAGTAAAACATAAGGGAACTTTTTGCGGACTTGTCGAAAAGATTCCGCATCTGAGAGATCTGGGCATCAATGCAGTTATGCTTTTGCCGGCATATGATTTTGATGAGCTGGAGCCGTCTGAAAAACGGCAGGGACAAGCCCCGGCTGGAGAGAATGGGCAGGGGACGGCAGAAAAAGAAGAGCCCCTTGTAAAAGTAAATTATTGGGGGTATGGTGCGGAACCTGCTTTTTATTTTGCGCCGAAAGCCTCCTATGCCTGTAAGGGCGCATGCCCTTCCACAGAGTTTAAAGAGATGGTGAAGGCATTTCATACCAACGGTATTGAAGTATTGATGGATATTTATTTTTCACCGGGGACAAATCTCGTGCTAATGATGGACTGCCTCAGAAGCTGGGTGCTAAAATATCATATTGATGGATTCCGGGTCAATCAGGAAGTGATGCCATCGCTTTCGCTGGCATCGGATCCGCTTTTGTCCGGCGTTAAGATTCTGGGAAATTACTGGGATATCAATATGCTTCATGGAGCAGGCATTGTCGGGCGGAAGGACGCACTGGCAGAATATAATGAAGGCTTTATGAATGATGCGAGACGTTTTCTGAAAAGCGATGAGGGTATGGTTGAGCGGGTTGCAGGGATGTTTGCGCGAAATGCAAAGGAGCATTCTTTTGTAAATTTCATCACCCATGTAAATGGATTTACGCTGATGGATCTGGTGTCGTATGACATTAAGCACAATGAAGAAAACGGTGAGATGAATCAGGATGGAACAGAGTTTAATTACAGTTGGAATTGTGGTGCAGAGGGAAAAACCCGAAAAAAGATGATTATGGAGCGCAGGATGACTCAGATCAGAAATGCGCTGATTATGTTATTTACCAGCCAGGGTACGCCTATGCTTTTAGCAGGGGATGAATTTGGAAATACACAGTTTGGAAATAACAATGCATATTGTCAGGACAATGCCATTTCATGGATTCAATGGAACATGACACAGACGTCGAAGGAGATTTATGATTTTGTGAAAAACCTGATTCGGTTCCGCAAAAGCTTTCCGGTGCTTCACCAGAAAAATGCGCTTCGGATGATGGACACGCTTTCCTGCGGGATGCCGGATTTGTCAATCCATGGGCTTCAGGCGTGGAGACCGGACTATTCGAATTACAGCCGCATGCTTGCCATGTTATATTACGGTGCCTATGTGGAAGAGGGAAAAGGAAGGTCGGTTTATGTGATTTACAATATGTTCTGGGAGCCAAAGGCATTTGATCTGCCCAATTTGCCGAACCGGGGCAAATGGAAAGTAATTATTGACAGTTATGATAACAGCTTTGATGAAAGTCTTTTGACTGCGAAAAAGAAAACCGTGGCAAAGAAAAAAAAGAAAGAGGAACGGCAGGCGCAGTTCCAGAGAAAAACGGTAGTTGCACCCCGCTCTGTTGTTATCTTTGTGGAAGAGTAAAGGTTTATACCGTATCCCTTACCCGGCGTTTCTGCATCCTGATGCAGCGGTATGTTCTGCCGCGTGGACGCTGTAAGGAGGTCTCAATATGTAGGCTGCGAAATATGCAGCCCTTTCCTTTGTACCCCTTTGCACAAAGGAAGCATTTTTCATGCAGGCATATGCTGCCTGTTGTTAAGGAAGAACCCTACAGCTGATGATTTTGCATAATCTCTTCGTACAAGTCTAACGTACAGACTTTGTCCGGAGTATAATGCTTGCAGTTTTTGCAGGAAACATCATCGGCGGCAGTAGAGTTTTTTGCGCCGCATTGGCATTCCTCACTTGGAGAAAAACGGGTACAGCGTTCTGCTACTTCTTTGAATGTTTTCGCATCCTTTTTCATACTGTCCTCCTTATCTGCGCAAAATGCGCTGTTATGATTGTCCGGCAATTTTCCATTGCCGTTTGTATTTGAAAGACAAAGCGTGTTTTCTATAGTGGATGGATGAAGATGCCTTCTCGCTATAGACGCCCGGTCGTAATTTCTAGTATGTACAGAAAGAGAGATTTTATGATTTTATTACACATTTTTGATGTTAAAGATATGATGGAGCAGCTTTTGCTGCGGGAAAGCTTTGATTTTTTCCTGACAGAAGAAGTCTGGGTGACAACATTTGCGAAGCTGCATATTGCAGGAAGAAGAAACATAGCGTGGTATGATACGGATGAAAAAAACGGACAGATGCCGGAGCTTTTGTACTGGAAAGAAATAAAAAAATACATATATGCTTATATAAAGGGCAAAAAGACGCCGGCATCGTTTGGAATTTCGTTAAAACTGCCGGCAGATGCAGCCCGGAGAGTATCAGGGGATCCGGCGCTGCAGGCACTGGTGCAGCAAAAACAGCTTGCTTTACTGCTGCATTTTCGTTTTGACGGGAAAAACCTGTCTGTGGTTACGGGATGTTCCTATCTGGCATTTACGCTGGATAAATCAGGGGAGCTTCTTTGGGATGCGGCGGCAAAAGAGTATTTAAAAGGGCTGCGGATAACGTATGAAGAGCAGTAATAAAGTGAAGTTAATTAGTAAACGGTGTACTAGCAGTTACAGAAAGGAAGGGATAGCGTGATTGAAGTGTTAAAAACCCTGGGAGCGCAGGTGAAAGAATATAAAAAAGATTCTATTTTGACACCTGTTTTTATGATTTTGGAAGTGATCTGTGAAACGGTTATTCCACTTTTGATGGCTTCTATTATTAATGACGGTGTGGAAAAGGGGGATATGAACCACATTTATCTTGTGGGAGCAGCAATGGTTGTTATGGCGGGTCTGGGATTATTTACCGGCATAATGGGCGGAAAATATGGTGCCAGGGCGTCTACCGGATTTGCGAAAAATTTAAGAAAAGCGATGTATGAGAACATTCAGACATTCAGCTTTTCCAATATTGATAAATTCAGCACCTCAGGACTTGTGACCAGGCTGACAACGGATGTTACCAATATTCAGAATGCATACCAGATGATTCTGCGTATGTGTATGAGAGCGCCGGCAAGCCTGATCTGCGCGATGGCTATGGCGTTTTATGTCAACGCAAGAGTGTCAGTTATCTACCTGGCAGCAGTGATTATTTTGGGCATCATTCTGTTTGCGCTGGTAAAAAGGACAATGAAATATTTTGACCAGGTATTTCGCCGGTATGATAAATTAAATGAGAGCGTGCAGGAAAATGTTACAGCAATCCGTGTTGTAAAGGCGTATGCAAGGGAAGAACACGAAAAGGAAAAATTTTCAAAAGCAAGCCAGAACATTTACAAAATGTTTGTGAAAGCAGAAAGCCTTATTGTGTTAAATAATCCGGTGATGATGTTTACAGTTTATACCTGTATTATACTGATCAGCTGGCTGGGTGCCAACCTGATTGTGGGCGGTTCGATGAAGACGGGCGACCTGAGTTCCCTGCTTGCGTATTGTATGAATATTTTAATGAGTCTGATGATGCTTTCCATGGCGTTTGTCATGATTACAATGAGTATTGCCAGTGCAGAGCGTATTGCGGAGGTACTGAATGAAAAGGCTGACATTGTCAATCCGCAGCATCCGGTGATGGAGGTCGCAGATGGCTCTGTATCTTTTGAACATGTTCATTTTTCGTATCGGAGGGATGCGCAGGATCTGGTGTTAAAGGATATTCATTTGGAAATCCGGCCGGGTGAGACGATTGGTATGATCGGGGCTACCGGCAGTGCGAAGTCGAGCCTTGTGAATCTTATTTGCCGTCTGTATGATGTCACAGACGGAGCGGTCAAGGTGGGAGGCCGGGACGTCAGGGAATATGACCTGGATGTGCTTCGCAGCGAGGTATCGGTTGTATTGCAGAAAAATGTACTCTTTAGCGGCACGATTCTGGAAAATCTGCGCTGGGGTAATCAGGATGCGACAGAGGAGGAATGTATTCATGCCTGTCAGCTGGCATGCGCGGATGAGTTTATTCAGAAGCTGCCGGACAAATATAACACGTATATTGAACAGGGCGGTACCAATGTTTCCGGCGGACAGAAGCAGAGAATTTGTATTGCGAGAGCGCTGTTGAAAAAACCAAAGATTTTAATTCTGGATGATTCGACAAGTGCGGTAGACACTGCGACAGATGCAAAAATCCGAAAGGCGTTTGCAGAAGTCATTCCGGGAACAACAAAATTTATTATTGCACAGCGTGTATCGAGCATTTCGGGCTGTGACCGCATCATTGTCATGGAAAACGGTCAGGTCAATGGGTTCGGGACGCACGAAGAGCTGTTGGAGAGCAATGAAATTTACCGTGATGTCTATGAATCACAAATCAGCGGCAGCGGTGATTTTGATGAAGAAGGAAAGGAGTGATTGCATGGCGGCACAGGCAAAAGAGGTAAAAGGACCGGGCAGAAGGCCGATGGGACCGGCGGAGAAGATTGACCATCCGGGAAAGCTTTTCTTTCGGCTGTTTAGCTATATTTTACAGCAGTATACACTCCACTGTATTATTGTGGTTTTAGGGATTATTATCAGTGTGTTGGCCAATGTACAGGGGACGATGTTTATTCAGTCGCTGATTGACGATTACATTAAGCCTTTATCGCAAAGCGCCAATCCCGATTTTGGGCCGTTGGCAGCAGCGATTGGCAGGGTTGCTGTGTTTTATTTGATCGGTGTATTGTCAAATTATCTTTACAACCGTCTGATGGTTAATGTTACGCAGGGGACGCTCCGCAACCTGAGAAATGAAATGTTTGTTAAGATGGAATCGCTTCCGATCAAATATTTTGATACGCATTCCCATGGCGATATCATGTCGATGTATACCAATGATATTGATACGCTGCGGCAGATGGTAAGCCAGAGTATTCCGCAGTTTATCAACAGTTTTGTTACGATTATCAGTGTTTTTGTCAGTATGCTGATATTGAGTATTCCGCTGACAGGTGTAACGCTTGCCATGGTAGCGCTGTCGCTATTTGTCACAAAGCGGCTTGCCGGGTTAAGCGGCTCGTATTTTATGGCGCAGCAGAGAGATTTGGGCGGTCTAAACGGATATATTGAAGAGATGATCAGCGGACAGAAGGTAGTTAAGGTATTTTGCCATGAGGAAGAAAGTGTTTCGGAATTTAACCGGAAAAATGATGCTCTTTTTGAGAGTGCGGACAATGCAAATAAGTTTGCCAACATTCTGATGCCGGCCAATGCGCAGATCGGTAATATCAGTTATGTGCTGTGTGCTACAATCGGAGGGCTTTTGGCATTAAATGGCGTATTTGGATTTACGATTGGCAAGCTGGTCAGTTTCCTGACATTCAATAAATCATTTAGTATGCCGATTAACCAGATCAGCCAGCAGCTCAATGCGATTGTCATGGCATTGGCAGGAGCAGACCGTATCTTTGCCCTGCTTGATGAAGAACCAGAGACAGATGAGGGCTATGTAGAGCTTGTAAATGCCGTGGAGGCAGCAGATGGAAGTCTTTCTGAGAGTAAAGGGCATACGGGAACATGGGCTTGGAAACATTATCATAAGGATACGCAGTCGGTAACCTATCAGAAGCTAAAGGGAAAAGTAGTATTTGACGGCGTAGATTTTGGCTACCGGGAGGATAAGCTGATTCTTCATGATATTAAGATGTTTGCTGAGCCGGGACAGAAGATTGCTTTCGTGGGGGCAACCGGCGCCGGAAAGACAACGATTACCAATCTGATTAACCGGTTCTATGATATCCAGGATGGAAAAATCCGCTATGATGATATCAATGTCAATAAGATCAAGAAAAAAGATTTACGGCAGTCGCTTGGCGTTGTTTTACAGGATACCCATCTGTTTACCGGTACGGTTGAGGAAAATATCCGCTATGGTAAGCTGGATGCGACGAAAGAGGAAGTGATTCAGGCGGCAAAGCTTGCCAATGCAGATGGTTTTATCCGGCGTCTTCCGGATGGGTACGATACGATGCTTACCGGTGACGGTGCAAGCCTGAGTCAGGGGCAGCGCCAGCTGCTTGCGATTGCAAGGGCGGCCATCGCAGATCCGCCTGCGCTGATTCTGGATGAGGCGACCAGCTCGATTGATACCCGTACGGAAAAGCTGGTACAGCAGGGAATGGACCGCCTGATGAAAGGAAGAACCACCTTTGTGATCGCACACAGGCTTTCTACGGTGCGCAACAGTGATTGTATTATGGTTCTGGAGGATGGACGCATCATTGAGCGGGGAACGCACGACGATCTTATCGGGAAACAGGGAAAATATTACCAGTTATATACTGGAAAGGTCAGTAATGACCTTGCGGGCTAAATGGCATTGGTTGGGGGTAACGGACAGAATTCAGTATCTTTAGAAGAAGGAGCGCAGTGGGAAAATAAATTTTTTCACGCAGGATTTGTGTTTGCGCGCACTTGACACAATCCCGTCATGCCCAGGAAATGTGCGCAGAAATGAGGAATGATATGTTACTCAACACATATGAAAAGCTGATAAAATTATTTCAGGATCATCAAGGATACCGCACAGCTGCCCAGCTGAAGGAAGCAGGAGTTACCACAGTACAGATAAAAGAGCTTGTGGACAAGGGAGTGGTCGAGCGGGTTGCGCATGGAAATTACTGGCTGGTTGATGAAGAAAATGGCAAGCCGGAGTATTATCAGATGATAGAGGTTTGCATGGTCAACCCAAGGGCGGTTATCTGTGCAGACAGCGCCTGTTATTTTCATGGATTGATTGATACGGAACCGGAGAAACTATCGATCGCTACGCTGAAAACAGACCGCTCCAAAATGCAGATGCATTTTCCGGTTACCAGACATTATTATTCGGATCTTGCCTATGAAGAGGATATGCAGACGGTAAATATGCCGGCAGGAACGATTCATGTCTATGGGCTGGAGCGCAGTGTTTGCGATGCCATCCGTTTTCGTGCTGATGTCGGCGAGAACGAGGTGTCTGTGATTGTGTCAAGATACATGGAAAGGAAAAATAAGCAGTTAGACCGCCTGTATGCTTATGCGGATGCGATGCGGGTTGGAAAGATTGTCCGGACAAGACTGGAAGCAGAAAAATAAACAGGGTAAATGCGCCGGGAGCGTGCGCAGAAATGAGGTGCTTTATGGGAAAGGTATATGAAAAATTATTAAGATGTTATGATTGTGTCAGGGAAAGGATTGATTTTACGCCGGAGATAGCGCTGGTACTTGGCTCCGGGCTGGGCGATTATGCGGATGGCATAAAGGTTGCGGCGGAGCTTGATTACAGTGAAATTACAGATTTTCCGGTATCTACCGTGCCGGGACATGAGGGAAAATACATTTTTGGCTATGTTGGAGAAGTCCCGGTTGTATGCATGAAGGGACGGGTGCACTATTACGAGGGATATGACATCAGTGATGTTGTTCTGCCGGTACGTCTGATGAAGCTGATGGGGGCAAAGGTGCTGTTTTTGACCAATGCATCCGGCGGTGTCAATATGTCGTTTCAGGCGGGGGATTTTATGATGATTCAGGATCAGATTGCTGATTTTGTGCCGTCTCCGCTGATTGGACCAAACATGGATGAACTGGGTGTGCGTTTTCCGGATATGAGTAATATTTATGACAAAGAGCTTCAAAAGGTAATCCGCAAAACAGCAGCGCTGCTTGATATTCCGCTTCGGGAGGGCGTTTATATTCAGCTGACGGGGCCGAATTATGAGTCGCCGGCAGAAGTGCGGATGTGCCGTGCGCTTGGTGCTGACGCAGTGGGAATGAGCACCGCCTGCGAAGCGGTTGCGGCCAATCATATGGGTATGATGATCTGTGGGATTTCCTGTATTTCCAATATGGGCTGCGGGATTACGGCAAATCCGCTGACACATGCGGAGGTACAGGCAACGGCGGATCGTGTTGCACCGTTGTTTAAGCAGCTTGTGACAGAGTGTATTAAAAATATACATGGAAAGCTTTCAGAATAGAGGGAGGAAAACGGGAATGAGAACTCGGATTTATAATGCAAGGATTTTAACGATGGAGCCGGGAAAGGAAGTTTTTAAAGGCGAGCTTTGCATAGAGGATGGAAAAATCAGCTATGTCGGAGCGGAGCGCAGCGTTTCCGGAAATACTGCCGGAGAAGCTGCGGGCGGACCGTGGGATCAGAATATTGATGCACAGGGGAATTTGCTGCTGCCTGGATTTAAAAATGCGCATACGCATTCTGCAATGACTTTTCTGCGCTCTTACGCGGATGATCTTCCGCTGCAGGAATGGCTCTACAATCGTGTTTTTCCAATGGAGGCAAAGCTGACTCCGGAGGATGTGTACTGGTGTGCTATTTTGGCAAATATGGAATACCTGACCAGCGGCATTACTGCCAATTTTGATATGTATATGAAAAATGAATCGAATGCAAAAGCATCTGTCGACACCGGTTTTCGGACTGTTTTGTGCGGCAGTATTAATGATTTTGGAGGTACGGTAGAAGGGATTGAAGAAGAGTATTTACATTTTAACCAGTATCATCCGCTCATTTCTTATCAGCTTGGTTTTCATGCAGAATATACGACAAAGCGCGAAACCTTAGAGGATATGGCCGCCCTGGGGCAGAAGTACAAGGCGCCGGTATATACGCACAATTCAGAGACAGAAGGTGAAGTACAGGGCTGTATTGAGCGTTATGGAACAACACCGACCGCATTTTTAAATGGCCTGGGAATGTTTGATTTTGGCGGAGGCGGTTTTCATTGTGTCCATATGAGTGAAGAGGATTTAGAGATCTGCCGGGAAAAGGGTTTGTGGGTTGTGACGAATCCGGCCTCTAACCTGAAACTTGCAAGCGGCATTGCGCCGATTGCCAAAATGCATAAAAGGGGCATACGTCTTGCCATTGGTACCGATGGTTCGGCAAGTAATAACTGTCTGGATATGTTCCGGGAGATGTTTCTTGTGACGGGTCTGCAGAAAGTGGCCTGTAAAGATGCGGCGACTATGGATGCCATGGATGTATTGCGGATGGCGACGGCAGGAGGGGCAGGCGCCATGGGGCTGACAGATTGTGATGTGCTTGCCGTGGGCAAATGTGCAGATTTGATTCTGCTTGACCTGAACCAGCCTAATATGCAGCCGGTGAACCACATCGCAAAGAATATTGTCTACAGTGGCAGTAAACAGAATGTTAAAATGACGATGATCAATGGAAATATTTTGTATCAGGATGGAAAATTTCATATTGGCGTAGAACCAGAAGAGGTTTATGCCAGGGTAAATGAGAGCATAGGACGCATGAAAAAAGATGCATAGCCGGTTTTGGCTATGCATTTTTTTCGTGCGGATTTTTGGAATTTTGTTATCGGCGGATTGGAACCGGAATCAAACCTCCAGTGTATTGGACAATTCCTCCCAGCGTTCCATCAGCTCTTCGAGCCTTGTGTCATTTGATGCCCTTTGTCGGGCAAGCTCCTGCAGCTTTGCGCTGTTGGATGCATTATCCGGATCCGCAAGTCCGCTGTCAACAAGTGCATTGTCGGCCTCCAGAGTTTCAATTTCCTGTTCAATCCGTTTGATTTCGTTTTCGAGCTTGCGGATGCGCGCCTGTTTTTCCTTCTGCTGCTGCCAGGAAAGCTTTGACCCGGTGGCTGTATTTTGGGGCGCTGCAGCGCTGGATTTGGATGCGCCGGAAACCGGGGCGCCTGTCGGAGGTATTGCATTGATGGTCTCTTTTTTTTCTAAGTAATAATCATAGTTTCCGATGTAGTTGTACAGAGTCTGATTTGACAGCTCCAGAATCCTATGTGCGGTTGCGTTGATAAAATAACGGTCATGGGATACGTACAAAACCGTCCCCTCAAAATGATTGAGGGCGTTTTCTAAAATGTTTTTGGAATCGATGTCAAGGTGGTTAGTTGGTTCGTCCAGTATCAGAAAATTGGCGTCTGACAGCATCAGCTTTGCAAGGGATACACGTCCGCGCTCTCCGCCGCTAAGGCTTTTGATCTGCTTAAACACATCATCCTCTTTAAATAGAAACGCCGCCAAAACAGTTCGGACCTCCGTGTTTGTCATATGGGGACAGGTATCCTGTATCTCATCAAAAAGCGTTTTTTCCATATGAAGCACATGGTGTTCCTGGTCGTAATAACCGATTTCAACATTAGTGCCGAGTGTGAAGCTGCCGCTGTCTGCCGTTTCTAATTGATTTAAAATTTTTAACAGCGTTGTTTTCCCTGTGCCGTTATCGCCAATGATGGCAACGTGTTCCCCGCGTTTTAGTTCAAAGCTTATATTTTGAAACAGTGCCCTGTCATCATAGTGCATGGAAAGCTCTTTTACAGACAATACGTCTTGCCCGCTCTGGTATTTTGGGGTGAAGAAAAGATGCATCTGTGTGTTTTCTTCTGTTGGTTTTTCCAGACGGTTGATTTTTTCTAATTGCTTTTCCCTGCTTTCGGCGCGCTTGATGGATTTTTCCCGGTTAAACTGGCGCAGCTTTGTAATGACTGCCTCCTGATGTTTGATTTCTGCCTGCTGATTTAAGTATTGCTTCATCAATGTATCGAGCAACAGCTGGCGTTTTTTTGAATAGGCAGTGTAATTGCCTGTATAGACTGTTGTCTTGTGCTGCCGTAATTCAATCACTTTTCCGACAATTTTGTCCAGAAAATAGCGGTCGTGCGCTACGATCAAAACAGCTCCCCGGTATCCTGACAAATAGCCCTCCAGCCAGTGAATTGCTGTGACATCAAGATGGTTGGTCGGCTCGTCCAATACAATCAGGTCAGGTGCTTTTAGAAGCATTTTTGCTAAGGCAACACGGGTTTTTTCGCCGCCGGAAAGGGAATTTACCGGTTGGGAAAAGTCGGCTTCGTCAAAGCCCAGCCCCTTTAATACTCCGACCAGTTCGCTTTGGTATGCGTAACCGCCCAGACGTTCATACTGCTGGTTTGCGGTGTCAAACTGCCGGATGGCATGTTCCAGCTCATCGCCCTGTGCGGTGTTCATTTTTTCAGATAATGCGGCAATCTGCTGTTCCAGCAGCAGGATTTCCGGCCTGGCATCCTGCATTTCCTCGAAAATGGTACGGTCGGAAGCATATTCCTGATTCTGTGCAAGGTAGCTGACAGTAGTATCCTTTGCAATAATTACCTCGCCGCTGTCAGCGGACAGCTCTCCCATAATAATTTTGAGCAGCGTTGATTTTCCGGATCCATTTACGCCGACGATGGCTGCTTTCTCCTGTTCATTGATATGAAACGATATATCGGATAAAATTTCATCCGTTAAAAAAGCCTTACTAATGTGGCTGCATTGTAAAATCATGTGTTACCTCCTGTGTAAAAACTTTTGGCGCTGCAGATGCGCCGGATGCTGCAAAATGCCCATGCCTGATATTATAGCGGAAAAACCGGTATCAGACAAGAAAATGTGGAAACTGCAAAGTTTTATAATTCAATGCGAAAGAGTTAATAAACTCTAGCGCATTGAATTTATTTTTTTATAAAAAAAGTTAGGAAAAATGCGGTTAGAGCAAAAAAAACTCTAACTGCATTTTTTATAGTTACCAAAAAGAGAGGAGAATTTGGAGTGAGAAAACAGTACAAAAAATTGACTTACGAAGATCGGCTGACAATAGAACACATGAAGAACGAAGGTAAACCACCAAAGACAATAGCGATAGCAACTGGTGTTCATATTGCGACGATATACAGAGAATTGCAAAGAGGCATCGATGATGAAGGACATTATAAAGCAGAATTAGCGCAGCAGGCATTGTTTCGTTAGAAAGAAAAAGGGAGGGAAGTCAAATGAATATTTTTAATGAACTATTAAGCGAGTTTTTGCAAGAAAAGTTTTCTGCTGTCTCTCCGATTGATAAAGAAATAAAAGCCATTTTAAAACATACCCAGCATAGTGAATATAAAAAAATTGATATTAGCAATGTCTGGAGAGACCGTAATGGGGTTTTGTGCACAGAATACATGCGGGGTAATAATAAGACAAAGTTTTACTACAATCAAGATGGTGAGGCAAGGGAGTACATACCAGAGCAGAGACAAACGGCGGTAATGTGCCGGAAATAACAAAAGATTTCTGTGCAGCAGATTTTAACAATGCGGGCTGTACCGTCCAATAAGCGACGTATCACATACAGCAGCTAAAAACAAGTCTGAACCGGGGGAGGATGCTTCCCCGGAGAAAGGAGCAGAAACAAATGAAAGACGAAAAGAAAGCGCGCGGGCTTGCCGTCCGCTGTCAGGAAAACGAAGCCGAAGCACTGACCCAGTGTCTGGAGAAGCTGGGCTACAGCTGGATGCTGCCACAAAACTGGGGGTTCCTCGTCCACTGTGCCGACGAAAGCGACGCTGGGGAGCTGGCAAAGAAGCTGTTCCAGCGCGGCTGGTGTACGGTGATGACCTGCCCCTGGGAAGAAGATGAGGACAACCAGACACCGGAAAAAGAAGACAAGCAGGAACAGCAGGAAGAAGACCTTCCTGAGGCAGCAAAGCCCGTATACCGCATTACGACGGAAATCGACGGAAAGCCAAACAAGGCAAGGACCCGGACAAACCGGATGCACAGTGGTCCAAGGAGGTAGCGCTACCAGATAAGTGTGGGATACGAGTATTGATGTAAGTTTGGGTAACGGAAAAGTTTGACTGAGAAAAAAGAAAGTGAGGTGAATGGCAATGGCGAAAGCAACGTACCGAGTTCGGGAAACAAAAGACAGAATCCTTGCGACCTACACCGGCGACCTAGCCAATGCCGCAGAGAAAGCCAGGCAGGATTTGCGCAGGGAGGTAAATAACCCTGACATCGAACACTGGCAGTGGCTGGCAGGACAGGCACAGAAAAGGCTGCTGGCGCATGACCGGAAGATAGACCGGATAAACACCTTCCTGCGGATAGCGGAGCAAGAACTGGAGCGGCAGAATCAGGGTGATGGGCAGGAGGTAGCGCAGTGACCGAAAAGAAGTAAAGTGTAGGCTGTATCGTCCAATAAGCGACGTATCACATACAGCAGCTGAAAACAAGTCTGAACTGGGGGGAGGATACTTCCCCGGAGAAAGGAGCAGAAACAAATGGAAGATAAAAAAAAGGAGAAGGAAGGAGAAAAGGCAGTATGGCAAAAGTAATTGCACTCAGCAACCAAAAAGGTGGAGTTGGTAAAACAACGACTTGTATTAATTTAGGAATTGGGTTAGTAAGGGAAGGGAAAAAGGTGCTATTGATTGATTTGGATCCGCAGGGAAATCTGACAGATGCGTTAGGAATCTTATCAGACAGTCTGTCCCATACAATATCTGACATTATGCACCGCATTTATGAAAGGGAAGATATTGATCAGCTATTGAGTTATGAGGAGGAACATGTCAAGTTGCATCATGATGAAGGCGTAGATTTTATTCCAGCAAATACGGAATTGGCAGGAATGGAATCTGCATTGTTAGAAGTCAAACCCATAGAGCGCAATTTTATTTTAAAAAGATATATTGATGCTGTTCGGGCAGATTATGACTATATTTTGCTAGATTGTCAGCCCTCTCTGGGGGTGCTGACTATTAATGCTTTTTGTTCTGCAGACAGCGTAATTGTTCCGATACAGGCGCAGTTTTTGCCGTTGAAAGGATTGCAAGAGTTATTTAAAACGGTTGAGAGAATAAGGAAACGGCTAAACCAGCACTTAATGCTGGAAGGTATCCTGCTGACTATGGTTAAACCGCGAACAAGAATGCAGAGTTCCATTATCAGTTTATTACGTGAAAATTATGGAAAGCATCTTCACATTTTTAAAGAGGCTATTCCTGCATCTGTGCGGGTAGAGGAAACGCCTGCAGAAGCAATCAGCATTTATGCGCATGATCCGGCCGGAAAAGCGGCATATGCGTATAGGGTGCTGGTGGAGGAGGTGCTTGCAAATGAATAAGATAAACGGATTAGACCGTTTGTTTGGAGATGATCTTGCATTATTACCAGGGGAAGAAAAAAATGTAATTGATATTCCGCTGGGAGAATTGCAGGATTTTAAGAACCATCCTTTTTATGTGAAAGAAGATGAGGCAATGGAAGAATTAGTACAGTCTATTTTAGAAGATGGTATTATAACCCCGCTTATAGTAAGAAGGAAAACAGAGAGGCAGTATGAAACAATTTCAGGGCATCGGCGGCGATTTGCAGCAAGCAGGGCAGGATTGGATAGTGTTCCATGCCTGATTGTAGAAGCTACGGATGAGGAAGCTGTCAATTATATGGTGTCGGCAAATTTGCAGCGGCCGGAGATTTTGCCCAGTGAAAAAGCGTTCGCCTATAAGCTGAAAATGGAACAGCTGTCACATCAGGGAAAAAATGGCAGCAATACTGCAGAGCAGGTTGGAGAGGAAGGCGGGGACAGCGGAAGACAGGTGCAGAGGTATATCCGGTTAACTTTTCTTAATCCAACCCTCTTGGAATTAGTTGACGCCAAAAAGCTGACATTTGGAAATGCAGTGACGTTATCATATCTGACAGGATACAATATTAATCTTGTATCGGATTATTATGAAGAAAATAAGAAGCTGCCAACGACGGAGCAATGTAATTTACTGAAAGAAAAAGGCAGTGATGCTGACCTGAGCATGGAATCTTTTTTAGGGATTATGGAAAAAAAGAAAAAAGAAAAAAGAAAAAAGAACGTTTCAAATAAGTGATTCTATAATAAGAAAATATTTTGATGACACTTATGATAAAAGGGATATTCAGGAATTGATCATTGGATTATTAAATGACTGGAAACAGGGACAAGGAGAAAATGAATGAGTGTTAGAATGACAGATAATGTAATTGTAAATGAGATGGCAAAATTGCATATATCTGGCAATGTGATTCCGCAAATCTGGTATAAAACGATTCTTCGTGATAATGGTAAACCGCATCTTCTTGCAATCACGATACTGGCAGATATCGTGTATTGGTATCGGCCAACAGAAATTAGAAATCCTGATACTGGGGAAACGATCGGCTGGAAACAAAAGTTTCGAGGGGAATATCTGCAACGAAGCTATTCTTATTTTGAAGATGCTTTTGGGGAATCAAAAAAGTCAATTCAGCGAGCGTTGCAAACATTAGAAAAGATAGGGGTAATCAGCAGGATTGTACAGGATGTTGTACAGGTGGGACAGAAAGCATATGGCAACGTTTTGTATATCAAATTAAATATATCCGGGTTATCAGCGGTTACATATCCAGATGCTGCCCCAGAGGCTGCCGATTCAGTGGCATTCATAAAGGAAGATAATCCAAAGCCGGAAAATCATGCAGACCCTATGGACAAGGCTGTCCATACCTATGGACGAGACTGTCCAGACCCTGTGGACAAGGCTGTCCATACCTATGGACGAGACTGTCCAGACCCTGTGGACAAGGC
>JAJQGL010000040.1:0-18515 GCA_021200535.1 Clostridiaceae bacterium | reverse complement strand
TGTCCAGACATATGGACGAGAATGTCCAGACCCTGTGGACAAGACTGACCAGACATATACTAAGAATAATATTACTAAGATTTCTTGTAAGAATTTTATTACTAAAATTTCTATCTTCTCTTCATCCTGTTCAGAATCACAAAAAGAGATTCTATCGGTTATCCGTAATGCGGTGGAATGGTTAAGCAGAAAATCACCCCATGATATTGTTGCTAAATATTCTGTCCAGGAAATTCTAAACCACTGTAATATGCTTAGTGATCAAGAAATCCGACAGGTTATGTCTTACATGCAGTCCAAAAAGGTTACTTCCAAAGCAGGGATTGTTACTGCGCTTATGAATGCGGACTACTACTTGAAGCTGGCTCAGGTTTCCGGATGTGGAATTGAGGAGAATACGGATAAGAAAAATAGATTTCATTGCGAAAGGGCATATTCTCGCGCAGAATTGAATGATCTGGAAAAAATTCTAGTCTGCGGGAAAGAACCACAAACATATGATGATGGTTAAAAGGCATAATTTGTTGCAAAAATCATCTTCGCGACATTTTGTCGTGAGGTCACAGTCAAGGGAGGAAAAAATTTTGAAAAACGATAACAGCATTATTTTAGGCATTGATCATGGATTTCGCAACATAAAAACACGGCATTTTTGTTTTCCAGCGGCAATTAGTGAGATTTCAGCCATTCCGGATGATATGGATGGAATATTGGAATTTGACCAAAAAATTTATTCGATATATGGAAAGCAGATATCATCTGTCGAAGTACATGATAAAACACAGTCAGATGCATTCTATTTATTAACATTACCGGCAATCGCAAAAGAGCTTGCCTGCCGGAAAAGAAAAAAAGCAATCATTCGTTTAGCTGCCGGTCTTCCACAAAAATGGTTTGATCAGCAGAAAGATAGTTTTAAAAATATGCTTCTGCAAAGGAAAGATTTGCATTTTCATTTCGAAGGGCATTCGTATAGTGTTACTTTCGCAAATGTAAACGTGTATATACAGGGAATTGCTGCGGCAATGGATAAAATTGGGCAGCCACGTTATCGGGATAATTTGTGTTTAATTGTTGACATTGGAGGTGAAACAGTTGATGTAATCCCTATTGTGAATGGAAAAGTGAAACAGGATGCCTGCCGAATTGATACGCATGCAACAAACTGGCTTTTTCAGGACATTGCGGAACATATTGAGGCAAAATTTTTTGAACCCATTCCCGAAGAAGTCATTCTGAAGGTAATTAAGGAGTATGATAGGAAAAATATGTCTCAGAACAAATATTTTGAAGAAGTTGTTCACAAACTGACGGAATATGGCCAGTATATATATTCCAGACTACGGGAATTTAAGTTTAATCTGGATTTAGTTCCGGTCATTTTTGTCGGCGGGGGAGCACAGATTATTCAGAAATTTGCAGATTATGATAAAACAATGACTGATTTTGTTACAGATATCTCAGCTAATGCAAAAGGGTATGAACGTTTTGAGGATATTCTTATAAAAGGCAGGTGGTAAAAATGAAGATAACTTTGAATTTTAAAGAGAATTGCCCACTGCATCAAAAAGCTTTAGCTATTTTAAAAAAATATCAGGAATACACGCAATTCACCAGTACACAGGCCGTAGTTTATTTTATTTTAGCGGCATCCCGGATGGAAGACCAGACGGTAAACGTCATGATAAAAGAATTTATGAATCAAAACTCGGAGTTGCAGGATAAGACGGAAGAAGCTCCGGAAAAACTGCAGGACAAACCGGCGGATGCAGCGGAAGCTGCATATGCAGATCAGGAAAGAGCTACGGATGATTTTGTAATGCAGATGATGGAAGGTTTTGTGAAATGACACTACCGTGTGCGCAGGAAAGGGGGATTATATGAAAAAATATACAAGGGAAGATTTTGCAAATGCAAAAAAGGTATCATTAACGCAGCTGGCGCGGTCTATGGGATACACTCCGGTATCCTGTGGGGTTCGAAAACATAAATTGAAAGAAATGGACAGCCTAATGATTTATGATGATGCAACCTGGTATCGTTGGTCTGGACGGGGGAATCGTGTTGGAGGGTCGCAAATTGATTTCATGCTGGAATATGGGAATTGTATGAATGTTTCCGAAGCAGTTGAAAAATTGTTGGAGTTTGCCGGGATAAATCCCCAAATGATTATCCAGAAGCCTGTAGAACAGAAACAGCAGAAAGCAGATTTTTGTCTTCCGGCGAAAAATCAAAATTACCGCAGGATGTACGCATATCTGATGAAAACCAGAGGTCTGTCATCCGATGTGATCAGCTATATGGTGAAACAGAAACTGATCTATGAAGAGGCAGATCATCATAATATAGTTTTTTGTGGAAGAGATGAAGCTGGAACAGTCCGTTATGCTGCCATGCGGGGGACATGTGATGCTTATGGCAGGCCTTTCAAAGGAGATGTAGAAGGAAATGATAAAAATTATGGCGTAAATATTGTTAATCCGGACAGCCAGATGGTCAAAGTGTTTGAATCAACGATTGACTGTATGTCTTATATGGATCTTACAGGGGATTACAAAAGCAATAAACTGATTTTGGGAATGCTGTCAGATCAGCCACTGCAGACCTTTCTATCTGAAAATCTGAATATCAGGATTATAGATTTCTGTTTGGATAATGATGTTCCGGCAATGAAGGCGGTTTACGGTAAAAAAGAACCCGGCCGGGGTGAAAAAGAGGGGCTGCTTCAAAAATACAAAATGCAGGGGTATCAGGTCAGTGCCCATCCGGCGCCAAAAGCTCCCGGCTGCAAAGATTACAATGAATTTCTTTTGTATCAAAAGAAAATTCGGCCACCGATTAGAGTGTTGCAAAAAGAAATGAGCAGATAATTTGATCAACGAAAGGATATTATTAATGAATCGTACAGACATTCGAAACTTTCAGGCTCAGCGTACTACCCAGAATGCAGAAGAAATGGTTATGACTAATTTTTCCGCCGGTGTAACATTTCGGGTAAAGCAGCGCAAAAAAAAACAGCAATGAGATAAATGGGAAAATTTACCGCTATTTCAGGGTGATTTCCCAGTCAGATACGGGCGTTTTATGCGAATCATTTACTACGCCGTCTTATAAAGAGAGCTTTACTTTTTGGGATTTAGCACATGTAGCGGAGAAAATCTCAGCTCCCAGTATTTAAGGGCATTGCGACCAGGCTGTATACAGACAAATATGAGGGCATCCTTTGACGTGGGTGCTCTCTTTTATTGTTTGTAAAAAGTTCATTATTCAGTAGAAAAAAGAAGAAAAATACATTATAAAGGATTGTTTTCAATATTTTGGTTGCTTATCCTGCCTTTGCAATTATCAATCTCTCTTTGAAAGGCCTGTCAAAAAGGCATAAAGAGGAATGCAAAGAAAGGAGAAACCGTATGGAGCAAAATGACGTTTTATTTGAGCTGCCGGAAGAATTTGAAGCAGAACCGGAAGAACAGACAATAATCTACGATTGGAATGGAGGAATTTACTGTGAAAATGAATAAGATGCGGGAGGAAATGGCAGAGGAATTTTTGAAAGCGTTAAAAGAAAATCAGCTTCCATGGCAGAAAAACTGGTCTTCCGTGCCGTTCAGGCCATGCAATGCAATCAGCCAGGCATCGTATCATGGGGTCAATTCTTTTTGGCTTTCCTACCAACAACAAGAAATGAACTATCAGGATCCCAGGTGGTGTACGTTCCATCAGGCACAGGAGAAAGGCTGGTATATTAAAAAAGGCGAAAAGGGAACCCGGGTAGAGTTCTGGTCGCTGTATGATACAGAAACAAAACAGAAATTAAGACAGGGGGAAGCAGAAAAACTAAAAGAAATTTTAGGTCTGGAGAAATACCAAAAAAGGGTTAAGCCATTGGCGTCTGTCTATGTGGTATTTAACGCGGCGCAGATTTCCGGAATCCCAGAAATTCACATTGAAAAACATAAATGGGATGCCCATGAATTAATTGAAAAACGGGACTTGCTGTTAAGGAATATGCAGCTTGGTTTTCAGGAAAAAGAAGAGGCAGCTTTTTATCGTCCCAGTGAAGATAAAATCCATATGCCTGGGCCAGAACGGTTTAAGGATGGATATTCTTATTTTTCTACTTTTCTGCATGAAGCCGGTCATGCGACCGGTCATGAAAGCCGTCTTAATCGGCAGATAGTAAATCAATATGGGACACCAGAATATGCAAGAGAAGAGCTACGGGCGGAAATTGCCTCTGCTTTTATCTCACAAACACTAGGATTGTCAGCAAAAAATTCGGAACATATGGAGAATCACAAAGCATACATACAGAGTTGGATATCAATACTGGAAAAAAATCCGGCAGAGCTGTTTAGCGCCATTAAAGATGCAGAGAAAATATCAGATTATCTGCTGGAGAAAGGTGAACTGGAGCCAACACGGATGCATGAACTGGAGGAGGTAGACATGTCTGAGTATGATGAAGTGAAATTTAAGAAGGAGGAGATAGACAAGTTGCCAAAGGAAATTCCCTATCAAATGAGGCAGCGTGGAAGGGCAATTTGACATCTGCATCCAGACAAACTTGAGGGCATCCTTTGACATGGGTGCTCTTTTTTTTGTTTTTTTGAATTTCATTATTCAGTAGAAAAGAGGGAAAATAATTCATTATAAATGATCGTTTTCAATATTTGGGTTGTTTATCTTTCTTTTGAGTTAAGAAAAAATACAGAAGGAGGTTTTAATATGCAGAAACAGATTCATATAAGGGGGCGAGAGAATGTCTGAATTACCAGAACGGAAGGTTTTTTTTTCCATAATCCATGAAAAGTCCCCTCAAATTCAGAAAAAAGAAGTACCATGTAAAAAGACAGATGCAGACTATGCATTTATTTACAAGGTGCTTGTTTCGGCGTCTAAGGATGGAATATCCAGTGCGGTGATTACAAACCAAATGCAGGAGCAATGGAAAGTGACAACGGAACAACTGCACCGGTATGCGTTGAAAAACACACCGGACTTATTTCCGGCACGTCTTACGCGATTGTCGGAAGCGATACATATGGACACGGAAATACAAGACATAATGTTTAATCCGTGGATTTTAACGAATGAAAATTTTTCTGGAGGTGCTGCAGCTATGTATTATTCCGATCACAAGATTCTGCGTGATCTTTCTGATCAGGAAGACTGCAATCTGTATGTGATACCGGCTGATCAGGATGAGGTATTACTCCTAAAGGAAGGTAATGTTAGCGTTACAGATGCAGACAATTTTGCGCAATATATTTTTAAAGCTGTTGGACAGACGGAACTTGGAAACCAGGCATTATATTATGACCGGCAGGAAAATCATCTTTTTCCAATACAGAATGGAATTGTGATGAGCCGGGAAATAAAGGAGAAAGCGGTGAGAAAATCGTCAGTACAAAAACGCTAAAAGGAGGAAATGTTTGTGAAAAAATTGATTATATCAGAAAAGCCCAGCCTTGCGAGAAATGTAGCAGTAGGCACGAAAGAACGTTTTGAAAAGAAAGATGGATATATGGAATCAGAGCATTATGTAATAACCTGGGGTTTTGGGCATTTATTTGGCTTAAAAGATGTGGAGGAATACCAGCCGGATTATTCCAAAGATAAAAAATACCCATGGAAATTAGATATGCTTCCATTTTATCCGTCTCAATTTGAATTTACGTTAAAAAAATCGGGTAAGGAGACTGATCCTGGTGTGGAGCATCAGTTTGAAGTGATTCGTCAACTGTTAGGGCGTCAGGATATATCCTGCGTCATTCACAATGGTGATGCAGACCGGGAAGGTGAAGTCATTGTCCGGTTGATTCTGCAGCATGCAGGATACAGAGGGAAGGTACTGCGGCTATGGGAGGATGACCAATCACCGCAGACATTGGCAGTTGCATTGCAGAAGGAGTTAAAAGATGACCGCGAATTTGATGCTGTAGCAGATGAAGGTTATGCCAGGACATATATGGACTGGCTGTACGGAATTAATCTGACACGATACGTTACGCTGAAAGCCGGAGGACTGCTGCGTGTGGGAAGGGTCATAAATGCGATTGTCAAAGCAATCTATGACAGGGATATGGAGATTCAGAATTTTCAACCGGAGAAGTATTTTTCGATTGTGGGGACGGATGCGAATGGATTAAAAGTAGTGGTAGAGAAGCACATTCCATATGGGGAACAGGCATATGCAAAAGAGGCGTTGAAAAAATATCAGGGCAGGAAAGCGGTTGTCCAGGGAGTTACAAAAGAAACAAAAAACTTGGCACCTAAAAAGCTATACTCGATTACAAAACTGCAGGGGGACATGGGGAAAAAATATAAATATACGCCTGATATGACGCTGTCCTGTGTTCAGAAATTATATGAGCAGGGATATGTATCTTATCCCCGTACTTCATCTGAATGTCTTTCAGAGGGAGACAAAGAAAATATCCGTGAGATTCTTTCTATGTGGATAGAAAAAGGAGAAGATGTCCAGTTTCAGGATAAAAAATCAATTTTTAATGACGAAAAGGTGATCAGCCATGGTGCTCTGGTACCGACTAAGAAAATTCCAGCTTCCCTGTCTGATGGGGAGGAAAAGACATATCAAATGATTTTAGCGCGTTTTCTGGCAAACTTTTGCAGCCAACCGTGTCAGGTGTCACATACCACAGTGTCACTCCAGATTGGGACGGAATCATATGAAGTAAAAGGCAAGCAGCTTGTACAGTGCGGATGGCAAAAATATGAACAGACAGAAAAGGATGCTACTCTGCCGGATTTGCTTTCCGGACAGGAACTCCAGTTTAATTATGTATTGGAAGAAAAAAAGACAACCCCGCCTAAACATTATACCACAGAAACCTTAAACAACTATATGGAAAATCCGTTTCGGAAAGAAAAAAGCGAAGCAAGTGATGATTATTTAGCAATTATTAATGGCTTACAGATCGGGACAGGAGCGACCAGAGCACCGATCATCTCGAATGCAATCCATAATGGATATATTTCGCTTGAAAAAGATACATACCGGATATTGGAAAAAGGAATTTTCATGATTCAGACTTTGGAACAGTTAGGTATTTCTTTGGACAGCCGTAAAACGGTTGAGCTAAACAGTGCATTGACAAAGGTAGCAAATGGGCAGATTACGGTACAGGAATGTATTGACATTACGAAGCATGATATTGATCAGTGTATTCAAAATAGGGACCAGAAAGTGAAGCAGTTGCAGACCAGGGAAAGGACTGCAGTTGGAAAATGTCCGGTTTGCGGGAAAGATGTTTACGAGAGTGAAAAGTCGTTTTACTGTTCCGGATATCGGGATGGCTGTAAATTTTCCATCTGGAAAAACGACAAATATATGGCTGCCCTGAGAAAGAAAGTGACGCCGGGGCTGGTCCGCAATCTTTTGGAAAAGGGAAAAATCAGCCTAAAAATGAAAACAAGGGGAAAAAAGGAGTATTTATTATCGTTAAAATATGTACAAAGGGAAAATGGCTATTGGGGATGGGAGAAGATATAGCAGATTGAAATGGCGTCTGCTGCTGTTATATAGCCGGATCAAAAAAGTCAGAGGGTTCTCTGGCTTTTTTTGATTTTACATGGTATGTAGTGGGGTTGTAGTGGGGTATTAGGGAACTCCCTAACAAGAATGCATTTGTGTCACAAATGCGTATCTTGCCTGTTTGTTTTTTTTTCCTGTTTTTTCATGTGTAGCTGATTTATGCTAAAAGAGCACCTGATTTGCGCCCAAAATACATCTGATTTACGTCAAAAATGCACCAAATTTGTGCCAAAAGAGCACCTAATTTATGTCAAAAGAGCGCTTGATTTGCGTCAAATTAAAAAACGCTAAATTTGCGCTAAAAGAGCACCTGATTTGCGTTAAAAATACATCCGATTTGCGTCAAAAGAGCACCTGATTTGTGTCAAAAGAACATCCAATTTGCGTCAAAAGAACACCTGATTTGCGCCAAAAATGCATCTGACTTGTGCCTGAAATGTACCTAAACCATTAACATCATTATTCAGTAGAAAAAAAGAGAAAAATGCATTATAAAGGATTGTTTTTTTGATTCCGGTTGCTTATTGTGTTCCGAGAGGAGGAAGGAACGAAAGGAAGAAAGAAGTGAAAGGAATCTTATGTGTGCAAAATATTTAAAGGACTGCCATGTCCGCCTTAACGAAATGCAGAAAGCCCATCTGCAGAGGATGGAAGAAATATCAGGCATAAAGGAAAGCAGCTATATTCGTTTATTAATTAAAAAAGACATGAAACAAAGTCTGGTTCGGATTATTTCCAAAGAAGAGTACCAGCAAAAAGAGAGGCTGCAGGATGAGATTCACCGTATTGGAGTGAATATTAATCAGATCGTGCATGATTACCATAACGATTTCTATTCTCCTGCGGAAAAAAAGCATTTAGCAGATTTATTGTATCAGATATATGAATTATTAGAGAAACAGGAGGAAAATGATGGCCATCCTTAAATTTATATCGAGGACCTATCCGGTATCCGGGAATTGTTTTGGCAGTGTCAAGCGCACAATAAATTATATTACCAATCCAGTAAAAACGGAACAGGGGCGCTATGTATCATCGTTGAACTGCCCATTCCATCCCAGCCAGGCCTTTCAGAAAATGAAACATACAACAATACATTATGGAAAGGCAAGTGATAATCCAAATAACCGGCTGGGCTATCACTGGACAATATCATGGTCGCCAGAGGAAAAAGTAACAGAAGAACAGGCATTTGAGGTTGCCGAAAAGTTTTGCGCAGCCGTTTTGCCGGAGCAGGAAGTAATTTTCTCAGTTCATAATGATAAAGGGCATATGCATGCACATATCTATTTCAACAGCGTTAATCTGTATTCCGGAAAGAAATTTCACTATTCATCTGGTGACTGGAAGACTGTTTTTCAGCCGGCCTTAGATCAGATTAATCAGGAATGCGGATTACAGACGTTAGAGGAGAGCACAGGGATTCCTTTGGAATCGTATTCTAAAAAAAGAAAAAAACCAAGCAGATACGGGAGTCTGATAAAAAGAAAAGAAAGCAACAATCCCATAACAGGAAGTCTGGCAATAACAAATATTATAAAGAGTCATCTGAGGAAACAAAAGTATGGCTGGATCTGATAAGACGCGATCTGGATGAGGCAATCCTTTGTACGGATAATTATGAAGCATTCTTACAATATTTGCGCCAGGAAAAAAAATATTATATTGGAAGAGAAGGGAAATCTGAGACCTGGGGGGATTATTTTTCACTTCGAAAAGCAGGAATGGGAAGAAGCAGAAGAAATTATACATTGGGCGCAGCGTATACGGTTGAAATGATTAAGAAAAGGTTGGCAGCATATCAGAAACCGTTAAGAAATTTTACAATGGAAAATGAAGAAATCTTCTTATTATATTCGATTCCATTTGTTAAAAGGGAACGGGTTGCTGCTTACAATGAGTACCAGCTCCATTTCTATAGAGAAATGTTAAAGTATGGGACAAGAAGCCGTTCCCAGCCAGTTGATCATAAACTGATCCGGAACAGCTTAAAGGAAATCAAATTATTACAGGAGGAGATGCGGCTTATAGAGAGACACCATATACAAAACAAAGGGGATATTCTGTCTGTTCTTTCCGGAATCCAAGATGATTTCCGGGAACTGGAGGAACAGCGGCAACAGGTGAAAAAAGAATGGACGGTTTACCAGCCTGTTGTAAAGCAGTGGACTGTATTGCAACGGCTTATGCCGGATACGAAAGAATATAAAGATGTGCTTCACGGGCTTGAAAAGTATCCGTATTCTTTGGATGAGATTGCACAGTATTATCAATCGTACAAAAGCAAATTAGCCGGGCTGCGGAAAAAGAAGCGGGAATTGCAGGGCAGGCAGGCAGCGTGGAAACGTATTTTAGTCCGGCTTGAGAATGGTATTCCAGCTGATGCAGAAAAAAGATGCATGGAGACATATGATAAATTGTACAGTATGTACGGTGCCCCCAATAAAATCAAAAAGGTCAAGAAGGAGGAGAGTGTGAAATGGAACAGGAAATAGAAAAAGATGCTTGTGCAGATCAAATTGCAGAGATACGGCAGAAAGCGAAAAAAGATGATAATAAGACATTGTATTTCATCAGCAACCATTTGGAACTATACGGCGCAATTCGTTCTGATGTGCTGAATTTTTATCGGACAGGGGACATTGTGAGTATCAATGTTACATCTGTCCTGAAACTGCTGGGAGAATGTTTAAAGACGGATATGGATGCTGCCTGGTATGTAATGATCAATGAAACAATGCGTGACCATCCGGATAGTGGATATTACTTTTTATATGAAATAAAAGCAGCTTATGATAAGGGGATTTCAGTTGATGAAATCAAAGACTGTGCCCGGACGGCACAAAGCCCTTATGTACTGCATGTTGCAGTACAGAAAATCCAGGGCAATACAGATGATACATCCTATTATATGGATGTTTTACAACAGCTGAAAAAAGACCAGGAAAATCATTATAAAGAAATGGCCGCTATGGAAGAAATAAAAAAAGCATATGAGCAGGCCGAAAAGGGTTATATCGGGCAGATTGAAAACTTAAAAAAGCAGCTTGAGATGGAAAGTGATATTTCCGTCAAAATAATTTCTTTTATAAAAAGCTATTTTGAAGAAAACCGCGAATTAAAAGATCAGATTACCCAGATGCAGGAATCTGGGACTGAGGAATTTGATGAATCTCTGGTTCCCGGCTTGGAAGAGGAGATATCAATGGATCCTGATCCGGAAATGGATTTTGAAATATTGCCGGAATTTCAAGAGGAGAACGAAGAGGAGCCGCTTACGGAAGAATTACCGAAAACAGACCTGGAAGAAAGCGGGGCAGAGGTGGCCATATCCGAAGAAAACACAGCTAATAAACAGCAGGAGCATCAGAAAAGGCTTTCTAAATTTTTTCAAGCAATACTTCGATTTGAAAAGAAGCGTTTTCTTTCTTTTCCACAGGAGAAACAAAAGGAAGTCTTGATTGCCAAAATTTTGGAAAAGAAATACAGCGGCATTTACTTGAAGACTTTTAAAGATATTTTAGACACCGTCAGCTGTGAATATGCATGGGATCTAGTTGTAAGAAATGCAAGCTTGGACGAGTTAAAGAATATATTGCTATTAAAAGAAGCCTAGTGTCAGCTTCGCGACACTTTGTCGCGAAGCCAGATTTAGAGAAAGGAGTTATGTATTATGATGGACAATGGAGAGTATGCTCAGGTTGTTGCGATCGGGTTGGAAGGAGCGAAGCTTGGGGTTGCTGTGACAAAGGAGGGATTAAAATTATTGGCGAAACTCACAAAGATACTGTGGGATGCCTATAAATATCGCCAACGCACCGGAAAGATCGGGAAAAAAGGGCTGTTAAAGCGTGATGCTAATATTAACTTTGTGAAAATAGACAAACAGTCGTATAGAAAATTTCGTAAGCAGGCCAGAAAGCACGGCATTTTGTATACAAAACTTCCGACATTTTCATCCGGTGACCAGAAATTCATGCACATTATGTACCATAGCAGTGCTGCGCCCAGAATGCAGTCCGTACTGGATATTCTGAATAATAGCAATGCAGAAAAAATGGGACAGATGGAAAGTGCGGAGGACTACATGAACCAATCCGGTGCAGCTGAGATGTCAGAAGAAGAGCTTGACCGCGAGTTGTTGGAAAAATATCCAAAAGAGCACAGGAAACTGCAGGGGGAAATCAGTAAAAAAAAGAAACAGCTGATACCGCACCCGAACGTATTGAAATTAGGGATGCTCTGACAGCGAATGAAGCAATCAGGCAGAAAAAGGCAGCAAAAAACAGCGTATTAATCAATTTCCGTGAGAGGGACATTATAAAACAGAAAAGAGATCAGATTTATATCAAGTTGAAAAATGGGAATCAGAAACAATACGCCTGGATTCCAAAAGAGGCTGTTTTTGAAGGGAAAGGGAGCCGTTATACGGCTTCGTTCCATCCGGATTATCTACTGCCGGTCAGCAGTGAAGTAGATGGTGGCACAAGGCAGATTTCTGTTTCCGCGCTGCGAAATCAAAAGAAAGAACAGGGAAAACATTTCTCGTTTGAGAAAATGAAGCGGCTTCCGTCAAAACTTTCCCGGGCACGTTAACTGGAGAGGAGGAATTTTTTGTATCAAAACCACAAACGTATATCAACGGGTTCCGTATTGATCATTATTCTGCTTTTTATCCCCATTGCATATGCGGCATATTTATTGGCCGGAGCGCTGACATATTATCCAGGCAAGCCCATTAGCGTTTTAACTATATATGCTGCTTTGCAGGAAGAAATAAGCAGCCCGTCTGATAATTATTATAACCAGTATACAATCCCTTTTTTACTGGCAGTTTTTTCTGTTTATGTGCTTCTTTGGTGGCTTCATATACTAACGAGGCATAGTTTAATGGTTGGAAAAGAATACGGTGATTCCAAATTTGCGGATCCGCGGCAGATCAATAACACGCTTGCAGATACATCCAAATCATCGGATACTATCCTGGTAAAAACAAAGCTGGTGAAATTGAAGAAGAGAAGATAGGAGGAAACCGTATGTTCGAGTATTATATACCGCATAAATACATTGTAAATCCAAGAAACAGGCGTTTAAGTGAGCATGTCCAGATGACGCTTAATACAAGACATACTGACTTAAATAATAATGTGCTTGTAATCGGCGGTTCGGGTGCAGGAAAAAGTTTTCGCTTCGTGATACCAAATACGCTGCAGCTATCATCATCTTTTATCTTCACTGACCCCAAGGGGGAGCTGCGGGAAAAGTTAGCTCCTTTTTTAAGCGGAAATGGATACAAAGTGAGATCGATTGACTTGAGGGATGCCCAGGGAATGAAGCGGTCGACGCATTATAATCCATTTTCTTATGTGAAAACGCAGGAAGATATTATGAAGCTGATCACGAACCTGATGACGAATACAACGAAAAAAGATGCCAAAGCAGACAGCCCATTTTGGGAATCTGCAGAGGGAATGGGATTACAGGCTCTTTTTTATTATGTATGGCTGGAAGGTGTGGAACATCCGGATACCCATGAAATCATGCATAATCTGTGGGCAGTGATGGAGCTGCTGAAAATGGCAGAATTAAAAGAGGATCCGGCAACGGGGGAAAGGCTGGAATCGGATCTTGATATTTTGATGGCGGAATTGGAGTCCCGTGATCCCGGCCATATTGCGGTCATTCAGTATAATAAAGTAATGCGCGGCGCGGCAGATACGGTAAGGAGTATCATTACCACCATGAATGCCAGGTTAGCGTCCCTGCAGAATGATACCGTATTAGAAATGCTTTGGGATGATGAAATGGATTTTGGCTCTTTTGGAACCGAAAAATCAGCATTGTTTTGTGTAATTCCTGATAATGACAAAACTTTTAATTACATAATAGGCCTGCTGTATACGCAGATGTTTCAGGAGCTTTATCTGCAAGCGGATAATGTATTTCATGGTGCACTTCCGGTGCATGTTACATTTATGTTAGATGAGTTCAGCAATGTAGCGCTGCCGGATGATTTCTGCAGCCTGCTTTCTACCATGCGCAGCCGGGAAATATCAAGTATCATTATCATTCAGAATCTTGCTCAGATAAAGGCACTCTTTAAGGATACATGGGAAAGTCTCTGCGGAAACTGTGATACGACCATTTATCTGGGTGGTAACGAGCAAAGTTCGTTCAAATACCTGTCAGAGATTCTTGGAGAGGCCACGATTGAAAAACGCAGCATGGGGGAATCCATGGGCTCACAAAGCAACAGCAGTTCCAGAAATTATGATATACTGGGCAGAAAATTAATGCTGGAATCTGAGATAAGAAAGCTGCCCAGGGACAAGTGTATTGTCTGCATCCGTGGCTTTGATCCGATTTTGGATCAGAAAATACAGACTAACAGGCATCCGCTCTACAGACAAATGTTAAATTACGCCAAAAAAGGTTACTCTTTTGACGCCAGATTAGAAAGGGCATCGAAAAGAAGTATTGAAAATAAGGTATATCATACAAGTGAACTATTACATTATTTATCAAAAGATCAAGCAGAGATGGAGCAGTATCAACAGGAGCTTTCCATTGCCCGAAAAACGGGGGATGAGGAACCGGCGCCTCCCGTTAAAAGGGTTATTGACCTGCCTCTGTTCGACTTTCTATCGATTGACATTGATGCATTGGAGCCGGAGAAGCTTTCTATGGAATTTAATAATTCTGTCATCGAAAACAATTTGAAAAGAGAAATGTCTGAAAGGGAAGAAGAGTCCGTCCAAATTAAGAACTTGGACATGAAAGAAGCTGGTATCTACCTTGATCTGTCCCGCTCGGGCTTTTCTGTTGCCCAGATCAAAATAATCCTTGATATTTATAAAGGAAGCAGTTATTTTTCAGAAAAAGAGATTGTAGAAAAATTTACACCGGCTCAATCAGAGGAGGATCTACTTGCTTTTAAAGAATTATTTTTAACTGCATCGCCAAGAAATTAAGGTAAAACTTCATTATTCAGTAGAAAAAAAGAAAAAAATTCATTATAAAGGATTGTTTTCAATATTTTGGTTGTTTATCCTGTCTTTGCAATTATCAATCTCTCTTTAAAAGGAATGCCAAGGGGCATGAATTTCTTTAAAGGAATGCAAAGAAAGGAGAATCTTATGCTTATGCAAAAAAACAAATTAAGATGTCAGAAAAGAGCAGCAAAATGGAAGGACAAAATTTTATTTGGAATTAGTGCAGTATCATTATTTTTAAGCCAGGGCAGTATTGCACTGGCTGACAGTAATTCATCCGGTACGTCAGACGTTTTGAACGGTTTAAAAAATGCGAAATCCCTCTATCTCGGGATTATTGCCATTATCGGCGCCATTCAGACGGCGCGGCACGTCATGGATTTTTCGGATGCTATGCACAATCATGACGGCGCTGCCATGAAATCTTCCGGCCTGGGAATTGCCGGAGGCCTTATCATGGTCTTTATCAGCACAATTTTAGCATTTTTAGGTGTTTAAGTAAGCTGGAAGGGAGATGGGTGTATCATCAGTGATATTTTAAATAGTTTTATTGATTTTTTTTCACTAACAGATCAAATTATCATTATGTTTAATGTGGCATATTATGGATTTTGGCGTATGGTCTTGACAGCACTTAACTTATTTACTACGTCTCCGGCGGATTGGATGGATGGTGCCGGGTGGTCTGCCGTAGAAGCATTCGAAACGGCATTTGAGATGCTGGGAGGCATGCTTGCTACCATATTCTGGGTAATTGGCTTTATACAAGAAAGCGTTGATCCAAAAGGGGAGCTGCGGTTGGAAGTCATTATGCGAATGCTTATCAAGATTGTTATAACAGATGCATTGGTATGCGGCGCATATAGTGTTGTAACAGATTTGTTTGGATGCGTTACTTATATTATAGGAGAATCGGAGGTCAGCTCGGCAAAAGATATCCTGCCGGAGTTTCCAGAAAAACTTACCACAGCGATAACGGAACTTGGCTTTGGCGGACAAATTGTTGTGCTGGTGTTTAGTTTGGTTTTTGTTCTGGCTATGTGGGCTGCAGGGGCTGCAATCCTGTATACAGCTTTTATCCGTTTTTTTAAAATATTAATTGGCATCCCATACGGTGCGATTGCCAATGCCACGATAGCAGGAAGCAGGGAAATGTCTCATTCCGCCATTAATTACTGGAAGTTTATGTTTACAGAGATTATGTCTGCGGTCACCATGATCATAGCCTTAAAAATTTATTCGGAAGTTGTCGGTTCCGGTACGATTGCCATTTTTGAGGTAACGGATACCGGCATGGTATATGTTCTGCTATTTATGCTGCAGAATGTGTTTTTGGTGTTTACGTGTTCCAGCTGCATCAAAGGTGCAGGGGATCTGACCCGGCGTTTTCTTGCGTAAGCCAGGATTATGCGCAGAGGCTGCATACAGAAATGAGGTATTAGTTTATGTTAAAAATTGATATTGATGACCCAATCGAAAGTTATTCAGAATCCGTAATTGCCGGGATGGATGCAAGGACTACCATAGTTGCTTGTATTGCAGTAGCTGCCGGTATTGGCTGGTTTTTTCTGATATTTTTTGTATTGGGCATGTCTGTGGAAGTGTTCGTATTCACATATAGTATTGTCTGCATCTTTGTCTGTATCCTTGCACAGAAAAATGAGGATGGAATGTCCTATCTGCAGCGGAAGAAAAAGAGAAAACAGCAGAGACCGGTGTTGGAATACCAGTCAACGGAATCTGTAATCCGTGCAGAATGTTACAGGGCAGGGAAAGAAGTGTCTGGGGCAGAGGCAACCGATGATACGTATGAGGAAACAGTCCGTTTTCTAAAAAGAATGGTTTTTATCGGGGTGCTGATGGCTGCAGTTATTACAGTTTTGGTCTTTGTAATACACCAGAATGGAGGGATATAAACCGTGAAGGCATTTAAAAAGAAAGGAAAGGGATGGTATACAGCACCCCGGGAACTGCAAAACCGTACAGATTTAGTAGCCGTGAGTGAAAAAGGGAGCTACCGGTTTGCCAATGGAAGTTTCTCCAGAAGTTTTCTTGTTTCTGCAGACTCACCCAGAGAAGAGATGCAGCGTCATCTTTTTTCTGTCCTGCGGGGAGAGAATATGCCGTTTTTTTTCCGCTGGACGGAATACGGCGCCCATTTGGACTGTATTTTGAAGAATCCGTCCAAATTAAAGTTAAAGAAAGCAGATGGTGTACTGGATGAGAAGCAGGCGGAGTTGCAGGCACTGCTGCAGATATTCGGGCTGCATCTGATCAATGTTTCTGCCCAAGAGCGTTTAAAGCAAATGGCAGAATTTTTGTATCCGGGATGCCGGCCGGAGGAGATGGATATTCTGAATGGATTTTCGAATCCAGAAGCGACCAAAAAGATCCGCCGGAGTTTTTTTCTGCTGCATGCCGGTGACAATCCGGACGCCTTTTTAAAGGAGCTTAGTGAGGTGAACTGCGGGAAGACTATCTTGGCTGCGTTTGAGCCGGTCAGCAATGAAATCGTGAAAAACCAGATGGAACATTTGTATGATCTGTCGGAGTACATACAGGAACACAAGGATTCGGAAATCGGTTTTCTTTTCCGCAACCAAACGGAGAACATATTTACCAATGTCAGCTTTGTACTTGATTTTTTTGATGAAGAAGGGACTGTGGCATATGCCCAGAGAGAGATGGAAAAATTGTGTAAACATTACCATTCGGCTATGGGGCTTATTATATCCGGAAATCTGCAGAGTATTTTAGCCGGAACCTGCCAGTATCCTTTCTGTTTTGCGCGACGTTACCGGTCATCGGATTGTGAGGTGTTTGTCCCTGCTGTTTTACCCTGCTAAGAAGGGAGGTGCGTTATGAAGCGAAAGAATTATAGAAAAGAATTTAATCAGCTAAAAAAGACAGATAAGATAGAAAAAGAGATGTATTGTACCATTCAGAGCATTCTGCCGGTAAAAAAGATCAGTCTGTCCGGTGTGTTTCAAATTGGTGAAGATTTATATTCCCAGACCTATTTTCTGGAAGATGCAAATTTTTCCATAAAGACTTTCGAAGAACAGGCGTATTTTTTGCAGGACTGGTGTAATCTGCAGTCCTCTATCGATACTCGTTTTAAGATCACTGTTTTTAATAAAAATCGTGATATGCGGTTATTTTCTGAACGTGTTTTTTATAAGACAGAGCAGGACAGCCTAAAAAAATTGGAAAAAGCTTATAATGAGCTGATTCAGAGTGCAATCATGAAATGCCGTCAGGGAATTGAGGCTGTATTATATCTGACGGTTACAGTCCAGAGAAAATCAATGCAGTCGGCAAAGGAATCTTTTGCAGTCCTGCAGAGTGAACTGGAGCGGCAGTTTCAGACCATGGGCTCCAGGATAGAGCTGCTGGATGCAGCGGAAAGACTGGATATATTTAATGATTTTTATCACATGTTCCAACCGGAAAGAAAAGTTGACCTGGAAGCCTGCATAGCTTCCGGACGTGATTGGAGAAATGAAATTTTTGGGGAAGAAATCCGGGTAAAAAATGATCATCTCCTGTTTGGGGATGCCTATGTAAAATCATTTTATTTTGATCCGACTGACTTTCCCACGGATATTTCGGACCGTTTTTTTAAAATGCTGTCCGGAATTTCCTGCCGGTCACTGATAACGATTGATTATGTGCCGATTCCGAAAGACACTGCAATTAATATGTTGAAACAGAAATCAAGCGGAATAGAGCAGGAAATCGCCCGCCAGCAGGAAAAAAGAAATGCAAACGGACAGTTTACAAACGACATTACCCTGGATGTCCGTATGAAGAAAAAGAATCTTGAGGCAAAATATGATAAAGTGTCTGGCTCCGATCTGACTACTTTCTGGACAGGTTTTACGGTCGTTCTGGTGGAACAGGATGAAAAAGCTGTTGTGGTCAAGCTTTTTTGTAACACTTTGACCCAATTTTTTCAGAGGGAC
>JAJQGL010000092.1 GCA_021200535.1 Clostridiaceae bacterium | reverse complement strand
TCATGATCTTGTTGCACCCTCACATGCAAGCATGCTCGGTCTGCTTATCATTGTATCATATAAAGTATAAATTGAAAATATACCTGCATCAACAGATCATGAAAGAAAAGTCCCTTCTGCAATGCCTTCCGTTTCACACAAAAAAAAGCATTGTGAAAACTGACATGATTTTCACAATGCTTTGGATTCTCTATTTGCTGTTAGCGAAGCAGAAGAAGCGGATCTACACTCTCTTCTTTCTGTACCACCTGAAAATATAAATTACTTCCTTCTTTTGTGAAATATTTGGTTGGTTGGGCAACGCTCCCAATGACATCGCCCTCTTTTACCTCATCACCTTTCTTTACTGTAACATCCGCAAGCTGTCCATATTTTAATGTGTAATTATTCCCAATATCCATTGTAACCATCGTCCCATACTCTGCATCCTCGGCAATGTCCGTAATTTTCCCATCTGCCGAAGCCTTGACATCCGTACCTTTCTTTGCAGAAATCGCAATGCCCGGATTGCATTTATACTGTGCCAGCGTCTCAAAATATATTGTATTTGTCATACTATATTTTAAAATAACATCACCCTCAACCGGCCAGAGCAGCCCATTTTCTTCATTGAAATTATATTGCAGCTGACTTGATTTGACAGTATTTGAAGTATTCTTTGTATCTGAGGTATCTTCCTCTTTTTCCGCTGTACTCTGGCTTTTCTTTTTTGTCTTTTTCTTTGGCTCAGATGTCTTTTGTGCATCTGAATCCTCTGTTGCTTCTGCTGTGCTTTCCGGCTTTGCTGTAACATTTGCATTTGCCTGAGCCGCCTGCTGATCCTTCTCTGTTTCTGTATCGACTGCACCAGCGCCCGATATCTCCGCTGAATCAGCCGGGATTTCCGTGGCAATATCTGCCATCATTTCTTCCTGTGTATCGCCAAGGCCAACCTGACGGTAAAAAAGCGCCCCCACCGCCATGACGCCAACCAGAAGTACGCAGGCACACACATAAAAGCCCTTTTTCTTCCAAAAAGATTCGTTCTCCTGTAACATAATGTTTCCTCCATTTCCTTTTTCTCAATTTCAAATCTGCCGTAGTGCGTCTCCGCCCGGCTGCGGTCCATACAAAACAGATAGGCAGCCACGGAGCATTTCTTTATCATCTGCTACTATTCTTGACAGATAATCTTCTTTTATACAATTTTTATCGAAAGAAACATTTTTAATCTTGTCCGCTGTACTAAACTTTATACAGCAGAAAGGTTTCGTTATTTCAAAAACGCGGTAGTAGTACAGACAGAGGCACTGTGCTTGTGTACATTATACATTCTCACTTTGGGAAGAACCTTTTTTTTCATTCTGTGATGGCATGCCATTTTCGTTTTGCAATGGCATAGTATTCCCATTCTGTGATGGCATGCCATTTTCGTTTTGCAATGGCATAGTATTCCCATTCTGTGATGGCATAGTATTCCCATTTTGTGATGGCATGCCATTTGGCACGGAAGAATTTTCATGATATGGAACATTTCTGTAAACGACTGGCGCTGGCACCATGACTCGTTTTTCATGACAATAAACTACATATGTGTCACTTAAAATGTCATGCAGCCCCCGTTTATTTTTCTCCACTCCAATCATAATATACCCCACATACAAAATCAGTCCGGACAAAAATTTTCCAACACTCTCCCGAAATAATATTTCAAAAAAGGACGGCTTTCTATCCTCCGTACTGATTACGCGAATATGCAAAAGCCTTTTGCCCAATGTTGCTCCGGTATAATATGTCATAAAGGTAAAATAAACCACTTTCAACACATAAATCAAAATATCATACACAGAATACTCAAAAATCACATCCCGCAAAATCAAATCTGCACTGCCGGCCAAATAGGCAATAAAAACAGGAATACGAATCAGGAGCAGTGCAGCTCCGACAAGAATCCAGTCAATCAGGTAAGCTGACAAACGTACAAAAAAACCTGCATACACCTGTTGGTTCATATTATTTTGCATAGTATTTCAACACCCCATTTCCCTGGTTTTCCACAATATCCTCTGCAAGATCAATCTCTGTTTCCGGAATTAGCTGCTGTGCGGAAGAAAACAGGCTGCTCCAGAAGCTGGATATTTCGTTTTCAGGTGCATAAAACTCAATATCCTCGTCAAAATTATATTCATCAATAAACGCCTGCTTCTGCTCTTCCAGTGAACCGATAGAATCAATCAAACCATTTTCTAACGCCTGCTTCGCAGAATAAATTCTTCCATCCGCCAATTTGCGCACCTGTTCCTCATCTATATTTCTTCCATCCACTACAATATCAACAAACTGATCATATGCCTCATCCACCAGACTCTGCAAAATATCATACTGCTCATCCGTCAGTTCCAGTCCTGAAGAACCCATTGCTTTGTTTTCACCGCTTGTAATATCAATTTCCTTAATTCCAAGCTTATCATACAAATCTTTGCAGTTTGTAAGCGATACAATCACACCAATTGAACCTGTCCAGCAATTTCTGTTCGCAGAAATTTTTTCTGCCGCCATGGAAACATAATATCCGCCGGAACATGCCTCCGATGCAAAATATGCCCAGATTGGGCGGCCTGTATTTTCCCTGTACTCCATCAATTTAAGATAAAGCTCATCTGACTGATATACTGCTCCCCCGGGACTGTCCACATAGAGAAGAATACCCTGATTGGCAGAAGACTGTTCCATCTGCTCAATATAATCCATATACAAATCATGATTATACTCATCTGAACTAGAAAAACCCGACGTTGATTCTCCAATCTCTCCAACAACATTAATCACTCCTACAAAATCATTCTGTGGAAGCGTAAGCTCTGACGTTGTCATATCATTCATCATATCAAAAATACTGGATCCTGCCTGTTCTTCCGCACTGCCTAAAATCTTTTGCGAAATCACATTTGACACAACTCCTGTCACTCCTACCGCTATAATTACCACTCCTGTAACGATAATTCCTATCAGTTGCTTTGTTTTCATATTTTCCTCCATTCCGAAACGTTTTACGCTGCAAAAGCAAACGAATTTCCGGATTTTTTCCATCACAGATTTTGTTTTGCCATCGCAGATTTTGTGACGCTTCCGCACAAATATTTCCTTTCCCATATTGTTACAGATGTATCATACTTTAACATATGGCCATTGTTTCTGCAAGCGCCTCTCCCACTGCTTTTATCCTCACTGCCATTCATATCCTTATATTGTAAACCCCGGCAGATTGCTGCTTTGCGCTCTGATTTCCTGTTGAAAAAAACTGCAAGAAACATGATAAAAACGCTCTTGCAGTTTTCTTAAAATTATATTTGCTTTTAAATATGACAATATCAGCAAACCCAGACGATATGCCGCGAATCCAAAACCGCCGCCTAATCTTCTACCTTAACAGTGACTTTTTCAAGATTCCAAATTTCCTTTGCATACTCTTCAATGGTTCTGTCAGAAGAGAATTTACCGCATTTTGCTACATTAAGCATTGCCATCTTTGCCCATCTGTCCGTGTCAACATAAGCAGTCTCCACACGCTCCTGTGCCGCAGCATAAGAACGAAAATCCTTAAGAATAAAATAGATATCAGACCGCCCGCTCTGACTGTCCATCAGCGAATTGTATATATCGCGAAATTCATCCAGATTGTTTGGTGCATAAGTTCCGTCAACAAGCTGTGTAAGCACAGCGCGGATATCAGAATCTGTGTTGTAAATATCCCTTGGATTGTACTGGCCATTGTGCTCATATGCAATAACTTCATCAGAAGAAAGTCCAAAGATAAAAGCATTCTCTTCGCCGACTTCCTCCACAATCTCAACATTTGCACCGTCCATTGTTCCCAATGTAACTGCGCCGTTCAGCATGAACTTCATGTTTCCTGTTCCAGACGCCTCTTTGCTTGCAGTAGAAATCTGCTCGGACACATCTGCTGCCGCAAAAATAATCTCTGCATTTGACACGCGGTAATTCTCGATAAATACAACCTTGATTTTATCATGGATAGATTTATCATTATTAATGACATCCCCTACGCTATTAATCAGTTTTATGATTGATTTTGCCCTGTGGTATCCGGCGGATGCCTTTGCTCCAAAAATAAAGGTTCTTGGATAAAATTCCTTATCCGGATTCTTCTTAAGTTCGTTGTACAGATACATAATATGTAAAATATTTAAAAGCTGACGCTTATATTCATGCAGTCTTTTTACCTGTACATCAAAAATAGAACGCGGATTGACCTCAATTCCGTTGTGTTCCTTGATATATTTTGCCAGACGAACCTTATTCTGGTACTTTATGTTCATAAACTCTTTCTGGCAAAGCTTATCATCAACATAAACAGACAGTTCATCAATATGGTTCAAGCTGGTAATCCATTCATCTCCGATCTTCTTTGTAACCCAGTCAGCAAGGAGCGGATTTCCATGAAGAAGAAAACGGCGCTGTGTAATACCATTTGTTTTATTATTAAACTTCTCCGGCATCATCAGATAAAAATCATGAAGCTCCTGATTCTTAAGAATCTCTGTGTGAAGCCTTGCAACACCATTGACTGAAAAACCTGCTGCAATGGCAAGATGCGCCATTTTTACCTGACCATCATATATAATTGCCATACGCTCAACCTTACCGTAATCATCCGGATAAGCTCTCTGAATATCCAAAATAAAACGTCGGTTGATCTCTTCAATAATCTGATAAATACGCGGCAGCAATCTGGAAAACAGCTCCAACGGCCACTTTTCCAACGCCTCTGACATAATTGTATGATTCGTATATGCACAGGTCTTTGTTGTAATTGCCCACGCTTCATCCCATTCCAACGCATATTCATCTACCAGGATACGCATTAACTCTGCTACAGCGACAGTCGGATGCGTATCATTCAGCTGAAAACATACCTTTTCATGAAGCTTATGAATATCATCATGCTTCTCCATATACTTCATGATCGCGCGCTGAACACTGGCAGATACAAAGAAATACTGCTGTTTCAGGCGGAGTTCCTTACCAGCCATATGATTATCGTTTGGATAAAGGACCTCACAGATTGTACGCGCCAGATTCTGCTGCTCCACTGCCTTCTGATAATCTCCCTTGTCAAAGGAATCCAGGTTAAATGTGTCAATCGCCTCTGCATCCCAAATACGAAGCGTATTTACTACATTGTTGTTATAACCGACAACCGGTAAATCATACGGCACTGCCATAACAGACTGATAATTTTCCTGGACAAATTTGTTTCTTCCTGTTGTCTCATCCTTACGAATCGCAACATAACCGCCAAACTTAACTTCAACGGCATACTCCGGACGCTTAATCTCAAACGGGTTTCCGTATTTTAACCAGTCATCCGGCTTTTCTACCTGGTATCCATTCTCAATCGCCTGCTTAAACATACCGTACTTGTAACGGATGCCGCAGCCATATGCAGAATATCCAAGAGTCGATAAAGAATCCAGAAAACATGCTGCAAGGCGCCCCAATCCGCCATTGCCCAGAGCTGCGTCCGGCTCCTGATCCTCGATCACATCCAGATTCAGTCCCAGCTCTTCAATCGCTTTCTTGATTTCTTCATTCCCCTTTAAGTTAATAATAATATTACCCAGAGCACGCCCCATTAAAAACTCCATAGACAGGTAGTATACCGTCTTGACATCCTTCTCCTCATATGTTTTATGTGTTGCCATCCATTGATCAACAATAAAATCTTTTACTGCATAACTGACAGCCTGAAAAAGCTGTTGCTGGTCAGCCTCTTTAATTGACTTGCGAAACAGGACCTTAACGTAGTCCTCGACCTCTTTTTTAAACTCCTCCTTATTGATTTCCTTCACTTGCATGCCCTCCTTGTGCCTACTACTATGTCTCCGTGCATCAATTAGCATTATATAACACCTGCTCCGAAAAAGCAATTCATAACTATTGTCCTGCTTTCATAGAGTAAACTAATCAAATATTTCAGGAGAGCTGACATGCAAAATTGTAAAATTGTATCATTATTCCATATGCTTTTCTTCTCAATGCTTTTTTGCTGCCTTATCCTGTCCGGCTGTTCAGGCAGCAGTAATTCCGATGATACAACCCCAGTAGAATTTACGATTGTGACGGGGGCCGATATCCCATCTGAGCTGCAGGAGCTAATCAGCGAACGTGAAAAAAATGTTTTTGAACTGACCTATTCGGATAACGGATGCCTATATATCATTAAGGGTTATGGGAAGCAAAAAACCGGCGGCTACAGTATTGTAGTAAATGATTTTTACCAATCCGGCGACGACCTGATTCTGGACACCGATCTGTTTGGTCCGGAAAAAGACGACGAGGTATCCGAGGCAGCCTCTTATCCTTATATTGTAATCAAAACAGAGTATCGGGAAAATCCCGTCGTTTTCCAATAAAGCCCCGGACGGAATGTTTCTTCTGCCTTTCTGCAGACGGAAATTTTTAACCGCTCACCTTAATTCTGACAATACAAATTGGTTTTCACCAAACGGAATGAAATGTCTGCAAAAGTAAGGATGTCTCCTTCCCTGCATTCCATTCTGTCATATGCAGATATTTTTATTCCGTTTACATAGCTTCCATTCTCCGAACACGCATCCATGACAAACAGCCTGTCCCCATCCCACAGGAACATCGCATGCCTGCGGCTGATCGTCTCATATGGCAGCCGCAAAACACATCCCTCCTCCCTTCCCAGCACAATCTCCCCCGTTCCTTTCGGAATTTCTTTTATTTCATGCATGTAAGAAGCTGCTTTTTTGCCATATGCCCATTTTTTACCTCCGCACAGCTGTAGTGCCATATTATTGTTTTCTGCAATTTCCGTTATCGGCTTGTCTGTTTCATCCTCTTCCGGAGGTTCCGCCTCTCCGCTCTCCGTATATTGATCAATAAATCCGGATATCTCTTCTATATCTATATGCCCTGATGTAACAAACTCATACAAACCATAAGTAAATTCAACCGCATCCCGGTCATGGTGTTCCAAATGCTCCAAAAGATACTCCAGCAAGCCAGTCATCCCCTCTTCCAATCCCTTTTCTCTTCCTGGAAGATAGCAAAGTACAGTCCGCATATCCTGTGGGTTCCAAAACACAATATCCGGTTCTAACCCATAACCGCTTTCCTTTAATAAATAATTTTGTCCTGTTCTGAATACAGCAGCCATTGTTTTGCACAAAAGAAATATTGTCTTAAAATCACCTGCGCGTTTTTTTAATATATACGTAATCGGCTGCAAATGATTACATTCATAGCGAAAGTACAGCTGGTTATCCACATAATAATATTCAAATGGAAGCAGCCCTTCAATGTGATTATGTTCCAGCATTCTCCAGGCAAAAGCATGTTTTTGCGCTTCAGCAATTTCCGTTTTCCATAACAAACTGTGATGCTCCACGTCATATTCTGTTTTTCCCACTTACTCACCTCCATCGCGATAACGCCTGTAATATTCCGGATGCCTGCAGGGATATTTTTCTTCTAATGTCAATTCTCTCAAACCGGAAACAAAAATTGACATGACCGGAATTTCCATCTGGGATTTTGCTCGGATTACACATTTTTCATATTGCAGCCCATCCTGAATTTTAAGCTCTGTTATCTCCATGCACCAAAGCGTTTTTTCCAAATCCGCAGCGATACTTTTTTCATTCCGGCTCAACTCCCCTTCTGCTGCCAGCACAAGCATGCCATTTAAATTCCCCTGCAGCACCACCCGGTCATGCAGCCAAAAAAGTGTATATAAAATAACAAAGCACACCCCCAGGACAAGCGGAAACACAAAGGCTGCCTCGACTGTATAACTGCCATCTCTCTTCCATTTCATTTGAAAATCAACCTCCTCCTGTAAAGAATAAAACAAGATATGCCGCTAAGACAAACGGGGCCATCGGAAGCCTATCCCGCATACTGACCTTTTTCAGCATCAGCAGAAACAAACCTCCTGCAAAAGCGAATAAAAAAGTCAGATAAATTAAAAGAAGATTTTCGGCCAGCCCGACTCCTGCACCTGTCATGCCAAACAAAAAAGCATCTCCCTTTCCAATCTGCCCTCTTGTTGCGACACTGACCAGATAAAACAAAGCACATATACCAAAGGACGCAATTATTATAAATACGCTTCCCTTTTTCCAGCAGAAATTTAAAGTCAGCAATATAACCATTTCTCCCATACATACCGGCAGAAAAATCTTTTTTCCCTTCACATCAGTATACGTAACTGCCAGCAGTCCCACTAGCAATACTATAAAAATAATTATCCTTTCCACATTTCTCTCCTTTTTCCCATGACATTCCGCTGCCCTTATCCAGATTATCTATCTGCCGCACTTACTGCAGGCTGGCATTGCTCCAATCTCCGACAAAAGCACTTTCCGCACAGTCCGTTTCAAACCCGGGCACTGCCTGGTCACATGATAGCTGTCCCCATATGGCGTAATATACAGTCCGCTTGTTCCTGTCAGTTCCACGCTTTTGCAGCACCTTTCACACATACTGTATTTACCGCCCGAGCGATTTCTTTTCTCTGCCACCTGATCAAATGTAATCTCCTGAATTCCCGGATTCAGATAAACACATCCCTCCTCTCTGTGATAAACAGTCCCATTTTCTGCTATAAAGACATATACATTTTCAGCATCTGCTTCACCCGCCATCGTTTTGCCATCATAAGAATGTATTTTCATCTGCTGGTATCGGTTTAAACTGATGAAGCGGCTTCCAAGCACTGGAATAGTCTCTGTCTGATTCACATAACAAATTCCCTTTTCTTCCTTCCATAAAATCAACCCATCTCCAGAGAACAGCCCGGACAATACGCCTGTTTTTGTCCCAAAACTACTATATGTCTGACCTGCATTTGCAAGTGCCATCTGCGTTTGCTGCTGCACCGCCAGCAGCCGGAATAAATACAGAAGAGAAAACAGCACCAGAAAAAATGCAGTTGCGCAAAAAGCAGCTTCCACTGTCAATACACCCTCCCGAAAAAGCGGATAGAAATGTCCTCTATTTTTTTTAGTATTGGTGTACTGGGGAACATAATCCGGATTTACAAGTAACTTATTGTATTGCTTCTTGATCCTTCCTAAATAGAGGACATTTCTATCCGCTTTTGTATTCATAGTGCACCTCCAGATTCTTTTGGATTCCATCCGTTCGAAGCCCTTTTATCAACGGCAGCTGCCCAAATGTATATCCCATCTGATAATTGACAGAATAATCCGCCTGACATACAGCTGCAGAAATATAAAAACTCTGATTATAACGCTGACGCAAATCCGACTGAATCAGCGTACAGCTCCTTTGAACAAGCTCATCACGGGACTGCAGTGCCAAAAGCACCCACAGATACTGTATATAGCTTATTCCTGTCGACGAAAGCTTGCCATCTGCATCCGGATATTCAGATGCCTTCTGCCGAAAAAGTTCTTTTCCTCCCAGGCATATTTCCTCATACGACATTTTTAGTTCTGTCACAGTTTTGAGAAGCGGAACCTCTTTCCCTGCTAACAATGCAGCCAAATCAACGCACGACTCCTGAAAGGCAAGAACCAGCAAAATAGTATATTGTACCGCAGTAATGACAGGCGGCATACAAGTAAACCCGGCAATCACTGTTGCTGTTGCAAGACTTTTTTCCTGCAGCGCGGCATCCATTACAATCGTTCCGAAATTAATCAGCATTCTTGTAACAAGCAGCCGATTAACAACATATGACAAATTATCTTTTTCCTCCTCTTTTCCTGCTGCCAGGTATTCCACCTCATAATGCGCCGCATGCTTTTTCTCCTTTGTATAATTGCCGAATTGCTGATTTGCGTAGCAGATAAGTTCTGATTTCTCAGTGCCTGCCTGCAGTAAACCCGTGTCAATTTCCCCTTCCTCTGTATCTATGAAATCCTGTAAATACTGTGCTGCCCCTAACTCCTGGGATGTCTGTTCCTCTTCTTCATTTTGATTCTCCTGCGTCTGCGCATTTTCTAACGGTTCTATCGTTTCCTCTGATAAGCTTTCCGCATCACATACCAGATTCAATATCCCGTCCCGCATCAAATCTGAAAAGAAATCCAAAGGATTCCCTCCCGCTGCATCTTCTTTTAAACTTTCCTGCAGTTCTTCGTCCGATGGTTTCTGTGAAACAGCCTCCTGCCCCTCCGTAGTATCTGCACTGTTTTCCGCCGAAAGCTCCCCATCTGAATCGTATTTTCCCTCTTCATAATCTCTGGCAATCGAAAGATTCTCATCTGCAACGGATGTCTGCCCGGTTCCAGACACCTGTTCCAATAAACCTTCCGTCAGATTTTTAACTGCACCCGCTTTTAAAAAAGCACTTACCTGCCTGCAAAATTCTTCCCGGTCAGTCAGGCATTTCGTCTGGGAAACAGAAGCATCCACCTCGTAAAAACGGTATAAATCTATGTACTGCTTCAAAGAATTGTCCGGCACCGCTTTTATGTTTTCCTGCAAAGTATCTAAAAACTGCTGCGTCAATTCAGCTGTACCAATACCATCATATCCACCATAGGCAAACAAACCATACTCTTCATACAACTCCTTATTGTAGTCTCCAAAAGTCACCATCGCAGCCTGTGCAGCGGCAGTCTGCAGATAACCTGCCGCTGATACGATCCGTACATGCTCCCATGCCACTCCAATCAGCGAATAAAAAAGCAGGAACACACACGCCAGAAAAACCGTAATACTGCCTGAACCCTGTTTTCTTTTATCAACATAACCCATTATATATTCCCTTTCCTCCGCATTACTTTCTCAAAAGCTCTCCCCTGTAAAATCCGTGCTAGTACAGCAAATATTAAGTAATTGGCAGTTTGACTAGTCCATATCAATATCTGTGTTAATCGTTTCCGCTCCACCAGTGATTTGCTCAAAAGCACTTTGCACAATCTCGATTATCTGCGTCCGAAAAATTACAATAATCATGATCAGGATAACAAGAATCAGAATAATCTCTACGACACCAATTCCATCCTCCTCCTGCCAAAATCTTTTGATTTGTTTCATAAATTCTCCTTCCTGCACTGCTTTGTGTATGTATGCGGCTTTGTGACAAACAGTGCGCAGACACAAGCCGCCAAAACTCCCAAAGCCTACATACTCTGGAATGCAGAGTACAAAATCAGTACAAATACAATTACCAGCATCAGCATCATTGGCATCAGCAGCCTGGTTCCTGCCTTTTCGCCAATAGCCTTTGCATTTTCCTTTCGTTCCTCAAATGCATCCGCCACTTCAAAATCCAGCAGCCGGAGCAAATCCTCTGTTCCTTTTCGTAAATTCTGTACCAGTAAGGTGGAAAATTTCATATAAGAGAGTATTCCTGTCCGTTTTCCAAAAAGTTCGTATGCCTGTCTTTCACTCATTCCATTTTCCATATCATGTACCGCTAACAGCATTTCCTCATAAACATACTGCTTTCCTTCTGTTTCCCTGCGCTTCTGATACTCCAGGACAATTCTTTCCCAGGCTCCCCTGACCGTTAATCCGGCACCAATCAGCAACACAAAATGTTCTGCAAACTCCGGATAATCCAGCCGCATTTCCTCTTCCCGTTTTTTTAACCTCTGGCACAGCCTGCTCTGCGCTGTCCGCGGCAATAAGCAAAGGACCACAAATAAAGCTAACAGCAATACTCCTGAAATAGAAATTTGCTTTTCTCTATACGAAAGCTTCTTTCCTGCAACCTCATCCGGAAGCTCTAAATAAGTATCCTGACTTTGCTCCTGATTTGCGTCATCCAGCTTTTTTTGCCATTCCTTCCAAAACAACTCTTCTTTTGTGCGCTGTCTGGGCAGGATTGTGACAGAAAGCGGAAGCTTTTTTTGTGTCTCCCCATACGAGAGCAAAGCTGTAACCTGCGTCTGGCAGCTTTCCTCCAGATCATCATTTTCCACTGTACCATCACTGTTAATCAACCCATCCGTCCCCACATCCCATGAAACAGAAACAGCACTGTCCGGAATGGAAGAAACCAGATTCAATGACTGGGTAATCTGCTCTGCGCAGGAATTTTCTCCCAGATAATTTCTAAAAATAAAATCCTCCGCTTCCTGCAATTTCTCAGTACATTCTTCATCAGAATACTGCTTCGGCGGCACTGCAATCTGAACATCCCGCTCTTCATCCTCTGTAACCGCTGTGAGAGAAACCGTTTTCTGGCGTCCTGTTGCCGCCTCTCTCTCTAAAAAGTAACCTTGCAGCAACTGGCTTTTCTGCTCAGCAAAATTGCTGACCGCAATAAAAAACAACACAGCCAGAACAATCACAGAAGCTGCCCTTCCAATTCTGCCATAGTACAGGAAATAAAGCTGCTCCTCCCCCTGCCCCGCATGTAACTTTTTTAAATACTCAAGGCGCTCTCCCTGCAGTCTCCACCCCATTTTTTCACGCAGCTGTTTCAGGAGAATAAACACACCTGCATCAAACACCGTCTTTTTCTGCTCTTTCTGTACATATTTCTCATATAAACTGCTCCATTTCCTATTTGTGACACAAAAATATCCCAACAGCAGAAACATTCCCAAAAAGCAAATCCCAGTCATAGCAAGCCCCATTTCTAAATAATTTTTTGTAGTGCGCTCCCTTTGTACAACAATTTACACCTTGATATCACTGATTTTTTCACTCCAGTAATATGCCGTAAGATACAGTACAAGCAGACCTGTCATAACAATCCTGCCGGAGCCCTGATAAAGACAATCCAAAAATCCCGGTGAACAAAGCCAAAAATACAAAATCATCCCAGGAGGAATCAGGTTCATTATTTTCGCTTCCATTTTTTTCCCGGCAATCAATGTCTGAATCTCTCTGCACCTCTATCTTTTCACTGATTTTTCCTGCAGTGCTCCGGGTAATTGCAATCAGATCACCGCCCGTCCGCTTTGCCGTCTGAAACACCTGTGCAAAATAATTAATATCCTCGGTATTCCAGCGCTCTGCCATCTCAAAAAAAAGCTGTTCCACCGACTGGTTCAAATCCATCTGCTTTTCCATCCAGAGAAATTCCTGTGCAAGCAACGCCTCTTTTCCATAGAGCATTTCCAACTCTATCCTTGCCTCATGGACCGCATTTTCCATAGAGTATCCTGCTCGGAGGGCAGAGGAAATTCCCTGCAGACCCTCCCGAAATTCAAGTGACATTTCCTGTTCCTGTCTCCTGCAATACCGTTTTCTTTCCTGAAACATTTGAAAACCCCCATATCCCAACCCAAACACCAGTGCCAAAAATACGCTTTGATAAAACAAAAAACTGATAAACGCTCCCTGAAAAAATCCAGACAACATCCCCCTTACATACACTTTATAACCAATCACTCTCTTCATAGGTTCCCTCCTGCATGCGGGTCTGGTGCAGCGCATCCGAACTTCCTGTGCTGTCAGAAAAGTGAACCAGATTATTTGCATCCGGGTTTTCGATACACTGTGCTAAACCGGCAGTCAACAGCTTCTCACGGTGAAACAACTCTTTTTCCGTCTTTACCAGGCCGCCAATAATACTGCCATCTTCCCGCTGTCCTTTTTCCAAAAAACAATATAAAGGCACCAAATGCACTTCTCCATTCTTCAATCCCACCACTTCATCAATCTCCAGCACCTTTCTTGTCCTGTCCCGCAGCCGCCCCAGCTGTATTACAATATCGATTGCTGATGCAATCTGGCTGCGCACTGCCTGAAGCGGGATATCCATTCCTGTCAGAACCAATGTTTCCAATCGTCCCAGCATATCCTTTGGGCTGTTGGCATGTCCGGTGGACAGGCTCCCATCATGCCCAGTATTCATAGCGGACAGCAAATCACACGCAGCAGCATCCCGAACTTCCCCCAATATAATTCTGTCAGGTCTCATACGAAGTGCACAGCGAATCAGATCACGTATTGATATTTCATGCTTTCCTTCCAGGTTTGCATTTCTCACCTCAAGCCGCACCAGATTTGCAATTCCCTGAAGTTGCAGCTCTGCGGAATCCTCAACAGTAATAATCCGCTCATCCGATGGAATAAAATCAGACAATGCATTTAGAAATGTTGTCTTTCCGCTGCCAGTACCGCCGCTGATAAAGATATTATATTTTGCCCTGACCAATATTCTTAGAAAATCAGCTGCTTCCTCTGTAATGGAACCAAGCTCCAGCAGCCTGTCCATGGAAATGGGCGTTTCAGGGAATTTGCGAATGGTCACAATAGGGCCGTTGATTGCAACCGGCGGCAAGACAACATTCACTCTGGACCCATCCAGCAAACGCACATCTGCAATCGGATTCGCTTCATTCACCATTCGGTTAACCTTTGCGACAATCTGCTGAATGACATCATCCAGCTTGCCTTTACTGGAAAAACTTTTTTCATAGCGTTCCATCCTTCCATAACGTTCTACAAAAATATGATCCGGTCCGTTTACCATAATCTCCGTAACAGTCGGATCCTCAAGAATATCCTGAAGAATATCCAGCTTCCGGAGAGAATGAAAAATTGTCCTCGTCATCTCTTTCTTTTCAGATATAGACAAATAGGCTGCATGTCCAAGCTTTAAAACATGCTGTTCAATCATTTCCAGAATTTCTTCATCCGACAATTCCTGCGAATTATTGGTCTCTGTGTAAACCCGTTCCCGAATTTCCTGACATCTTCTGTTCTTCTCCTTTTCCGTCATACTCGTTATCTCCATTTGTAAAATGAATATCGCCATAACAAATGTCAGCGCATATCAACGCGAATGATCTGACGAACCGCTTCCTCACAATGTTCCCTGGCTAAAAGCTGTAAAAATGCTTCTTCCTTTCCGATCTGTACCTGTAACCACGGCTGCGGCATATATAGCCTGTGAAGCTGCCGGAACAAATACAGCGTCCCTGCCCCAAGATACCCGATATCAAACACAAGCTTCTGGTACACTGACTCCTGTATTAAAACCTCTAAAAAACGGGCTGTCTCTTCCTCTTCCAGATAATATAAATCCCTGAAATCCTCCACCGCAAAAATATAGTCAAGACCATCTTTCGAAAACACAAGCGAATCCAGCTTCAACGCCAGCTTTTCCTTTTTTTGTTTCAAATAAAAAATTACTTCCGACATCCCCCGGCTTCTCTGTTCCGGCTGGCCCTTTTTCCCCTGAAGCAGATATCCCAGGCCATGAAAAAGTTCAAGATTTACATACAATGTACGGTACTGCTTTGCAAGTCCCTCTGACATCGAAAGCGCATATTTCGTAACACCCGCTCCCCCAAACGGCGAATACACCCCGATTATTTCCACTGCTTTTTTTGAAATAATTCTTTGCGTATAACGAATATGGTCATTCTCTGCTATCAGGGATAACAGCTCATTGATAACATCCTCTGCCGACTGATACTTAAAAATAATCGGAAACAACTGCTGCTCATGCAGTGCTGTCCCCTCAGACAGCAATACGATCTGCACAGCCATGTCCTGAAAGCCTCTGACTTCTTCCAGCATTTCTTCTTCTGTCAACAGTACATCAACCGCACCGGCTTTAACTGCCTGCCCCAATGCCTGCAGATTTGTAAACAGCATCGGCTCTATCATCTGAATGCTGCGTCTGCAAAAATACCCCAGCAGGCTTGCCATATACTCCCCCTGACCGTACAATGCCAATTTGATTTTTTTCAGCATATTTGTCCCCACCTTTCCAAAAAGACCAAAATCACCCCCATCAACGTAAACGGTGCCAAAATAATAAATCTGCCCTTTTTGCCTGTCATACGGCTTCCCTGAAGGCCTCTCCCCAGTGCCGGTTCACCTCCTGCATACCGAAAACGCTGCCTTAAAAACCATTCCCGCAATATACGCATGAGTGCATAGATACCCGCCAAAACAAAAAGAACCGCTAAAACTTCAAAAAGGAAATACACGCCGTACAATCCTGCAATCACAGACCAGAGTTTGATATCCCCTGCACCGATTCCTTTACAGCAAAAAAAAGGAAAAAACAATGCGATTGTCAAAATTACTGCAGCAGCTCCGCCCAAAACGCCCAAAAAACCTTCTGAAACAAACCGGAATATAACAGCGGCCATCCAGCCTGCTGCGATCAGCTTATTCGATATTTTCTGTTCTCTGACGTCCCGGCAAACCGCACCACCCAGCAACAGCAACAAAAAAATTTCCCTCATGTCCGGCACCCCCCTTTCGAAGTGTGCCGCTAATATAACAAACGGTTTTTCAGCTGTCAAATCCGCATTTTTTGTCCTTTTTTCACAAAAATTTATTTATGTTATTGTGAAATAATACTGTAAAACATATAGAAAAATCACGCCCCAAACCCCAAATATACCCGAAACGCCCATTGAAATTTCGTTAATATTAACTACAAAATTTGCGCCGTTCTGCTCAATCACATAATTTGCAATGTTAATGATTATAAGGCATAGAAGGCATCGAATCACAAAATTAAAAGCCACTTTGATCACGTCAACACCCAATGATGCCAGAAAAATCATAAATCCGCCAATAAATAACACAATAAAAATGGTATTTTCCATTATGTACCCCTTTCATCCTTGCATCTGTTTCTTGTCCTTCTTTACTACCCTATGCCTGAAACATTTTTTCCATGCATTTAGAACAAAAAGAAATCTCCTGCAAAAACAAAATAAAGGTTACTGTCCACAGTCCTCCTCCGACATGCGCGGGAAACGTCCAGCAAGCTGTCCGACGCAGCAAATTCAGATAAACTGTGAATCAAATAAAAAAATAATTGCATAAATATGGAATTGACTGTCTATACTGTAAGCAAGGACAACATTTGTGAAAGGAGACAGCAAATTCCATGAAATTATTATCCAAAAAAGAAAAACTCCCCAAAAGAGAAGTTTTTCTAAAAAAAGCCCTGCTGGATGCACAGCGGAATTTACAGGATGCCTATAACGGTCTATCCAACGCCAGCGAACCGGATTTGATCGACAGCTATATCTATGCACTAAATGCAGCAAGCTTACAATATAAAGTTATTTTACGGGACTACAAAATGATGGTCAGCCAAAAATCCGCCCTAAATCTGCGGGCGAAAGCTGTCGAAAACGTTATAAATGTCCAATGTCCCATTTCCCCAGGTTTGGTTCGGAACCGTAATACCTGACCGGTCTGCCCCACGGATCAGATATTTTTGGGCTTTAACCGTATCAAGCGACAAATCATTCTGGTCAATGATCGCCCATTCTGCCAAAATTGCCACAGTTCCTGCTGTGATTGCTGCAGCATAACTGGAACCGGAACGATACCCATACCGCGCACGCTCTTCCCGTTCTGTTTCATCTGCCGGATAATTTCCCAAGAAAGGCAGCGGACCATATATTTCCACACCCGGCGCAGCAAAATCAGGTTTGATGCCGCCATCTCTCGTAAACCCGCGGCTGGCCTCAATCTCCACACTGCGATTATAAGAATTATAATACGAACATGAAATCAGTCCTGTATTATTGCTCGGATCACACAAAGTCGTGTCCGGATCAGCACGTAAAAAGTAAGTATCCTCACTTAAAAAATTACGAATAGGAAGCCACATATCAAAACGAGTAGAATACTTATTTTCATTGAAAACCCGAATTCTCCAAATCCCCTCTGCCGGAGAACGGAAACGTATCTGAATACATTCATCCCCGCTTTCATGCGAAATCAGCAAATATTCTATATAGACTACTGTTTTTTCAAACAAAAAATTAATCTGACGCTTTTCACCCAGCCGTGCCTCTGTTTTTCCCGAATATTCACCATCCGGCGAGATCAGTGCCACAGAGTACAAATTGGTCACATCTGTCCAGAGCTGTGTTGTAAATCCTGTTTCATCTGCCCCTACCCGCACTTCAACCTCTACGCTGCCGTCCGGCTCTAATGAATCACTCCGGTAATGATGCGATGTATTTCCCTCATTGCCGCCCGCAGTAATCACAAAATTGCCCCGGTAATCCCCATATTCCTGTAAAAATTCTCCCAAGACACCGCCGCGGAGATGCGCACCCTGGCTGGTTCCCATCCCGACACAATAAATCACCGTCATCCGATACCTTTTCGCAATCCGGTTTACATATCGGATTGCCAGCATAATATCACTTTCTGCATAGCAGGGTTCATCCCCATGAATAAAGTAATAATCCTTTAAGTTCTGCTTTGCTTCCTTACATTTTACAACACAAATCGACGAAAGCGGCGCCACTCCTGAAAATTGCTGTTCCTCAATGCGGTTCCCGCAGGCTATACCGGCCATAAAAGTTCCATGTCCATTGGTATCCCGGGTAGGAACCACATCCAGAGGCTGTCTGCTCTCCAGCGCCAGATTGATTTGATCCGGCGTATACTCCACGCCAAATTCAAAATCCGCCGGAGCCTGCTCCCCCTCACGCGGATTCTGCATTGTCTGATCCCAGATTCCAAGAATTCTTGTTTTTCCGTCGCTGCCTATAAAAGCCGGATGTGCATAATCAATTCCCGTATCAATAAATCCGATTAAAATATCATTTCCATAATAATTCAAATTCGGATTTCTCTGTACCCTTGTTGCCCCGATTGTCTCAAGCATGGCATCTGAGGAAAGCAGCCCATAACAGCGCGGAATAATCTTAATATTGGAAACAGAAGCCGTATCATAGCTCTGTCCGGGTTCGTACAGCACCGCATACCGCGGCGATACCAGCTGCTGGCAAACTACGTTTTGTAAATCAGGCTCATTTTCATTTTCTTCATAGTATTCAACCAGATAATCCAGATAATCTTCCGAATAAATTGCGTGATTGCATACTTCGTCCATAACCACTCCTGATAAAAGCATTTTATCTATTGTATTCAGAAATCCAAATTATGTTTTCAGGCTGATTGTTTAGTCCCTCTGCGTCAAAAACTTCGCTTCCCCGCTTTCCCGCATCTCAATCTGCGGAGCACCTTTCTTTTCAATATAATCGCGGGTAATCGTAACTCTTCCAATCATGTCGTCCTTTGGTATTTCATACATGATATCCAGCATAAATTCTTCAATAATCGCACGGAGCGCCCTGGCTCCGGTCTTTTTATCCAACGCCTTGTTTGCAATCGCACGGACCGCTTCCTCTTCAAAGCGCAAATCTACCTCATCGAATGCCAGCAGCTTCTGATATTGTTTGATAATCGCATTTTTCGGCTGCGTCAATACTTTCACAAGCATTTCTTCCGTCATTGGCTGCAATGCAAATACAATCGGCAATCTGCCCAGAAATTCCGGAATCATTCCAAATTCCCGCAAATCTTCTGTTGTCACCTTTTGCAAAATATTTTCATCCTTGTCAAACTCATCATCCAACTGAGACAAAAATCCAATCGACGACTGCTTTTTCAAGCGATTCTTAATCACTTTTTCCAGCTCCGGAAATGCACCGCCGCAGATAAATAAAATATTTCTGGTATTGATCGTAGTCATGGGCACCATCGCATTTTTGCTGGTTGCCCCCACCGGCACTTCAACGTCACTGCCCTCCAAAAGCTTCAGCATGCCCTGCTGGACCGACTCGCCGCTGACATCACGGCTGTTTGTATTGCGTTTTTTGGCAATCTTGTCAATCTCATCAATAAAAATAATACCATGTTCCGCCTTTTCGACATCATTGTCTGCAGCAGCCAGCAATTTAGAAAGCACACTTTCCACATCATCGCCAATATATCCTGCCTCCGTCAGTGACGTGGCATCTGTAATGGCAAGCGGCACCTGCAGAATTTGGGCCAGCGTTTTAACCATATAGGTCTTTCCAGAGCCAGTCGGCCCGATCATCAGCATATTGGATTTTTCAATCTCAATGCCGTCCTCATTTTCCTCTGTATCCGTCAGCACACGTTTGTAGTGATTGTACACGGCAACTGACATGACCTTCTTCGCATGTTCCTGGCCAACCACATGCTCATCCAGTGTCTGTTTAATAATATGCGGGGCAGGCATATGCTGAATATCAAAAATCCCCTCCTGCTTATCCTGTCCCTGTTTTTTCTCCTTTTGTGCCTTTTTCTTTTTTATTTTTTGATTTTTCGGTACTTCTCCCTGCGGCGGCTGCCCCATTGTAAACATTTCTATATTGGGCATGCCGCCCGGAAACGGCCCTGTCATATGCTCCATAGAATCAAATGTCTTTTGCATACAGTCGTTACAAATGCAAATATTATTGGGAATATGAATCATCTTCCCGGCAATATGCTCCGGTCTCCGGCAAATATAACAAACGTCCTCATATTCAGAATCCTGATCTTTGTTTTCAATTTCTTCTGACATAAATATTCCAAAAGCTCCTCTCTTTTTGTCCAATAACAGCAAAACCATTTATATAAGATATTCGCATAATAACACTACTTCTCCTGTTTTTCAAGGCTTATTCAGATACTCTTTTTCCGGTTTCCATATATTTTATTACGTTGGTGAATCCCTCACTTGACGGCAAAAAATGTATGTGCTAAAATGCAATAGTATGTAATTGTCGCTATAGCTCAGTTGGATAGAGCGACCGCCTCCTAAGCGGTAGGCCGGAGGTTCAAATCCTCTTAGCGACGCTAAAATTCTGCCGAAAGCACTGTGAAGTCAAGGTTTTCGGCATTTTTTATTTTCTGAGGGGAATTGAACTCATAGCAATGTGGGATTAGCAGAAGCGATTTCTGCTAATCAAATCCTACCACAAAACAATCGAACTACATAGAAGTCTTGACATGAAATCAGGCAGAAATACCTGCTGTGGAAATTGTACAGCCTGTCAGTCATTGATGAACAGGCACAGGAACGGTATGACATGATTGTGGAACACATAAAAAAACAATCCGCTGTATAATGCAAATGCCGGAGAAAATCCTAATTTTTACAAGGAAGAGAGGAAAACAATTTATGAAACCATATATTCATAAAGTTCAATACTATGAAACAGACAAAATGCAATTTACTCACCATTCCAATTATATCCGTTTTATGGAAGAAGCACGAATCGATCTGATGGAGCAGCTTGGATGGGGATATGACAAAATGGAACAGGAACACATAATCTCTCCTGTTATTGATATCTCCTGTCATTATAAAAAAAGCACTTCATATCCTGATGTAATCAAAATAATTGTAACTGTTGAAAAACTATCCTCTGTCAAATTGATTCTGGCATACCAGATGTATGTAGAAGATGAACTTGTATGCGAGTCTGCAAGCACGCATTGTTTTCTAAATGAGACTGGAAAACCAATCAATTTAAAAAGACAGTATCCGGATTTTTACTCTGCATTGGAAAATATATGTCATTAGATATTTATAAAATATTACCGCCCATAAGGCTCCGATTATTTAATTCCCATCCATGAGGATATAACCATTCTCTGAACCTCGCTTGTTCCCTCATAAATTTCCGTAATTTTTGCATCACGCATTAAACGCTCAAAAGGATAATTTCTTGTATATCCGTCAGTTCCTGCAAGTTGTGCACAACGACGGGTTACATTCGTTGCCGCTTCCGATGCATATAATTTCCCCATGGCTGCTAAATGCGAAAACGGTTCATGATCCTGTTTTGCCTGTGCCGCCCTATAAACCAGCAGTCTGGCAGCATCAACTCTTGCCTGCATATCAGCCAGCTCAAATTGCGTAAACTGATACTGAGAAATCCTCAATTCACCCTGCATATGTTCTGTAACATATTTTTTGCAATGGTCAATCGCTCCCTGTGCAATGCCAAGTGCCTGTGCCGCAACACCAATTCTTCCTCCATCCAATGTTGTAAGAGCCATTTTGAATCCTTTGCCCAATTCACCCAGCTGATTTTCTTTTGGTATTTTACAATCCTGAAATACAAGTTCATAAGTTGCCGAACCTTTGATACCCATCTTCTTTTCTTTTGTACCAAATGTAAATCCGGGAGTCCCCTTTTCTACAATAAAGCCGGAAATACCTCTGCTGCGCTGACTTCTGTCTGTCATCGCTGTAACATAGTAGATATCCGCATAAAAGCCATTTGTAATAAAGATTTTTGTACCATTTAACAGGTAGTAATCGCCCATATCAACGGCAGTAGTCTGTTGATTTCCCAAATCACATCCTGCGGAAGGCTCAGTCACTGCAAATGCTCCTAATTTTTCTCCTTTCAGCAGCGGTACAAGGAATTTCTGTTTTTGTTCCTCAGTACCAAATTCCGCAATCGGAAAACAGCCTAAAGAATGATGATCCGACAGCATAACTGAGGTTGTTGAGCAGTGCTTTGCCAATTCTTCTATAACTGCTATATATGCCAGATAGGAATGTCCGCCTCCACCGTATTCTTTCGGATAACAAATTCCCATCATGCCTAATTCAGCCAAGCGATTTCGACTTTCCATCGGAAAACGTTCCAGTTCGTCAATCTCTGCCGCCAATGGCGCTACCTCATTTACACCAAATTCATGAATGATATCTATTACTTCTTGCTCGTCCCCGCTAAACTTAAAATTCATATGTAACCTCCCTGAAAATTGATTGCTATTTCCTGCCTGCTGTTTTATAATAGCACAAAGGAAATAATTAAAAAATTAAATATTTTCGATATCTTAATTCGATAAATTGAATATATTAAGGAGTGGTAACAGGTGAATACAAAAAATTTAGTTACATTCAAAACAATCCTTGAAATGGGAAGCTTTCAAAAGGCTGCAGATAAACTAGGCTATACGCAGTCTACTGTCACATTCCAAATAAAACAGCTTGAAGATGAACTTGCTTTGAAATTATTCGAGAAAATAGGCAGACACATGGAACTTACACAGGCGGGAAAAGATATTATGCCTTATATTGATATGATTTTACAAGGTGCAGAGCAAATCAGCAATTACGGCAAAAGCCTGTCTGAGATATCCGGTTCATTAAAGCTGGCAATTCCAGATTCAATTTTAATTTACAATATGCAGCCATTTATGCGGGCATTTACACAGGAGGCCCCCAACGTGCAGCTTGTGGTCAGTTCCATACAATCAGGGGAAATCAACCAGTCCGTTGCCGATGGCACTGCCGACATAGGCATAAATTGTGAAAAAGACAGCTATCCTGACAGCGTCATACATAAAAAACTCGGTAGCTATAAAGCAGTTCTTGTTGCTTCTCCTTTTGCAAACACCAATCTGCTGGATTTTATCACACCTCACCAACACAAACCATTCAGTCTAATCTGCAATGAGCCGGACGGCTACTATCAGACAGACATGGATAAATACCTTTCCGAAAAGGATATTCTTCTTAATCCGCCTATGAAGGTGCAAAGCATAGAAGCCGTAAAAAGATGTGTTATGAATAATTTAGGAATTGCAGTTGTCCCCACTTACTCCATTGGGGAAGAATTGAAAAATGGTTCTCTTATGCCGGTTAAAACAGAGCTTGATGAAAAAACATATAACTCTTTTTATATTTATCATAAAAATAAATGGATAAGCCCACAAATGAAGCTTGCACTAGATTTGTTAAAAAAATATGTAGGAACAGATATTTTATAAAAACTCAAAACTATACTAGTGCTTTAATTGTTCTTTATAATCTTCTCCCCATTTCCACATAGCATCCAAAATGGGTTTCAGGCTATATCCCAGCTCGGTAAGTGTATACTCAACTCTGGGCGGAACCTCTGGATACACGGTTCTGCTAACAAGCCCGCTCCCTTCCATCTGTCTGAGCTGCGAGGTTAATACCTTTTGTGAAATACTTCCAATTGATTTTTTAAGTTCGCCAAAACGTTTTGTTCCCGGCATTAAGTCCCGAAGAATTAACACCTTCCATTTATCGCTTATTAACATAAGAGTTGTTTCCACAGGACAAGCAGGCAATTCATTTAGTGACAACATTTTTGTTTTATCCATATGAAATCCTCCATTCTTCTACTCTACAGTTTCTAAAGGATAGTATAGCACCAAAAGAAACTTATGTCCATTAGTCACCTCAAAGTAACTATACCACTTTATTGTGCGTACTTCACAGATTATCACTTAGCAGATACAATAAATTTGAAAGCTAAGGACTTTCAAATCACAAAAAATAAGATTGAAAAAAGTAAGGAGGAAAAATCATGCAGAAAGTTATCGAATTTTTACAAGCAAATCCAGTTCAATTTTTAGCAACCGTAGGCAGAGATGGAAAAGGAAAATGCCGTCCATTTATGTTTTCCGGAGAAATGGACGGAAAACTTTGGTTCTGTACAAATAATCAGAAAGACGTTTATAAGGATATGATGGCTAATCCTGAAATTGAAATTTCCGTCTCAAGCCCTGAATATGCCTGGATTCGTTTACACGGTACAGCTGTATTTGAAAACAACATGGCAGCAAAAGAAATGTGCATTGCTAATCCAATCGTAAAAGGCCAGTATGGCGAGGCAACAAATCCTATTTTTGAAGTGTTTTACCTTGAAAACCCACACGGAGTTATTGCCGACTTTTCCGGTAACCCGCCATACGAATTTTAAAAAGAATTGCCATCACAAAGGTGCCTATGTTTTTTCATAGGCGCCTATTCTATATAAGATGCGGCTATAAGAAAGGATGTAAACTATGCTATTCCGTATGTCCTCAAAAGTGTATTGATATAACGGTAAAACCTGTTATAATCAATCAAAGTAATTGTCTTCACTGTGGCAGATGCGCAGAAATCTGTCCAAAACAAACCATTGAGAAAAGAGGCTGATATGAATCAGAATGAACGAAGGAAATATTTAATTAAATATTTAAAAACAGAAAATTCAAAATATTCAGAACTGCAAATTCCCGAAAATGAGGATGAGCAAAAATATCTGCTTCGCGGATTATTGAATGTCCGCATGGCAAATGACATAGCTCCTGACTTTTTACAGATACAAAATGAATACTTAACCGAGGAATTAAACCAAAAGACTGTTACCGATTACAAAAATCTGCATGCGCATAAACCGGATATTTACCTATGGCAGGGAGATATCACAACCCTGAAATGCGATGCCATTGTAAACGCCGCTAATTCACAAATGCTTGGATGCTTTTGCCCAAATCACAAATGTATTGATAATGCCATCCACACATATGCCGGCGTGCAGCTGCGTATGGAATGTGCAGATATAATGAAAAAGCAGGGCAGTTCTGAGCCTACCGGAAGCGCCAAAATCACAAGTGCTTACAATCTGCCATGCAAATATGTTCTTCACACCGTCGGTCCTATTATATATGGAACACTTACGAAACAAGATAAATTATTATTGGCATCCTGTTACCGTTCCTGCCTCGAATTGGCAGAACAAAATAGTATAAAAAGTGTTGCCTTTTGCTGTATTTCAACAGGAGAATTTCATTTTCCAAATGATGAGGCAGCTAAAATAGCAATACAAACAGTAAATGATTATAAGCAAGAAACAGGAAGCAGAATCGAGGTAATATTTAATGTTTTCAAAGATTACGACTATGAGATCTACCGAAAATTACTTGGATAAAATAAAAAAATTAAAAGAAAAAATAGAATCAGCCGATGCTATTCTTATTGGTGCCGGTGCAGGGCTCTCCACCTCTGCCGGACTAACCTATTCCGGAGAACGATTTAAAAAATACTTTTCTGACTTCCAGGAAAAATATAAAATTAACGATATGTATTCCGGCGGATTCTACCCATTTCCGAATATGGAAACCTATTGGGCATGGTGGTCAAGACACATCTATGTCAATCGCTACGATCAGCCAGAGAATGATGTGTATCAGAATCTATTGAAACTGGTGAAAGATAAGGATTATTTCGTTTTAACAACAAACGTCGATCATCAGTTCCAGTTGGCAGATTTTGATAAGAAGCGTTTATTCTATACACAGGGCGATTATGGATTATGGCAATGTTCTGCTCCATGTCACCAGAAAACATATGATAACGAAGAGCCTGTCAAAAAAATGCTTCTGGCAACAGGATTCCTCACAGCGACAGATGGCAAATATGAGATAGATCTTGCAAATAAAGAAAACTGGAATATGGAGATTCCAGCAGAATTAATCCCAGTATGTCCGCATTGCGGTAAACTAATGACCATGAATCTGCGATGTGATGATACGTTTGTACAGGATGAAGGCTGGTATGCAGCAAATAACAGATATAATGATTTCCTGAGACGGCATAAAAATCTTACGTCTGTATTTCTGGAGTTAGGTACCGGAATGAATACACCCGGCATAATTAAATACAATTTCTGGGAAATGACAAATTATTGGAAAGATGCGACATATGTATGTGTCAATTATGGGGATGCGTATGCTCCGGGCGAGATTGAAGATAAATCTATTTGTATTGATGATGATATAAAGAAAGTTTTAGAACAAATCCTTTTGTTATTGTGACTCACTTAAATACCTGTCGAAGTTATATAAATAGATGCGCTTACGAATAGTTCTCTTGCCTCTTTGAGATTGTCATACTACGTAAGATATGTCTCTTCGCCCGAGGTGTGTAATTTCTCTTCTTACTTTCATTGTAAAACTTATGACACAATGCCATTTTTCTCCAGAACACAAAGTTCCAAATATAATTGCAAGCGTCGAAAATATTGTGATAATTTTTTTCAATATTACGAACTAAAAATATATGTTGACAAAATGAATTGAATGATATAATTTAATCATATCTCATGCAAGCAATTTAGAGAATGACGTAAAATAAAATCTTTTTAATTATTTGTATGGATAGCTTTCGCATTAATCAATACATTTTTTAAATAACTATAGCAGGTTATAATGTCGGGATGACCATAGTTAAAATTGTAGACCCTAATATTACAAGAGTCAATGCGAATGCTTCTGGTTCGTATAAAGTTAAATTTAGTGAGTTACAGGCTGCTATTAAGGCACATTGGACACATCATCTTTATTGGTAGCAACGATTTCAAATGTCAAAATTATACATAGTTACTTTTTTGGCGAAACACAAAATTGTGTTTCGTCAATTTTAAAATATTACTATGATGGTTAAACATCTATTTAAATAACCAGAAGTTATGATATTCAATTTCTGCACAAATATAAAATATAGGAGAGGCTATAATGAAGAAATATATAGTATGCATTATGTTAGTTTTACTTTTCGTTACAGGATGCCAATCTTCTACAGAAAAAAATAGTAGTTCTGTAGAATTGGAGAACAAAAAAGCCGAAACGAATCAAACGGCAGCCCCAAAGCTATCAGATTCTATTCAGATTGATGATTATAAATATGATGTATACAAATCAGGGAAAGAAATAAAAAATGACAATAATATAATAACATATTTTTCTAGCGATTCTCTTCTTTGTTATTCTAAAATGCATCAAGAAAAAACAGCAGAAGAAACTTTCTTTTTATATGACCGGGAGAAGAAACAAAAACACCGCATTATTACAGTTAAAAATATTGACTCCACTTGGGGCGATATGTGTGAAAAAGATGGATGCTTATATTTGGCATTGGAAATGATTATAAATAAAAAAGAGAAATCTTATATATTGAAAATTGATGAAAGAACTTTTCGTGGAGAGTTTATTAAAATAAAAGAATGCAATACAATTTTTTCATCTGTTATATGTTCAGATAGTACATTATTTGTATGGTTTATGAAGGAAAAAGAAGATTTTAATAAGTATTGTTTAGCTTGTTTAAATGGGAAAAAAATTAATCCTATTCATTCTTGGATTTATAAAAAAGGAACGAATGATACAGGTCAGATAATGAGTCCATTTGGTACAAATGGTGATGAGTTATTTTGCTATGTAGAAGATAAAGAGGGAACTGCCCATATTGAAATTTATAATGCAAAAGGGAAATTAACGAAAAATATTCCAATTGAATTTTCGGATTTTCAAAACACAACAGATGGGAAAGACATGTTTTCAAAAATTTATTGTTTTAATAATATTTTGCTTTTTGAGACATTTGATCATCGAATACTGATAGCAGAATATGATAAAGGAAGTATTACCAGAATAGAAGATAACGATTGGTTTACCGATTCTGAAAATAGCAAAATAGAAAATGGTTCATATATTGGAGTTGCTTCTTTTCCAAATAAAATGATTTTATCTGGACATTTGGAAAGCACGAATCAATTGATCAGCTGGGATATAGATGATAATAAAATCCAAAAAATAACTTTTGAAACAGGCGATGCAGAGATCCTTTCTTATCAAATGCTGACAGACAATGAAGTTATTTTAAAAATAATTAATAATAATTCCGAAATCAGAAAATTTTATTGCAAAATAAAATAAATAGCAATAACCGTTAAACGGCATTTATTTCCATGGACAATTTCGAAAATCTGAAATAAGATAGAATAAACAGCCTCTCCTTTTCATAGAGCGCTGCAACTGTGCAAGGCATATCATAATAACAAAAAGAAATGGGGAATCGAAATGGATAAAATCAGCCATCTGACAATAACAGAACACCTTTCCTGTGAACTGAATAAAAGACACAAATTTTTTTTGAAGCTGGGAAGCATTCTGCCTGATCTTCTGGTATACACCTATATTTCCGGACACACATGGGCAGCAACCTTCGATGACATCTGCCAAAAAATGGTGCAATTAGAATGCCATGGAAAAATGAACTGTTATTCTTTTCTGAAGCTGGGATATATTATTCACTATATTGAAGATTATTTTACCTTTCCGCACAATGCCTGGTTCAACGGAAGTGTCGCCGATCATGTCAAATATGAAAAAGCCTTTGCAAAATATCTCCGTTCCCAAAAATATTTCACGGTTTCAGACAACGCAAAGCATATCCCGTCTGCAGCGGCATTGCAGGATTTCTTATCGGAAATGCACCGGCAGTACGCAAAAGAAGCTGCCGGATTTGCAAACGATTTAAGCTGCATTTCCGAAGCTGCTGCCAGCGTACTGCACAGCTATATTGCGATATTTAAGAAAAACCAGCAAATAGCGGAAGGCTATTCTTCATCCTTCGGCGTCATAAATTTTTGAATCACTGTTACAATACCGTCCTCATCATTGCTGCCCGTGACAAAATCAGCCGCTTCCCTGACCTCCGGCTGTGCGTTGCCCATCGCAACACCAAGGCCGGCACACCGAAGCATTGGCAAATCATTAAAACTGTCCCCGACACAAATCACCTTGTCCTTTTTAAGGTCAAGATGACGGATCAGCTTTTGCACTGCCACCCCTTTGTCAATAAACCGGGGAAGGATCTCCACATAAAACGGATCCGAACGGAATACATTCAACCGGCTTCCGAACTTTTCCTGCATCTGTTTTTCTACTTCCTTCATATATTCCGGGTCGCCGGAAAGCAGGAATTTATTAATCGGAAAATCAATATCCCTTACCAGATTATCCACCTGACGGATTGTTACCTCACATGCCTTTGCATCCGCTTCGATATATTTGTCAACACCATTTCCGGCAATCAGCTCCCTTGTCTGGTCATGGTAAACCGTAATACCAACGTTTGCCTCCTTAGCAGCAGCATAAACCGGCGCAAGCAGTTCCGGATCAATCGTCTGGTTAAAAATACACTCGCCTGTTTTACAATTAATCACAGTCGTACCATTGTATGCTATCACATAGCCGCCAAAATCCTCCAGCGAAATGCTCGCAGCTGTCCTGCGAATCCCCGAAATCGAACGCCCCGAAGCAATCGCTACCGTCTTTCCTCTCTTCTGCGCATCAACGATAGCATCCCTTGTCGCTTCCGAAACCACTTTGTCCGAGTTGACCAGCGTACCGTCAATATCCAAAATCAATGCGTCATAGTGATCTCCCTCCGGCTCCTCAAGCCCTTTCACCTTGCGGAAAATCTTCATAAATTCCTTGCCTGTAATCGTCTCATGTTCAATCAGGTACTCAGCAAGCTTATCAAGCGCATCCCTGCTGCCGGACAAAAGTTCAACTGCCTGTGCATAACAGTCTTTCAGGATTCTCATGACCTCTTTGTCAATCTCTGCCTCTGTCGCATCACCGCAGTTTAAGACGGTTCTTCCGTCCAGATACTTACTTTCCACCGTCTCCAGACCAATCAACCCGAATTTTTCTGACATACCATACTGTGTGACCATGGAACGTGCTAATGACGTAGCCTTTTCAATATCATTTGACGCCCCGGTTGTGATAGAACCAAAAACCAGCTCTTCTGCCGCACGTCCGCCAAACAGCGACGTAATGCGGGTCAGAATTTCCTCTTTGCTCATCAGATATTTTTCTTCCTCCGGCACCTGCATTACATAGCCCAGAGAACCCATGGTCCGGGGTACGATTGTAATTTTCTGAACCGGCTCTGCTTTCTTTTGCAATGCCGTCACCAATGCATGCCCCACTTCATGATATGCGACAATTCGTTTTTCTTCTTTTCCAAGGATGCGGTCCTTTTTCTCTTTTCCGGCAATGACAACCTCAACTGCCTCAAACAAATCCTGCTGGCTGACCGCACGTCTGCCGCAGCGCACTGCCATAATCGCCGCCTCGTTAATCATATTGGCAAGATCAGCGCCAACTGCGCCGCTTGTCGCGAGGGCAATCGCATCAAAATCCACAGATTCATCCATCAGCACATCCTTTGCATGAACCTTCAGGATATCAACACGGCCTTTCAAATCCGGTTTTTCTACAATAATTCTCCGGTCAAAGCGTCCCGGACGGAGAAGCGCATTATCCAGTACCTCCGGGCGGTTTGTCGCACCCAGAATGACCAGACCTTTTGAACTGTCAAAACCGTCCATCTCTGAAAGCAGCTGATTCAGCGTCTGCTCCCTCTCATCATTTCCACCGCCGTAACGGCTGTCACGGCTCTTTCCAATCGCATCAATCTCATCAATAAAAATAATACACGGCGCCATCTGCTGTGCCTGCTTAAAAAGATCGCGGACACGCGAAGCTCCGACACCTACAAACATTTCTACAAAATCCGAACCGGACAGTGAAAAAAACGGAACGCCGGCCTCTCCTGCCACCGCTTTGGCCAGCAGGGTTTTACCGGTTCCCGGAGGTCCCACCAGAAGCGCCCCCTTCGGCAGCCTCGCACCGATTGCCGTATATTTTGCCGGATTGTGCAAAAAATCCACCAGCTCTGTCAGGGAATCCATCGCCTCTTCCTGCCCGGCAACATCTTTAAACAGAACGCCTGTCTCTTTTTGAACATACATTTTCGCTGTGCTTTTTCCAACCCCCATCATTCCGCCGGAGCTTTTTGACATCATGCGGAAAACAAGGAACAGGCCGCCCCACAAAAGCAGAATCGGCAAAAACGTAGACACCAGCATGTAGCCTATGCCGGATGAACTGTCTGATGTATCCTTGGAAAATTCAACCCCCGCAGAGCTAAGCCGCTCTACCAGCTGAACATCCATAGAAATCAGCCCGGTATAATATGTTACACTATACAGAGAATCCGTCTGCTGTACCGGCGTAATCTGCAGTTCACTGGATGTAATCACAACTGACTCTACATTGCCATCCTCCAGCATTTGCAGAAACTGATCATATGTGATTTCTTTATTTGTAGCACTTTTGACCTGACTGTTCATCAAAGAAAAAAGCAGAAACATTCCAAGTGCAACTGCCAGGCAAATTAATATCCCCCTGCGATTATTTTTTTTATTATCCCCTGAACCATTATTGTTATTTTCCACTTCTGTCCTCCTTTGAAACTCTTCTGTTAATTTCCCCACTCTGACAAAATTACATACCAGACTAAATTTGGCAGACTTCCCTTGCAAACACAATCTTTTGTATTGGTTTTGCCCGCATAGCTTATGTTGTTTAGAACCTGACGTTATATCATTACAATAGTATAAAACGAAGAACCCTGAAATGCAATAATAAAAATAAGAAGAAACTGTGAAAAAAGAAAATAGAAAATAATGATTGAACAATATATACTATTTGAGGTATAATAGATAAATATTGTATTATTTTATTATACATATCCGTTTACTTACAAGGAGGATAAAGAAATGGCAGTCAAATATGTATTTGTTACCGGTGGTGTTGTTTCCGGCCTGGGAAAAGGAATTACTGCGGCATCACTTGGCAGACTATTGAAAATGCGCGGCTACAGCGTGACAATGCAAAAATTTGATCCCTATATCAACATCGACCCTGGAACTATGAATCCAGTTCAGCACGGTGAGGTTTTCGTCACTGACGACGGTGCTGAAACAGACCTTGATCTGGGACATTATGAGCGTTTCATCGACGAACGCCTGACAAAACATTCCAATGTTACAACCGGAAAAGTATACTGGAGTGTATTGTCCAAGGAACGCCGCGGCGATTTTGGCGGGGGTACTGTACAGGTTATCCCTCATATTACAAATGAAATCAAAAGCCGCTTTTACCGCAATGACGGTTGTAAGGATACGCAGATTGCCATTATCGAAGTCGGAGGCACAGTAGGAGATATTGAAAGCCAGCCCTTTTTAGAATCAATCCGTCAGTTCCAGCACGACGTCGGACATGAAAATGCGATTCTGATCCATGTTACGCTGATTCCATATCTCGGGGCCTCCGGAGAAATGAAAACAAAACCAACCCAGGCAAGTGTAAAGGAACTGCAGGGAATGGGAATCCAGCCGGATATTATCGTCTGCCGGACGGAACGGCCGCTGGAGGAAGGTATTAAGGACAAGATTGCCCTGTTCTGTAACGTTCCAAACAAGCGTGTCATGCAGAATCTCGATGTAGAAACACTATACGAAGCGCCGCTTACAATGGAAAAAGAACATCTTGCCGATGTGGCCTGTGAATGCCTGCACCTTGCGTGTCCGGAGCCTGACATGAAAGAATGGCAGACAATGGTAGACACCCTGAAGCATCTGGAAAAAGATGTCACAGTTGCTTTAGTTGGAAAATATACAACACTCCACGACGCTTATATCAGTGTTGTGGAATCTCTAAAACATGGAGGACTGGCTCACAAAAGCAATGTCAATATTAAATGGATTTCCTCAGAAGATATCCATGACAACAATGTAGAAGAGCTTTTGGGCGATGTCAGCGGCATTATTGTTCCCGGAGGTTTTGGAGACCGCGGAACCGATGGCATGATTCGTGCGATTCAATATGCCCGTGAAAATGATGTCCCATTTTTAGGGCTTTGCCTGGGCATGCAGCTTTGTATTGTCGAATTTGCCCGCCATGTCTGCGGTTTTCATGATGCACACAGCATTGAGCTTGATCCGCAGACCACGCACCCGGTCATACATCTAATGGCAGATCAGGACGGTGTTGAAGACATTGGCGGAACGCTTCGCCTTGGCGCATATCCATGTGTGCTTTCTACAGATTCACTTGCCTACCAGCTCTATGGACAGCAGGAGATTTCAGAGAGACACCGCCACCGCTATGAGGTCAACAACTACTATCGTGATGATCTGGAAAAAAATGGCATGCTTTTGTCCGGATTGTCTCCAGACGGACGCATTGTAGAAATGTGTGAGCTTCCTTCTCATTCCTGGTTCATCGCTACACAGGCACATCCGGAATTTAACTCACGTCCAAACAGGCCGCATCCGCTGTTTACCGGATTTATCGGCGCAGCTTTAAAACATCAATAAAATTTTTTTCTTCTGTAAAACAAAAATCTGCTGCTTTCCCCATGTCTGCAACAGAGGGCTGACTTTTTTCAGCACTCCGTCTGGGAAAGCCGCAGATTTTTTCATTTTACATATATTTACGTATAGAAATGAATAAAATAATTGACATATTCAGGTAAGATACTATGTCCTTTTATTTGATTGTAACCTTACTGCTCTGACCTTTACCTTTTAGAAGCTTCTTATACGCCTTCTTCTTTGCAGAAGGCACCCTGATAACCGCCTTGCTGTTAATTCCTTTCAATGCATTCGAACCAACGGAAGTCAGAACTTTTGTATTAATTGTAATCTTTTTCAGTTTACTGTCTCCCTTAAATGCATTCGCGCCAATCGTTTTTACATTGCTTCCGATTGTAACGCCTGACAGTTTACTGCATCCTGCAAATGCATTCTTTGCAATCGCCGTAACCTTCAATGTAACCCCGTTCACCTTAACTTTAGCAGGAACGGAAATACTCTTTGCACTTTTGCTCTTCGGGGCAGTTACCTGTACCGTGCCCTTGCCATCAGTCGCTGCATTGGTCACCTTAACTTTCAGGCTTCCAGCCGTATAAGTAGAACCTTTCTTTACAGAGGCAGTTGTATCCGATTCTTCTGCAGCTGGTGTATCTGTCGCTGATGTATCTGTTGGCGCTGTCGTTTCTGCTGTACCGGTCAATGCTGTCGGTGCCGGTGTATTGGTTGGTGCTGTCGTTTCCAATGTATCTGTTGGCTGCGTTGTCGGTTCTGTTGTCGGAGTTGTCGTTGGTGACGGATCCGGACTTTCCGTTGACGAATCATTCTCCAAGGATGTCTTTGCCTCCTCTACTAAGCTGGTCAGCTCTGTGATCAAATCAGCAGCGGCCTGTGCAGTAGCACTTTCATTTGCTAATAACTCTTCTGCCTCCGTTTTGTGTTCTTTTAAAATACTGCTTTCCATTTGTGTTAAAATCTCATCCGCTTCCGCAATTAAATTCTTTAAAGATGTTTTCTGCCATGACAGCATCGGGTAAGCTGCCGTAATATCCGCATAATTGTCACTGGAAATAGTGACAATCGGTGTCACTTCATCCGGCACTGCAGTTCCTAAGGTATATTCCGTTCCATTCAGCTCAGTTGTTTCTAACAGAGTCACGCTGGTTCTTCCAGATTTATACGCAATACCAATCGTAGCATTTGTTAACCCGGTGACTTCCTTATCCAATGTAAATACTGTCCCATCATCACTAAAAGTTCCAGAAACATTTGCTGAATAAGCCGGTTTTATATATACCCCATCACTCAGGCTATATACGTAAGTTGCACTAGGCATAATAAAACTGATCTTTGAAATCGTCTGATTTACTAATTTATTAAACTCCACACTGTTATATGCATCATCATCCAGCGAAAAAGCCACTTCATAAGGCTGTATCCAGATATTTTCCATATGACCGGTTCCCACCTTGTACCCGTCTTGTGTCTCAAGAATAATACCCTGAATCTCACTGTTTACCTCAAAATAAACAATATCTGTTTCATTGCCATCCTCGTCTGTAGTGCTACTCTTGATATCAGATCTTGTATTGCGCAGATATGAGGTGCTCTCTTCTATAACATCAATTTCATAATCGCCCCAATTACTAGTTGTCTTAAGCGTAACACTTGCATCAGTTACCGTATCCGCAACATGGAATGTAGTAGCGCCGATACCGTCAGCATCCACTGTCTTATATTGCGTTAATTCTGTTTCATCCTCATAAAAAGTCACTCTTGCTTTCATCTCATCACTGGCAGAATTCATTACCTTAACCGGAACATTTTTTACACCATTAATCTGATAACCATTCTCATCCGGTTCGGTAGAATCCGCATTTTTGAATGTTTTACTTTTGCTGGTTGTCGCTGAAGTTACAGCATCCATATCAGCTGTGCTGCTTACATCTCCTGCATAAAACTCGGCATACGTCATAGTCATAGTTCCATATCCGTACACTTCGTCTTCTGCTGCATCCGCCGACTGATAACCTGTCGGCAGCATTACTGCAGCCATTGCTAACGCCGTTACAGCAGCAATAACTTTCTTTACTTGTTTTCTCATAAAAATCTCCTTTCTTACAGTCCGCTATATAAGTTTCGTCTATTTAAAGTTAGATTCATCTAACCAAATAGCAAAAAAAATTTGCCTAAAACTACACTCCAACAACATGCAAAAGTGCTGCCAAAATCACTGCTCTAAGCAATGTAAACCAGACTTCATTGCGCAGTGCAAGCCCGTTGCATATATTGGATTTTGGACAGGCATCCATGCATTTCTGGCACATGATACAATCATTGGTTCCATCCGTTGTTAAATCTGGCAGCTCCAGATCAAGCGCACAGGCATTCTGACAACCGCTGCAGCCATTAACACAATTTCCCTGCTGCCTGTGCAGTGAGAATGCCGGCAGTACCGGAAGCAGTGAAAAAATTGCTCCCATTGGGCAGAAAAAGCGGCAAAAAAAGCGCTCGCATACAGCCATTCCAATCATACTGAATACCAACAAAACGCAGCCGGCCGCATATCCTCCCAATGCAAAATTCCCGGCCCGAAGCAACAAAAAAACATCCCACGGACTCCAGCCCGCTGCTTTTGCGTAAATACCTCCAAAACATGCCGCAAGTATCACTATTAATATCAAATACCGTAGATACCCGACAGCTTTTAAATGAAAAATCCTGCTGTCAACCGGTTTCTTCTTCCATTTACGACATGCCCAGACGTACAAAGCGTGTACTGCATCCCCTAATGCGCCAAACGCACAGGCAAATCCACAGAAAAACCGCCCAAAAAAAATGGTATACACACTTAGCACGAGCAAAACCGACACAAATGAGGTAACTGCAATCATCTCCCCTGCACCAAGCTGGGTAAACAGATATTTCACCCCCGCAAAAGCCGCATTATATGCCGAAGGCAACATAATAAAGAAATAAAACTGAATTGCAGCCCGCAAAAGGGTATGTATCTTTTTGATTTGTTTTCTGGATAATTTTTTTTCGCTCATTTCGCCTGTTCCGCCTTTTCCAATGCTTCTGCCACTGCACTAAGTATTCCCCTGGAGCTAAACGTTGCGCCGCTGACAGTGTCAACCTTGTCTGTCTGCTCCTCAACCACAGAATCAATTACTCCCATTGCCATGTCCAAATAAGTGCCGTCCTCCCCCTCTGCGCTGAGGACATCCACCGAAGAAACCGTTCCATCTATGATATTTACAGAAACACGGATCTCGCCGCCAAATCCCTGACCTGAACCAATAAATTCTCCGTCTGCATAAGGCAAATCCTTCTTTTCTTCCTCCTGCTGGGCATTTTCACTTTGCAACAGTTCCGCAGTCTGCGTTTCTAACTGCTGCCGAGCCTGCGACAATTCATATTCCAGCCTGCTAATCTCTTCTGCATTCTGGCGCTGCGCAAGCACTTGATTATAACCCAGAAAAATTCCCGCAATCAATATTACATTTACAATCTTTATCCAAAACCGGTTCAAGTGATCAGACTCCTTTCCGACATACCTGTTACTCTGTCAATGCCTGCTCCAAAGCAGTTAACACCGCATTTACAATCGCATTGGACGAACAGGTTGCCCCCGACACTGCATCAATATCTGCATCAGCGCCATTTTCCAATATCTGGCTCACCACGCCCGGATATTTAGAAAATCCATTGGCGGCCTGCTGGATAAAAGCGTCGTTTGTACTGTCATAATGATTTCCCAGCCCCTGTATGTCTGTAATACTGATAATCGCGCCACTTTCGACTGTCACCTTAAGAGAAAGAGTATATTCATCAAAATCCATATATTCATCTGGATAGCAAGTCACCTGTGCCTCATAAACGCCATCTGTGTATTTTTCTGACACAGAACTGTCTGATGGCGATTCACTGGCAGACGGTTCCGGCGTCGCAGTTGTTTCCGGCGTCGCTGTTGTTTCCGGCGTCGCAGTTTGAGATTGTACCGGCTCCGGCGTTGCTTCTGTTGTCACTTGCGAACCCGTGCTGCTCTCTGTCGCAGCCCTTGCCTGCTGCAATGCATTTGAAATAGCCTCTAATATTCCATTCGAACTATATGTTGCGCCAGATACAACATCAACCTGAGTAGTCTGACTCTCCAGCACTTTGTCAATAATTGTTTTTGCACGTTTCCAAAATGCATCATCATCCTCTGTACTTATAACCTCAATCTGTGTGATATAACCGGACTGCAGAGTAACAGCAAGCTTAACCGTCCCTCGAAATCCCGTTCCTGTACCACTATAAACCCCGTCCAGATATGGAAAATTTCCTGTTGATGCAGCATCCTCCGATGCCGGTGTTGCTGTACACGACACCACATCCGTCTCCTCTGCTTCTTCCGTATCGGTTTCGGTACTTACAGAAGGTTTCTCTGTCGCCGTACTACTTGTGGTCTTTTTCACTTTTGCCTTTTTTAGCGCATTTTTCACTGCCTCAATCAAACCATTGCTGCTGTAAGTTGCACCAGAAACCACATCTACATCAACACTCTGTTTCTTTATAATTTGTTGCAATAATGCTTTTGCCGCTTTAAAATATGCCGCATCATCCTTTGTCTCCAAAACAGTAATTTTTGAAATTTTTGAATTGTGAATTGTCACACGGACGCGGATTTTTCCAGCAAAACCAGTTCCACTTCCCTCATACGAACCATCTTTATAGGTAACCGTCTCTGTTTTCTTTTTTGAACTTGCCTCTGTTTTTTTGACACTGCTTGTTTTTGAAGCTGTGTCGCTTGCTTCCGGCGCAGATACCGCTTCTTCGGCAGAATCGGATGCAGCGGCCTTTTTCAATGCATCTCTTACCGCTTCAATCAATCCTCTGCTGCTGTAAGTCGCGCCGGAAATCACATCGACATTAGTAGTCTGTCCCGATATAATCTGGTTAAGGAGCGCAGTTGCTTTTTGCAAATATGCCGTATCATCCTGACTGCTTACAACAGAAATGGAAGAAATTTTCCCATTACTGATTACGAGACATATCTGCAAAGTTCCGCCAAAACCAGTTCCTGTCCCATAGTAAGTTCCATCTTTATAAACTTGGTTGGATTCGCTAACCTTTTTAAGTGAATTAACTTTTGCTGCCGCAGCACTCTTTGCTTTTGATGCACTATTTTTTACCGCAGATGATGTGTCTCCTGTAACTTCTGACGGCGCTGCTGTCGCATTACTTTCCGCAGAAGCTTCCTTTATCTGTTCATAAACCGGTGCCTCGTATCCCCAAAGCGAAGCCGCTGCACACACACCCAAAGCCAAACACGGAAGAAACCCAAACATCATTTTCAGCTTTTTTCTTAATCTCCCCATAGATTCCCCTTTCTGCTGCCCTGACAGTCAAAGAAAGCCCGCGATATTTAGCAAATGCTTTACCAAAACGTATCCTGACAAATTCACTTTTCTATTATCTCAACATCAAAATCACTGCTAAACGATGAGGCAATCCCCTCCGTAACATAAAGCTGTCCCTGATCCGTGAGCAAAACCACATCAAAATCACTGCTGTGCCCACGCCACCATGCCACTGCTTTTTCCAATCCCATCACATACAACGAAGTAGACAACGCATCAGCCAGTGTGCCATCCTCACTGATAATCGTAACCGAGGTCAGTCCATTTTCTGCAGGATAACCTGTGGATGGATCAATAATATGATGATAGCGTTTCCCATCCTGCTCAAAATAACGTTCGTATCCGCCTGAAGTAATAACAGCTTTATTTTCAATCTCCAAAACACCCAGATAATCTTCACTCTCTTCCGGATTTTGAATTGCAACTCTCCACAGGCTTCCATCTGTCTTTCTGCCCATTGCCCATACATTTCCCCCAAGGCTTATCATTCCGCTGGAAACACCATTTTCCCCAAAAATCCGTACTACTTCATCGGAAGCATATCCCTTTGCAATGCCGCCAAAATCAATTTTCATATCCTCTTTTAAAAATGCGATCTCTCTTGTCTTTTGATCATAAGAAACCTGTGAAATATCCATCAACAAAAGCTTCTCTTTTATCACTTTTTTCTTTGGAACCTGATAATTCTGACTGGTAAATCCCCATAGCTCCATAATCGGATAGATAAAAGGCTGAAACGCTCCGTCTGTCTCCTGATTGATCTCCATAGAACGTTCGTAAAGATACGCAGCATCGTCAGATAATATTGCACTGCCTGTTTTATTTAACTGGTAAATCTCACTATCCTCTTCACCAGTGGAAAGCTCTGCATCCAACTCTTGAATACGCTCTTGCGCCTGTTCTGCTGCAGTCTCTGCTTTTTCACCATATGCCGTAACCGTCATATAAGTGTCCATTGCAAAAATCTCCCTGACTGCTGGGGAATCCTCTGATTTACTTTCTTCTGCAGAAGACACCTTCTCCCCGCCCGTTTCTTTTTCTGTATTTTCAACTGAACAGCCTGCCAGAAAAATGATCTGCAGCATCAATATGCTGCAAAGAAATTTTTTCCTCATACTTAGCCTCCATGCTGCGACTATTGCTATGTTTTTAAAAAATAGCTTTCAGTTAGTCTTATCTAACACCATGCAAGTTTAGCACTCCAGATTTTGGAAGTCAAGAAAATAATTGATAGATTTTATCAGAACAAAAGAAGGCACTCTCTGTTTGTACCATAGAAAATATCGTCTCTGCCCCCGATCATACGGCAAAAACGCTCCATTCGATCCCAGTTACGGTTGACGTCAAATTCATAGCTGTGCCCCCAGACATAAAACAGCAGAGGATTTTCTTCCGAGCCCTCTGCGCGCAGAAAGTCCTCTGCCAGTTCAAACAGCCTCTCATCATTGTGATGACAGGTTGCCTTCAGGCGCATTAAATCCTCCGGCATGGCAAAGCAATGTGTCACGCCTACTGTCCTTCCATAGCCAAACCCGTTTTTTTTGAGATATTCTACCGTCGCATCATCATAGTATCCATATGCATATGCCATTCCAGAAGGTTTTGTCCCATAGAGCCGCGTGATATTCTCTGCATCTTCCAAAAACTCCTGATCGCGCTCCCGGTCGCTGTGCAGCTCTTCCGGAGAAAGATGCCTTAATCCATGCACCGCAATCTCATGCCCCTGGTATAACTCCTTAAGCCCCTCTTGCGGCATCCGGCTGATATGGACGCCATCAATGTCAAAACTGCTTTCCGGTGTCTGAATACCCGTATTGAGATTAAATGTTCCCTTTAACCCATAGCGGTTAAAAAGCTCCACTAAACGCCTGTCCTGCTCCACTCCGTCATCATAACTAAAGGTTACTGCCTTTTTAAACTTTGCCATACCACAACGCCTTTCTTTTCTGCTGCATTTTTTAACTCTGCCATGTCACAACGCCTTTCTTTTCTGCCGCATTTTTAGAACCAGCCATCCGGCTGACAGCACCGGCCGCCTGGTACATCAAATATTCGCGGTACTAGGCTGTCTCAGACAGGTATCTCCGCACCTCCTGAACCGTGCCGTGATAAAGCTCCATCAGCTTTTGATGATGGGATTTAATATATAAAATCATCTCTTCCCGGTTCTGCCCCATCTGGATGAGATTTCCTGCCCTCTCCGCATCTTCAGCTGCCTGGGACAACAGCTGTCCCCCCAGCACAAGAGAAGCGGATTTTAACGCCTTTGCACACAGCGTATATTTCTTCCAGTTTTCGTCCCGGTACGCCTCTTCGATCATGGTCTGGCGTCTTTCATCCTCTTCGCTAAACATCTGTAAAAAACCACGGTAATTTGGCATCAGTTGACCGCTGTAGCGCATCCCAATCTCAATCAGAAGATATTGATACGGTTTTGAACACTGCCTTGTTTTCCGCTTTTCATGCTCTGAAGTGCCGGATGCATCCTTCTCTGCCGTGCGTTCGCTGCCAAGAACCTGCTGGGGGATATAAAGTGTGATTTTAGAACCTGTCTGGTAGATACTTTCTAACTCTATATTTGCCTCCATCTGTTCCAGCAGCCATTTTACAGTAATCAGCCCCATCTGATCTGTATCCGGCGGGTTGTCAATACCAACCCGCCTCATGCTCTGAAGCAGCCCCTCCAGCTCTTCCCGCCGGATGCCGATTCCGGTATCCTCGATCTCCACCCGCAGCATAATATATTCCCGCTTACGGTATTCCTCCGCAAGCCGCAGGCTGACTGTCCCCGCATCCGTATATTTCACGGCATTATATAACAGATGCTTTAAAATCTGCATTATCTTTTTAATATCACCGCAAAACTGTTTTGGAAGCCCCTCCTCAACAGAAAGCTCAAAACGCAGATTTTTCGCTTCCGCTTTTTCCCTGACCTGTTCTGCGAGACAAACCAAGTCATCAAGGCTATATTCCTCCTCCTCCAACTGCATAGTTGCATCCCGGCTTTTGAAACAATTTTGCAAATCCTGTTCTGTACCGTCCGTCTCCCTCTCCTCAGCAGAATTTCTTCTGCTCTGGTATCCAAGGCTTACTCTTTGACTGTCCGTTCTTTTCCGCAGCCTTGTCTGGGAACCCGAAAAAAAGAAACCTGATATTTTATTCAAAAAATTCAAGAAAACTCCCCCTTACAAATACGATGATGCCCTGCATTTTCTTTCCGGTTGCTTTAACCTTAGACAAGTTCAGGCTTTTGCCACAAGCACTTTCTTGCCCTGCCCTTTATTTTTAAACAGGACACGGTATGGTTTATACTTCTTCTCCGGCACAGATATCTTACAATTACTAACGCCTGTCAACGCTTTTTTCCCAACTGACTTTAAAACCAGGGAACGCACAATAATAGAAGATAACTTGCGGCAATTAACAAACGCAGAATTTCCGATGACCCGCACTGCACTGTTTACAATGACCTTTTTCAGGCTGCTGCAGTTTTTAAATGCATTTGAGCCAATGGAAATCGACAGGTTCAGCGTACTATACGACTCAACTTCTTCCTGCTGTATCTCTGTATCCGGCACAGCTCCCGATTTTGCATTCGACGGCGTTGCCCCAACCGTAATGGATTGAATGGATTTACAATTTTTAAACGCCCTTTTTCCTACCCGCTGAATGGTATCCGGCAATTTTGCATCCTGCAGCTTTTCACAGCCGGAAAAGCTCTCCGCTTTCAAAACCTCAGTCGCATCGGAAAATTTTACCGTTTTCAGGTTGACGCAGCCCTTGCATGCCCCTTTTCCAACCTTTGCAATATTGGCTCCCATCTTCAATTTCTTAATCTTTGTATTATTTTTCAGTGCCCCCGCAGAAATCGCCGTAACCTTATAGCTCTTTCCATTTACCGTAATTGCGTCCGGCACGGTAACTGTCGATTTCGTCTCGCCCTCTGCGATACCGTCAAAAGAAACTTTGTTGCTGCTTCCAACAACATAGTCCAATCCATTTTTTGTAACGGTGTCTCCCTTTTTCGGCGCTGCAGATGCTGCCGGTGTTTCTGTCGCACTCACATCGGCTGTTGCCGCCGGTTCCGAACTGGCTGATACTGCCGCACTCACATCGCCTGCTGCCGTTGGTTCCGGGCTGGCTGACTCTGCCGGCACATCCGTACTCACGCCGGAAGGCGTAACAGGATTTGCAGTTGTCAGACTGCTTTGGGCAATTTCCAACTCTACCGACACCAGATTGCTTGCATACAATTCAGATACGTTTTCCGCAAAAAGATACAGAATATAGTTTCCGCTCTCTATAGTATCCGGAATAGTAAGCAGCGCCAGACCTGTCACCGCACTGGAGATTGCACAGCCATAGGCAAAAACCGTTCCCGATTCCTTCTCCACCAGCATGGCAGAAACCTGCTCATAACTGACATTATCTGAATTATCCGTAATCCGGTTGATCTTAATCCATCCGGTCTGCCCTGCGTCAGCCGTCCGGCTGCCAATCCATTCTGCCTCAAAGCTGCTGCCCGACTGTGTAATCATATTCCAGTCATCCTGCTCCTCAACCACGTCTGTTGACACCATATCCGCATCCGCGCCCTCCGGCTGCTGTCCGGACTTTGTAAAAAGCACTGCAGACAAATCAATATCCAGAGAATCCGAATTGCTCAGGCCTGCAATGGAATAACTTCCATCCTCCTGCTGTATATTAAGATTGACCGTTCTGACTTCCGCCTCTGCCGCAGAGGCAGAATCATCTGCCGCTTTTCCTGTGTTTTCTACGCTATTGTATCCGCCAAATGCGGTCACAGCCAGACAAACCGCTGTAGCAACGGCAATTTCCCTTCTTCTCATGAATTTTCTTTTCATATCTTCTCTTCCTCCATTCTGCGCATTTTCTGTTAAAACGCTACTTTGATTCCAGAATATCTTCTATGATATCGGACAATGATTTACCGGTATTTCTTGCAATCTCTGCCACATCTTCATATTCAGGCTTTTCTTTCCTAACGCCATACCCCTCAGAAATCTTTTTTCTCACGGTTCCATAAGATGTCTGCACTTCCCCGCCTCTCCGCTCCAACACATAACGGTCGCAATGATACTCCCTGACGCCGGTCGTTGCTGTATGCCGGAAGATCAGACGGAGGAATTTTTCCCGGTCTGCTTCCCGGCACAGACAGGCAAGAAGAACACCCGGACGGTTTTTTTTCATCTGAATGGATGTCACATATACATCCAGCGCCCCTTCACGCAGCAAAAGCTCTGCAGCAAACCCAATCGCTTCCGGTGTCATATCATCCAGATTACACGCCAGCTCTGTGATTCGTTCCGGTGTTCCCTGTTCCTCCCCAAGCAGCGCCCGGACACAATTTGCAGCCGGAAAGTCCTTTTTCCCCATGCCATATCCGATTTTTTGCACCTCCAGGACAGGCTGTGAACCAAATTCCTGTACAAAATACTTTAACAACGCTGCCCCTGTCGGCGTACACAGCTCGCCGCAGATAGTTCCTCCATAGGACGGAACGCCTTTTAAAATATATGCTGTTGCCGGCGCAGGTACCGGCAGGATGCCATGCGCACAATGAACCTGTCCGCTGCCCAGATGAACCGGTGATGCCATAATCCGGTCGGGAGCCAGCTCATGAATCAGCATGCACACCCCGACGATGTCCGCAACCGCATCCAGGCTTCCTACCTCATGAAAATGAATTTCTTCGATCTTGCAGTTATGTACTGCGCTCTCCGCTTCCGCAATGATATTATACACAGCAAGCACATCCTGCTTCACCTTTTCCGGAAGCGCCTCCAACCCCTGAATGACTGCTGCAATCTCCTGCATGCCTGCGTGCTGATGCCCAGTGCGATGTCCGTTTTCCCCATGCTGATGCCCCGCGCAGGATTGACCGGTGTGATGTCCGTTTTCCTCGTGCTGATGCCCCGCGCAGGATTGCCCGGTGTGATGTCCGTTTTCCCCATGCTGATGTCCCGCATGAAACCCTGCTGCGTCAAGACTTTCCTCCTCCGCTCCATTAACAGTAACTATAACATTTGTCCCTATAATACCACATTTTTTGGCCTGATGCACGCAAAGCCTTACCCCCGGTATTCCCAATGCATGAAACCGCCTGATAAAATCCTCCGGCTGCGGATGGATTTCCAGCAAAGCCGCCAGAAGCATATCGCCCGCCGCACCCATGCCGCATTCAAAATATAAGGTTTTCATATGCCCTCCTGTCCTATTACAAAGCCGCCGTGAAAAAGCTTTCTAACGCCTGTTCTGTCTTCTTCCATACAGCAAAACCAGCCGTAGCAGCTGCAGAAGAGAAGATAGCATAGATGCCACATACGTCATGGCAGCAGCCCGCAAAACCCTCTTTGCCCCTTTCAGTTCACCGCCAGACAAAACCGCTCTGTCCCGCAGAATCCGGATTGCCCTGCCGGATGCGTCAAATTCCACCGGCAGCGTCACAAGCTGAAAAACAACCACAAACGCAAACAGCAAAATCCCTGCATACAAAAGTTCTGTATTGCCCAGAAGCACTCCGATAATAATGACCGGCCATGATAGCTTAGAGCTAAAATTGACTACCGGCACAATCAGCGACCGGATACGGATCGGAAGGTAACCCTGCTGGTGCTGGATCGCATGACCGCACTCATGCGCTGCCACTCCAATCGCCGCCACAGAAGACATTCCAAAAACCCCATCCGAAAGACGCAAAACCTTTTCCCTCGGTGAATAATGATCTGTCAGATTCCCGCGAATCCGTTCAATCCTCACGTCATATATGCCGGCGTCACGCAAAATCATTGATGCCGCCTGCTCTGCCGTAATGCCCCGTGCATTATAAACCCTGCTATACTTTCTGAATGCGCTGTTGACCCTCCAGGAAGCCAGTAAACATAACAATGCTCCTGCTATGACCAGCACATAAGTCGGGTCAGCATAATAAAAATAATAATATCCGCCCATTCCATCTCTCCTTTTTCCTATTCCATAAAAAGTATACCGCAGAAAACAGGAATTTTCTACCTTTTCAAAAAAATTTCACTTTCCAGACACGCATATCACCTTTTTTCGCAAATCCGCCGTTCCCTGCAGAAGAAAAAATCCCTTCTGATTTTCCATTAACTTCACAACATATATTCTTTCCATTCGCAGAAAATATATGTTGTAACCTGTAGTTATCATAAAAAATGGAGGTTGTTTATGAGTATCTTAGATGAATGCTGTAAAACGGGCAAAACACTTGCCATGGCAAGCGTCCCGATGCAGGAGTGGTGCGAACCCTTCGACTGGTATACCGCTCTTGCAAACGGCACAATTTTTCCATGCCTGAATTTTGAATTTTACAAAGCCCAAAAGATTCCCTGCTCCATCTGCAATAAAGAAAAGCAATCAGAGCATGTCAAAAAATTTAATGAAATCAATGTAATTAGTTTTGCCATTAATGACCTGACCTTATACCTGGACACGCACCCGGACTGTGAAAAGGGGCTGACACTTTTTAAGGAATTGCTGCAGAAGCGGTTGGAGCTGCTCTCCGACTACGCAGAGGAATACAATCCTCTGACACAGTTTTCAATCGCGTCAGGCACACCAGATATCTGTGAATACAGCTGGTCAGAAGGCCCAATGCCGTGGGAAGGAGGACACATCTGATGTGGAACTATGAAAAACGTTTACAATATCCTGTCAAAATCAAAAAAACATGTCCCAAAACCGCACAGCTGATTATCAGCCAGTATGGCGGCCCGGACGGCGAGCTGTCCGCATCCATGCGGTATCTTGCACAGCGGTATACTATGCCGGTTAAAAAAGTAGGCGGACTTCTCACAGATATTGGAACCGAAGAAATCAACCATATGGAAATTATCTGCGCAATCGTATACCAGCTTACCAAAAATCTGTCGCCAGAAGAGGCAAAAACTGCCGGGTTTGACGCTTATTATATTGACCACACCTCAGGTTTATGGCCACAGGCAGCTGCAGGCATACCATTTACTGCAACAGAATTTCAGTCCAAAGGCGACGCATTTGCAGACCTGTTTGAAGATCTTGCTGCCGAGCAAAAAGCCCGCACTGTCTATGAAAATCTGCTTCGCGTCATCGAGGATCCGGATGTGCGTGAACCGCTGAAATTTCTCCGTGCAAGAGAGGTGGTTCATTTCCAGCGGTTCGGCGAAGCCCTGGAAATGACAAAGCAAAAACTCAACTCTGAAAATTTCTATTATTTCAATGCAGAATTTGACAAAGATATGCTTCAGAAATAGCAGAACAAAAGACAGCAAAAACCGCAGACGGCCCCATCCGGACAATACATGTCCAGATGGGGCTGTCTTTTCATCGCGACTGTCTTTTCATCACGGCCATCTTTTCATCGCGGCTGTCTTTTCACCGCGGCTGTCCTTTCACCGTGGCACCGCACACTTCTTTTCATCCCTGTATCTGCTGCATTTATTGGCGTGTTTTAAGCTGTTCATAATAATTCTGTTTATCCTGATACATTTTCCGATCAGCCAGCTCCATCATTTTTTCCGGATCATGGCATTCCTCATACCACAATGCGCCAATCGCGGCATTGACTTCCGAAGATGCTTCCAGCGCAGACCGAAAAGCAGCCAGGGCAGATTGAAACCTGTCCTCTGTAACCTCCGGCATCAGCACCGCAAATTCATCCCCTCCTATGCGGAATACAGACCTCGCCCCAAAGGCCTCCCTAAGCATCGCTGCCAGTCTGCAAATCACCTCGTCTCCTTTGTGGTGTCCGCACAAATCATTGATTTTTTTCAAACCATTCAGGTCGCACATTGCCAGTCCCATTGAACGGAAATTAGCATTTCTCCGAAGATGTTCCATCTGCTTACTGTAGGCATTCCGGTTGGCAGCGCCAGTCATTTCGTCCACATAGCTTAAGCTCTCAAGCACAAATTCATGCTCTGCATTCTGCATCACAATAGAAACAAAATATCCCAGTGTCTTTAGCAGATACAAAATATTAGCATTCATCCCCGGCGGCGCATTGTCCACGCCAATAAAACCAACCAGCTCCTGTCCCTGTAAAATCGGCGCTTCAATGCAGCTTATAATATCCTGCATTTTCAAAATCCGGTATTCCTCCTGATCTGTATGCGCAATGTCCTCGATATCCTCAACCAGAATGCATTGCGATTTTTCCAAAACCCTTGTCCAATGCCGCACGTCAGACAGCGGCAGATTCTGCAGATTCTGCTTCTGCGGGATGACGCCCGGCGCACACCATTCATAGGTATTGGACACCGTATTCTTATAAATTTCAAAAATATATGCGCGCTCTGCTCCCATATAGGAACCCACAGCCTCCAGCATCTGATCAAACGCTGTGTGCAAATCTTTTGACTTGCTTATCTTCGCCACCTGCTCTGTCACAAATTTTTCCAGATTCAGCGCAGTATAAAGCTCATTATTTTTTTTCATCTGATCCGTGACATCAAATGCAATTTCTATTCTGGCGCGCCTGCCCTGATACATAATCAGCTTATTTTTAAACTGAAAATGCTTTTTTCTTCTTTCTACGTAACTCTCCCACTCATAAGAGTTTTCAACCAGCCGCCGCATTCTTTTACAATGCTCACAGGCAGACTTTCTCTGATGAAAAAGCTCATAACATCTTTTTGCAGCAAGATCTTCACATTCAAACAGCTTCCTTGCCGACTGATTGGCATACAGTATTTCATATGTATCAATATCGCTAATATAAATCGCTTCATCCAGCACATCAAAAATATCAGCATTTGTGTAATTTTCCATAAACATTCCAGCTTTCTGTCTAAAATCCTAATCTGTTGTGTGTTTTTGTCCGGCTGCCTTCCGGCAATGTTCTAATTAAATCACTCCCTACGGTGCGTCATCTGCCATTAAGTGGCGCAGTCTGCACAGCTCTCCTTGCCAAATGCCTTTTGGATACTGTGATAATGCAGAAAAACTCCCTGCCCGGCAAATGCCTGTATCTGCTCGAGCGTCGCAAACATATACGCTTCTGTCTCCGATTCCTGCAGGTGAATATCCGCATCCCCAAATTCCCCCTCAAACCGGTAGACATCTACAAAATAATTATCCTTTTCTTTCGGGTTGTCCCTTCGGTAATCAAACAAAAAACCGCCGTCCCAGCCGGACACATCCAGTCCGGTTTCCTCTTTGATTTCACGGAGAACTGCATCCTTCGAATCCTCTCCGGCAAGGGCAGCGCCTCCCGAGACTTCCCACCAGCCCGGCGCCCATTCCTTCGTTCCTGCACGTTTTGTAATCAAAAATTTTCCATCGCTGCGCCGGAGAACCCCAAGTACCGACAAATGATACTCGCCCGGCTGCATATTCCAGTCATTCCGTACCATTGTCCGCCCGGTTCTCTCCTTTTTCTGATTGTAGACATCCCATAATTCCATGGTCCATTTCCTCTCTGTCTTTCGATTTAATTTTCTCTTCTTTTTTTCCGAATGCGGTGCAACTGCGGGCGCAGGGTAAGCTCAGTCACAACCAGCCCTGTCCGCTGATTTAAAATATATTCCACCGCCGCTGCGACCTCTTCCGGCAGCAGCCGTGCCATTTCCTCTTCCGACGCAGTAAAATCCGCATTCCGGTACAAATCTGTTTTTGTCATATCCGGCTGGATAGTAACCACCTTTACCCCATATTTCCTTGCTTCTTCAAACAAACTCTCCGAAAAACCGGAAAGCCCGGCCTTTGTTGCGCCATACGCACAGCCATGGGGATTTGCCCTGCCGGCGGTCACAGAAGATATATTAATAATATATCCGGATTCCCTCTTCAAATCCCGCAGCAACAGATTAGACAGCAGAAGCGGAAGCTCCAGATTGATCCGGACCATTTCCTGAATCTGGCTCCCCTTTAGCTCCTCATGCAGCCCATAATATCCTACACCGGCGTTGTTCACCAGAATGCATACCCTGTATTCCTTTTTTATCCTGCGAATCTTCGGCAACGTCTCTGCCGTGTCAAGAAGATCACAGGCAATCGGATGAAAAGCAGCACATTCTGCAGTCTCCTCCAGGCAAAAGGTCCTTCCAAAGCCAAACACCTGATATCCCAGCCGGCACAGCAAACGGCTGATCTCTTTTCCTATGCCCGAAGAAGCCCCTGTTACAATAGCAGCAGCTTCTTTCCCTGCCGGAATTTCACTCTTTTTCTCTGCTGTTTTGGCTTCCTTCCCTGCCGGAGCTTTCACCTTTTCCTCTGCTGTTCCGGCTTCTTTCCCCTGTTTCATTTGAATCCTCTCTTTTCCTGTCCTTCTAAAAATGGGAATCCTCTCTTTTCCTGCACTGGAAATTTTTATGTATCCTTCCAGAAAAACAGCTTTTCACGCGGTATTTTCGCGGTCAGCTGTTCCAATAAAAAAAGCTCCATCTCCTTCCGAATCCTGTCGGGATACTGGTACACACCATCTCTGTTTTCATATGGGAACTGTACAACAGCACTGTCCGGTGCATTTTTTCTCATCCTTTTGAGATATTCCTGTGAAATCCGAAACGACCCGATACTGACATCCACTATCTTTCCAATATCAAGCGCATCAAAAATCCTGCAAAGCATTGCATGATACTGTTCCCGCCAGTCTGGTCCATAAATCATCGGATCAAAACAAAGGCGCACACAAAAGCCTCTGTCCAATGCCTCCGCCGCACTCCGGATTCTCTGTGCAAGAGCAGCGGTACGGTGTTCATAGTGCTCCACCACAAACTGCGGCGACATCGTAAATGCATAAATCAGCGCCGGAGACGGTTTCCGTTTTTCCCACAAATCTATTCTGCCACATTTTGTCCGAATTTCAACCCTTAAATTCTTCTTCTTCGCAACAAATTCTTCCCATTCCTGCACAAATCCCAGAACGCTCTCCAAGGCAAGCAAATCCGTGTCATACGACACGCACATATATACGCTGTGCTGCTGCAGGAGTGCCTCTGTCTCTGCAAAAATATCCTCCAGATTCACAAATGCCACCAGATTGCCGGACGGATACATCCCCTTCAAATAACAATATTCACAATCATAAATGCAATTCATCACGCAGGAGGTATAATAAAAATGTTCGTTTCCAAAGCTCTGGCAGACCGATGCCCCCGGATATACCAGCTGGCCTTTTTTAGCAGCCAAAATCAACGACTGTGCCTGATGCTGCGCCTGATAATCCTGTTTTTTACGGCAGAATACATCTTTATAATGCTCAACCTGCACAACCACGGCATGCGGAAACCGTTTCAAAATACGCTCTGTCCGCGGATGCCCCCAGACCTGCCTTTCCACATAAATATGAGAAAAGGCCGCATTATAACAAGCTTTCCCTGATTTCTTCAAAGCACCTTTTTCCTTCCCTTCTGTCCTTACACGGCAGCACTCTGTCCCGGTACAGCTCTTTGAGCTTCCCCTGATACGGCACGCCTGCCAGCCTCCAGTACCTAAAAAGCTGCCTGACCTGATTTTTCATCGTCTCCGAACAGTGCAGATCACGGCAAAGCTGCTCATCCGCCTCCGTCTGGCGGCATGCCGCCTCCGTTTGGCGGCATGGGCTTTGCTGTTCTCCTGCTGCGCGCTGCAGCGTCTCAATCGCCTCTGTAATCTGCCCCAGACAATTTTCCATCTGCCCGGCAACCTGATCTGCCGTTACCTGCCTCCCCTGCCCACTGTCTGATACCACTTTCCAGAACTGCATCTGGTGCGGCCCAAAATAATAAGAGCCTGACTGATAAACTCCCGCGGCCTCCATATCGTACAGTAACCACGGCTGCCGGCCTGCCGAATCTGTTCCTGCTGTTTCCTGCCGCACAGGCTTTTTCACACAAGCACCCGGCTCATGCAATTCCGGCAGCCCATGCTCCAGCGGTTTCGCCAGAGTAACCACGGTATTCTCCTTCCACGGACTCGGATATAGCATATCCGGATAAAAACTTCTTCCGGTGGCTTCCTCAATAATTTTATTACACAAAAAAAGCCCGCCCGGGCTGCTTCCGGCACAAGTCCCAAGATTTACAAGAAAATCGCCTCTGCCCGGCATATGTTTTGTACATGCGCTGCTGACAGCTGCAGCTGCGGCCACGCTCCCTGTCCCGGTAAGCGTCAGCCGTATTCCTTCCGCTTCATTTAAATACTCGTCAAAGGGAGCTGCCATATTAACTTTTTTCAATGAAAAAGCCCGAATCAGCGGCGCCGCCTCTGGGTAAAACGCAACAAAAAAATTCAGCAAAACAATATCACCTTTCTGCAAAACAAATCAAACCAAACAGTACACAGACTGCTATTTTTCACTCGTTCCCGTCCGCATCAGAAAAAGTTGGCAAAAACAGCTGCCAGCGCTACTGTAAGCAAACCCGCAACCGCAATCGAAAGGCTGCTCATTGCACCCTCTGCCTCACCCATCTCAATCGCCCTCGCCGTCCCTACAGCATGTGACGCAGAACCAATCGCAATGCCCTTCGCAACCGGCTCTGTAATCCGGAAAATCCTGCACACTGCCTCTGCAGTCATATTCCCCAGCACGCCGGTAACAATAATGACCGCCACTGTAATGTTGACATAACCGCCCAGCTCTTCAGAAACCCCCATACCGATCGCTGTCGTAATAGACTTCGGTAAAAGCGTAACATACTCGGTATGGCTCAGTCCAAACAATATGGACAATACCAGAACACACAGCATACTGCTTAGCACTCCGGACAAAATACCTGCGGCAACCGCCGCCGCATTTTTCCGCAAAAGCTCTGTCTGTTCATATAGCGGTATGGCCAGACAAACCGTTGCCGGGGTCAGCAGATAGCTTATATATTTTGCCCCTGCCTGATAAGCATCATAATCCACGCGGAATACAAGCAGTAAAACGATTGTCAGCACAATCGATATCAACAGCGGGTTAAAAATTGCCAATTTCCATTTTTTCTTTAAAAATAGTCCGGCTCCGTATGACAGAAAGCTGACTGCAACTCCAAAATACACAGAATCCTGCAAAACATCACTGATCTGTTCCATGTTCTTTCCTCCTGTTTCCCCGCCTCATTACAAATTGCGTCACCCTGCCCGCCACCGCCATAACTACCACCGTAGAAACAAAAGTAATAACAGCAAACGGAACAAAAACCGGTTTTAAAACTCCCCACGACTGAAGCAGACCCACACCCGCCGGAATAAACATCACAGGCATAATCTCCACCAGATATCTCCCTGTTTCCCGAATCTGCTCCAGGCGAATAATCCCTGTCAGCAGACAGACATATAAAAGCACCATGCCATAAATACTTGCCGGAACCGGCAGCGGCAAAAGCATATTCAAAATCTCTCCCAGAAAAGTAATCAACAAAATAAGTGTAAATTGTTTGATATATTTCATGCTGTTATCCTCCAAAAGGGCAATATCAGAAACGCTGTGCCAGTACAGCGAATATGATACAATGGCAGTTTGAGCCGCCTATTTTCGCTGTATTAGTGTTGCCCATTTTATGACTCCGCATTCCCAGAGGATGTTTTTAAGCTTTACAGACAAATGATAAGATGATTTCCATTGGCAGATAATCAACTTATCTGCCAATGGACAAATCATAGAATAAGAAGGGCGATACCCTGCCAAAAACGTTTCTGATACAGTGAATAATTCGCTGTACCAGTTCTAAATCTGTTATGCAATCGGCGCAAAACGAATACGAACCTTCGGCAGCGCTTTCAGCTCTGCGTAATAATTATCCATCCAGTCATCTCCCTGAGAAGGATCATTTTCTCCAGTCGCCGGCGGTGCAAAAATTTTAAGCGTGAGATCTGCTGTTCCATCAAGCGGATTTCTAAAAAATGCACTCATCATGTCAATGCATTTTACACCCGGCGCCTTGTAGAACCAATGGCCGTTCAGCTCCAGCATCAAATTCATATCAAGCAATGCTTCATCCTCAAAATAAGCTTCACAGAACACCGGATTGCTGTCAAAATGAAGCGGAAGCGCAGCGCCATCCGCATCCTCTGAACCGCCCCAGCGAAGCATTACCGGAAGCTCGGCAGCTGCGCCTTCTTTCATCTCCGGGCTAAAGAAATCCTCATGAATGATTTCACGGTATGTTCCAAGCAATGGCTGCTCAATACCTACATTGGCATTGTTCGGATCTTCAATCTCCAATCCGAGACGCCCACGGTCACGCATTTGATATAAAGTAAAACCAGACAGCCATTTTTCTTTGTCTGCTTTCAAAAGCTCACAAAATTCTTTTAACATGGAAGCCTGATCATACGGTCCTGTCACATCACCGTCCGCATTAAACTCAGACAGCACCATTGGCTTTTTCACGCCATTGTTTACTGCTGTATAGCGCTCATAGCTCTTTTTGGTGATATTATAAATTTTCTGTACCGCGTGACGCTCAAATGTGGTAACTCCCTCATCTGCCACATCATATGGCCATCCCCAGTGAAGCGCCATATAACGATCCACCGACACAATATCCGCTGCTCTGGAAGCCTCTGCAAATATATCTTCCTTTTGCATCTTTTCATCTTCTTCCGATTTGCATCCATCCAGACAGATAATTACCTTTACGTTTGGAGCCTCTCTGTGAATAATCTCACAGCAATGCGCAAAAAATGCTGCAACCTCTTCATAGGAAGCGCGCTTATTAAAAGAAAACCAATCCCCTGTCGCCTCGTGGTTAATCCGAAGCAGCACACGGCCAAAGGTACGCAGATCTCTGGCAATCGCAACAATGTGATCATCCGTGAGCTTCGGATCAATCGTCATTGTCAGAAGGACATCCTGCCCATGTCTGCGGACATCACGCATATAAGTAAATGGTTCATCATCCAGTGTCCCATTTAATCCACCCTTATAAGTAAAATAGTCATCATACGGAAAATCCCAGGCAAAACTGACCGATGGATCCGCATGTACAACACTTGCACGTCCAGGCCATTTATCATCATTTGGATAATAGCAGTACATCAGATTAATTGCCCTGTGAGGTCTTCCCAATTTCTGTAAGATGTAATCCTGATCTACATATTCCCCACGCTCGCTGCCATCCCCCAAATCCACTGCACACTGTGCGGGTCCCATATGAAGCAGTCTTAAATTCATTTCGCTCATTTTAATCCTCCTCTGAATATATTCTTAATCTTCGATCCGTTACAATCTGTTTCATTATACTTGATAATACAGGTAACATGCAACCCTGATTTGCACGATTTTGAAATAAGGAGTTCCTATTCCCGGCTCATCTGAATTTACTGACAGAATCGTTGTGCCTGCACGTAAGAGACAGGAAGTAAAGAACTATTGTTTTCATCATAACTACTTATTATATATCTTACTATATCAGCTAAAGGAAAGAGATTCCTCTCTTTTTTTAATTCTGCAAAAAAACAGGAGAAGCTCCGTAAAACGGAGCTTCTCCCCTATTGCGGAAGAAGGGACTTGAACCCTCACGTCGTTGCCAACACTAGATCCTTAGTCTAGCCTGTCTGCCAATTCCAGCACTTCCGCTTTTTCATTGTCCGTAAACAACGAACGGTAAAATATTACCATACTGCGTCTGATTTGTCAATTATTTTTGCAAAAAAATCAATTAAATAAATCAATTAAATAAAAATCAATTAAATAAATTTAAAAATCAATTAAAAACATCCCATTTTCATATTCATGCTAAGGCATCCGGTTTTTCAACCTCATAATCCGCCCACTCGGTTGAAGAAGATGCATCTGTCAGATCAGCACTGTCACTATAAGAATCCACTGTTACAGTATAACTGCTGTCTCCTTCTACGTAAACGGTTCCATCCGAACCTTTAATCGTTACCGTGTTCCCCTTTTTGTCTACAATACTGCCCTCACTGTAAAGATTACTTAAAACGCTGTCTCCCGTAACAACCCATTTACTATCCGCACTGATATACATATTGCAATATCCGTCCCCGCCGGATCCAGCATAGGTTTCGTCATCTGTTACCGCTCCATTTAGTGTGCTTCCCTCTGTCATATAAAAGTCCAAATCACTGATGCTGTCCCATATAACATCACCTTCCATATCCTGCCCAATAGCCGTAAAATGGCAATCTGCACCGTTTTCCCCGGAAGTTCCCCAGCCTCTCTGGTTATTATTTCCTGTGCAGCGCAGGAAATATTCACTGTCCTTTGCATAAGTGATGTCTACATCCGACAAAACAAAGGTAGACTCTGTATTTGTAGTATAGAACATACCGCCATTTTTGGCAGTCAGCGATCCGCCATTCATCTCAAAGGTACTGTTTCCCACCTCGGAATCACCAGACATGCTCTGATATAAAATGACATTCCACGTAGAATCATTTTGATCATCATCACTCATATTTCCAACCAGGTCACAATCAAATAAACGCAGGGAATTAAGCCCTTCAATACATACAGCCTCTGAGCCGTTGGCCGTCAGTTCCGAATTGTTGACCGTGATATCCGCGGTGCTGTAAACAGCAGGAGAACCTACACCATTTGAAGTGTAAGTTCCTCCATTTACAACCATTGTCCCGCCGCCTCGGTCACTTCGGACCGCCGCTGCGGATTCCCCGCTTGTTTCAACATCCATATCCCACGCATAAAGTGTTCCGCCGCCTGCAGCATGGATACCTCCAGAGGTATCCTGCTGAGTCGTAATTTTAGTATCTGCCGTATAGACAACTGCATCTCCGTATGCGAAGATGCAGGCTGCACCTGACGCATCTGTATCAATCGTGCTGCTGCCGATATAAGATGTTCCATCTGTTGTCAGCAATGCTGCGCCAACACCATAAAAACTCGAATTGTCACCCCCCTGTACTATCAGAGGAGGAACGGGAAATCACACTGTTTAAAAGTGTTAAGGAAGCACCTTCATATACATGAATCGCATTTTCATCTGTACCGACAGACTCAAATGTCTCCCCATCTACCTCTGCATCCGCCGTGTATTCTGTTGCCGCATCATAGCTGTCCGGATGTCTGACCAGCAGACCGACCCATACCGCCGCCTGATAATACTGTAATCTCAGCGGCATTGCCATCCTCATCAAAAGATACTGAAATCGTATCTCCCTCGGAAAGATCATCTAATGTAATTTCTTCTGATTCTGAAGAGGATTCCCCATCTGGTTTGTCCGGCTGCCCAGATGCCTGTGCTTCATCCGGTGCTCCTGACGGCATCTCTCCGTCCGGTACTCCTGATGGCTGTTCTCCGTCCGGTGCTCCTGACAGCATTTCTCCATCCGGCGCTCCCGATGCCTGCTCTCCATCTCCACGGCCGCCTTTTCCATTTCCATCCCGTTGTCCGCCCATTCCGCCCATACTCTGTCTGGTATAGGTTGTGTCATCCGTCACGGTAATTTCCTGTGTTTCTCCTGTCAGCTCCAACATAGAAGGCGCCTCGCTGCCGTCATTCGATGCGGCATCATCGCCCTTTCCGCTGCTGTCGTCTGATGTTGCTTCATCACCCTTTCCGCTGCCATCATCCGATTTACTGTCATTTTCCTTTAATGTCCCTGTTTCTATTGTGATCACGCTATCTCCGATTTCCGTGATCTCACCATACACAGTTTCTTTCGTCTCGCTTGTGTCACTGCTATCCGTTTTGGAACAACCACTTAACGCAGAGACTCCCAGCACAAAACAAAGTGCCAATGCAACATATTTTGCTCTCATAGGCTAATATCTCCTTTTCCATTATTTTTACCGTACCGTGCCGCAGATGTCCGGCAAACCTGCCGCGCCCAAATGCCGCCGGTCCAATAACACTCGGTTACTCTTCCTATTTTCAGCAAAAAATGTGTCCGTTTTATCAAAACCATGTTAAAAATCTGTGATTTATCAGCGGACAAAACCATTGACTTTGAAGAATTTGCTCTTTCCCATTTTTAAGACATGTTCATTTTCATCTGCAACAATGCTTTTTGTATCTGTCACGCGCTCACCGTCTATCTGTGCGCCCCCCTGTTGGAAAATACGTCTCGCCTCACTTTTTGATTTATAATATCCCTGTTCAACAAGGAAAGACAAAATCTGCTCGCCCGGCTGCTGTTCCGCATCCTGTTTCACAACAATCTGCGGTGCATCATCCGGTATCTGGTTTTTCTGAAATACAGATTTAAACCGCTGTTCCGCATGATCTGCCGCTTCCTCTCCCGTGTACAGCTTTGTAATCTCATGAGCCAGCATCATCTTAACATCTCTTGGGTTCGTTCCTGTATCCAGCATTTGCTGGAGCTTTGCCACCTCGTCCGGATGTACGTCCGTACACAGATTGTAATATTTGATAATCATGCTGTCCGGAATTTTCATTACCTTTTCATAAATAACTGCCGGCTCTTCACTAATGCCAATATAATTTCCCAAACTTTTGCTCATCTTCTCTACACCGTCTATTCCCTCCAGCAACGGCATAAATAATGTAAGCTGCGGCTGCATGCCATAATCCCTCTGTATATTTCTTCCCATCAAAATATTAAATGTCTGATCCGTGCCGCCCAACTCAATATCCGCTTTTACAGCGACAGAATCATATGCCTGCATCAACGGATAGAAAAATTCATGCACAGACAAAGGAAGATGATTGGTATAGCGGTTATTAAAATCATCTCTCTCAAGCATTCTTGCAACAGTGCATTTTGCCGCAAGTTCAATTACATCGCTAAACGTCATTTTGCTCAGCCATTCGCTGTTGTAGTATACCTCTGTCCGGTCTCTGTCAATAATCTTAAAAATTTGTTCCATATATGTGTTGGCGTTTCTTTCTACATCCTCACGCGACAGCTGCTTCCTCGTCTTTGATTTTCCGGTCGGATCACCAATCATACCAGTGTAATCCCCGATAATAATAACTGCAACATGTCCCATTTCCTGCAGCTGGCGAATTTTCCGGAGCACAACAGAATGGCCAATGTGAATATCCGGAGCCGATGGATCCAGTCCCAGCTTAATACGAAGCGGGCGGCCCGTCCTTTTTGATTCCAAAAGCTTTTCTCTGATTTCTGATACGGCGGTGTGCTGCGCTACCCCTTTCAGCATAATAGCAATTTGATTTTCAATTTCCTGTTCTTCCTCTGTCATGACGCCAAAACGAACCTCTGGATTTTCCTTGTCCACAAACGCCTTTTCCGCCTCCACGCCAAAACATTCTAAGAGAAGATCCGCCAACTCATTGCAGGCAGCCTCCACAATATCTTTATTGCACTCAAAACCATCAATCGGAAAAATAAAATCAGACGATGTTTCCGTAACCTTGCCTGCCGGCATCTGTCTCCAAATCCAGCGCCTTGTCCTTACAGAATTTCCGGAAACATACACCGGTTCTCCTTTTTTCAGGAGATCTGTGCCAATATGGTTATCGGCAGCCGCACAATCCTCTTCTGTGGCAAACCGCACCATCAGATCATCTGTAAAAGTAGCTGTATCATGTACCCCTACCGGTACCCTGTATTTTAATGAAATATAGTTCCCCAAATCGACAACCGGACTAATTGATGGGAACTCGCCTTTTTTAGAAACTCTGGTTAAAATCGATTCAATCGAACATGGATATTTAGACGGATTTACCCCCACCGCCCTCATAGCCTCACGGTATGGATGAATTTCCTCCGCCTCGCGAACCGGCTGATTCTCAAAATCATGAAATGCTCTCTGAATCTGTTCCTTCAAAAGCGCCGCTATCTTTTCGTTTTCCACCGTATTGTCTATGCCGCTGGCAATAACAACTCCCGTGTAAAGTCCACCGCCCATTTCCAGTAATTTCTTCTCAATCTTAAAAAACATCTTTCGCCTCATTTCTGCACGGCCAACTAGCTGGCCTGCCCATAATAATACAATGCGCTAAGCTTTTGGCCGCAGCGCAAACCACAGATACTTTTTCCCCATAAAACAAAAAAGCCCGTCCTTTTATACTAAAAGGACGAGCCTGCCCGTGTTACCACCTAATATTCACGCATGATTCACATCATGCGCCTCCGAAAGTATTTTGCCTGTCAACCGCAAAATACTACAGCATATAACGGTGCTTTCCGCCGCAGCCTACTAACGGTACAATACGAATCCAACGAACCGCTTTCCGTGCGAAACTCCGGGATGTATTCATACAGACCCTCCTTGCGCCTCTCATCAGCCGGCAGCTTTCTGTCAGTAACCAATCCGTATTACTTCTTCCCATCACAGTTTTGTTTTATTCTCATATGTGAAAAAAGTATAACGGCATCCAGAAAAAAAGTCAAGTAAAAAAACGATTCGCAAAACAGGATTTGCCGGGTGGAATTTATCCTTCGTTCTGATAATTCTTCGCCTGCGCTTCCCACATCATCGCATAGATGCCGCCCTGTTCCAGCAGCGCATCATGGCTTCCTTCCTGCGCAACTCTGCCATCCTGCAGCACGATAATCCTCTGACAGAATCTGCAGCTTGACATCCGATGGGATATATATAATGCCATACGCTGTTCAATCAACTGATCAAAACCAGAGTAAATCTCATATTCGGCAACCGGATCCAATGCACTCGTTGGTTCATCTAAGATAATACACGGTGCATCTTTATATAATGCCCTGGCGATTGCGATCTTTTGAGCCTCACCGCCAGATACTTCTACGCCTTGCACCCCGACATTATACAAGGGCGTGTAAATACCCTGCTCCATCTCCGCTGCACGTTTTTTAAGGCCTGCTTTTTCAAGGCACCGCCAAACCTTTTCCTCGTCAAACTCCTTACTTGCTGCTACATTTTCGGCAATTCCCATCGCAAATAACTTAAAATCCTGAAATACAACGCCGAACAGATTGCGATATTCCTGATAATCATATTCCCTGACATCCGTTCCATTTAACAGGATTCGCCCCTCCGTCGGTTCATACAACCGGCATAGCAATAGGACCAGGGTCGTCTTGCCCGCTCCATTTTGTCCAACAAGCGCTACCTTTTCGCCATAACGAAACTCCAAACAGACATTGTGCAGGCTATCTTTCTCACTGCCGGGGTAGCGAAATGTCACGTGATCAAACGTAATAATCAGATCATCCCGCTTACACAATCCTGTCAACAGCGCATCCACTGTTTTCCTGCCTGTTTCTTTGCGGTTCGGGAGCTTCAAATATTCATGGTAATGATGCAGATATTGCATATTTAACAATACATTTTCAAAATGCTCAACAAAATACTGGCAGGCGCCGCCCAGCGCAGTAAGCGCCGACACATACTTCACCATATCCGCACCGCTGATATCCCCAAGAATTCCGCGGTATCCGATCACAATATAGGCACATAATAATAACACAGCCTGCAGCATTTGATATTTCACCTTGATGCTCCGCGCAATAACTAATTTTTTTCGCTGTACCCCGCACTTTTTCGCCCAGACAGTTTCCATATCACGCATCAGAATATCTTGTAAATGATACAGGCGAATCTCTTTTCCAGTGGCATATTTGCTTAATATCTCACGATAAAAATACTTATCCCTGCGAATCGCATCCAGACTTTCTTCGTAAACTGCATACTGCTTTTCATTGCCCAGCCTGGATATCTTCATAAACAAAAACATACTGAACAGATTAAATAAAAAGAGCAGGCAGATTGCTCCTCTTGAACAAATAAATCCCTGTATTCCTGTCCTGCCTGAATCAGATTCCGTCAACAGGATTGGCAGCAATACAACAAATGCATAAACAACCGACGCCACATCGCCAACCAGCGTACCTAATTTATCAGAAAACCAATAGATACCGCCGCTCGATTGCTCTCCTTCCAGCGCGGCAGTCAGAAGCTGCATCGTCTCTTGTTTTTCCAAATCCTGATAATCCAGACGCACTGATTTATCCGCAATTCCCGACTGCATCCGGTAACGAATGCTATCTCGCAATGCATTGCCTGCTTTATCCAGCATGTGAAACAAAAGTGTCAGTGCAAATGTGATGCCGACAAGCTGATAGACCAATCGCATAACGCTTTCTCTTGACTGATGTAAAATCAGGCCATTCAAGATATCACAGCCATATACAATTCCGACATACGGAACAGCCGCCAATATAATATTTTTTATCAGATTACAGGGTAATATCCACTTTGACAAACGAATGTTGATACAGATAACATCCATAAACTTATGAAACAGCACGGCAAAAGAATCCCGTTCTTTTTTTATCGCATTACCACTCATGACGCCTCTCCCTCCTTATCGTAATACTGGCTTTGCAGGAGGAACATCTGCGCATATTCCCCGCCGCGCTCCATCAATTCCTGATGGGTTCCTTCTTCAATCACCTGTCCGTGCTCATAAAATATAATGCGGTCGCAAAACCTGGTGCTCGCCAGTCTGTGTGAGATAAACACCGTCGTTTTTCCCTGTGATAATTGATGATATTTCTCATATATTGCAGTCTCTGCAAGCGGATCTAAAGCGCTCGTTGGCTCATCTAACAGTAAGACCGGCGCTTCTTTGTAAATGGCTCTCGCCAAAAGAATTCGCTGTAATTCCCCGCCGGAAAACATTACGCCATCCTTATCCAAAAAATTGGTTACGGAAGTCTGTTCTTTCTTTGGCAATCCCCTGACTTTATCTGCTATATCCGCAAGCGTTAAGCATTTCCAGAGCTTCTCCGTATCAATCTGCTCTTTTTCGATACAGGCAACATTTTCCGCCACAGAAGATGCCATAATCATCATATCCTGAAATACCGCACTGATTCCTCTCTGATAGTCTTCCAGATCATACTCTGTAATGTCCACGCCGTCCACTAATATTTTCCCTGAAGTTGGCTTATAAAATCCACATAACAATTTAATCAGTGTCGTTTTGCCCGCTCCATTGACACCCACTAAGGCTATTTTTTCACCAGCACAAATATGTAAATTCAGATCATGGATCGTATCCTGCTCTGCCTCCGGATATCGAAAACAAACATTCCGGAACTCGATACTGACGCCGGAACTGTCTGACGAAAAACATCTGCCCTTCGTACTTTTTTTATCGTCCCGCGCAGCATTGTGAAACTGCATAAATTCCCGGTAATCTTCAATATTCCAATTACACCGAAGCATCTCACTATACGCCCGAATAAATCCATCCCCCATATTGCCGCCATTTAGCCAGCCTGCAAACCCAGCGATGATCCCTAGATATAGGGTAAAGGAAGCCGCATCCAAACCGCCCTGCATATACTGAGCCACCAGAACGGAATAGGCAATGATATCACGAATCAGCGACCAGACCGTATCGGAAAAACACGGCCAAAAATATCCTACCTCTGCTTTCTTCCAATATTTCAACCGTTTTTCAATCATTTCCTGCATGATATGACCAAACCAGGTTTCCATCTGATACATACGAATATCTTTTCCATCTGTAGCGGAGGTACTCCGCTCAAAAAAATAATTCACTTTCGAATCTGTTTCATGAAAAATTTTCCGATGCTTCCCCCAGGCTCTGCGGGATATTTTTCGTTCGATCAAAAGATTGGATACCGTCATCAATACAAATACCGGCAGTACCCAGGGACATTTGGGAATAAGTATAACCGAATAAATAAGAACCCCCAGAAGATTATACGCAAATGGCGTAAACATATCCATCATGCGATTCCAACCCTGCCAGTCCAGTTCATAACTATACTTCGCACTATCTGCGAGCATCTTTCCCTTCGCGCTTTCTAATATCGCGTAATCCATATGTAATATCTGTCCGATCACCTCATGCTGCACACTATCGTATGAGACATAATAGTTTTTTGTCTGAATCAGGTTGTCCATATATACAGACAACAGTCCTATACACAAACTCCCCAGCACCAGCCCTGCCATCACAAGGGCAAACGTTTCCAGCGAAGACCCTGCCGCCGTCAGCCCAATCGCCACACTTGGTATAATTGCAGATATAAACGGGCTTAAAAAAGCTGCCGCTGACTTCACCGCGATGTACAACGGATACCGTTTGTCATAAGCACACATCCGGCAAAATACATATTTCCAGTTACTCCATGCTGAATACTTTTTCATTTTCTTTCTCACCCCATTCCTGCTTAGTGTTCTTCCGGAAACTTCCAGCCCCTTATTTTATATGCTTTCTTCATTCCCAAAATTTCACTTTCACTTCTGTCTTTCTGTAACATTTCCACTTTCCCGGTTTTCCGAAACAATAAAATTCCTTTCATTTTTTCTTCACACGAGGTTTCTTGAATTTCCAACGGATTCCAATGTTCTAAATCAGTTTTACCACAAATAAAGCCACATGACTTATCATAATTTCCTATTGAAACAAGTGCTTTTTGATAGGTATTCAAATCCTCAACTGAAATATTGTCAATCACAACCATAATATCAATATCACTGTTTTTAGTTTCTTCATGACGAAGATAACTGCCTTGCAATCCTATATACTCCAATCTTTCACCAAAAACATCTATTAGTTTATTTGTTAATTTATCAACATACTCATCTATTCTAAACATTCCGAGTCACCTATTTCTTCATTCCCAAGATACTTCGTGTATTCTTTTTCCTCATAAAAGCTCATTATAGGACGACGAAGCTTTGAAGGATATAATGGTAATCTGTTCAATACCGATAAATCTAACCAATCAAATCCAATTTGGTTAGTATCGCTATGAAGATTTGCATTGGCTGCTTTTCCCAAGTAATCACACAAAAATACTAAGTCAATTCTGTGAAAACTTTCGCCATGAACTCCTTCTATAACAAAAAGTAAATCTTTGCATTTAACCTCTATTCCTGCTTCTTCTTTTACTTCTCGTTCAACAGTTTGAGGAAGAATTTCCTCACTGTCCTGACCGCCACCGAGCAAAATATACCATTCCTCTTTGCCGTCATTCAACTTTATTGCAAGCAATTTGCCATTTTTAATTATAACTGCTTTTGCAGAAGTGCGTATTTGTCTTGACATATTTATAACCCTTTCAATTCCGAGTTGTGGGAGAAACCATCTTCTTGAACTTTCGTTCAAGAAGTACCCCTCGCTTTGCCCGGTCAATTCCGATTGTTAATCCATAATTTCTTTAACACTTAGTTCGTACTTATATCATGAAGCAGAGCTTCATGATCTTGTTGCGCCCTCACATGCAAGCATGCTCGATCCGCTTATCATTATATCATGAATCTGCGATTCATGATCGTTATCTACACACGCTTTGCGTGGCAGTCTTTATTATATCATGAACTCGCGCTTTCGCGCTCTTTCGCTGCTTGCGCAGCTGTTCATGATCGTTATCTACACACGCTTCGCGTGGCAGTCTTTATTATATCGTGTTAGTGAAAAATCCGCAATGCCTTGATTTTCCTAAAGTTTGGACAGATGAGCTTTCCCTCAGACTTTCCCTTATGTTATATCCTTTTCCCAAACAATCTAACAGATTGTTTTTATTACAGAACCCCCATAAGGGAAAAACAAGGGCACAAGACGTCCAGTGGACGTCTGCTATGTGCCGACCGGAGCGGAGTAAAGACCAAGAAAATATGGTAACAGCTAGAGTGAGTCCCTCTGTTTACATAGATACAGAGTCTCCGAAAGGATTACTCCAGTAGTGTGGAAAGGAGGGCTGCCAATGGATATTTTAGAACTTATTGCAGTGCTTAGCTTTGGCTTAACCTGCTTTGGAATAGGATACTCTATCGGTAAAGATAGTAATCACACACGAAAATAACCGCCCCAGTCGTCAAACAGTGAGCGGTTACTTCGTGTAATCTTCATATTTTCGGCTAACCGTCTATCGTTAGCTTCTGTGAGGCACTTGTTAGCGCAAGTGTCTTTCTTTACTTATAATATAACAGCCTGATACCCGGATACTCCCTCTCGTTCTCAATAGACTGAATGGATTACTCTTAATAAGCATAATACTTTTTCTTGGTTAGTTCTTCCGTTCCACAAGTACATACCTCGTACTCGTAGTAGCTCCTATTTTTTCTACAACACCAGCATCTATCATTTCATTCAAAATAGTCCTCGCTCTTCTATCACTGACATTAAGCACGCCAGCAACTTCTTTCGCCTTCACTTCGCCTGATTCTAAAATGATATCATAAATTACCTTTTGCTGCTCTGTCAATTTCTTCGGAACTTCTTCGGAACTTCTTTGGAACTTCTTCGGAACTTCTTTGGTTGCATCTTGATTCATATCCTGATCCTTTGGAATGTCCATTAAATTGCTTGCCGGACTATTCTCATCACGATAAATCGTCACAATCACATCTATCTCACCATCAGAAAATACCGGTTTTTTCAGACCAGTATTTTCAACCTCCTGAATCACTCTGAGAATCCCACTACCCCAATGTTCTATGATTTTCATGTAAGAAAATGCTTTTGCAAGTGCCTCATTCCTTATTTTAGAGTGACCTTCCTGCATCTTCTCTAATGTTTGTCCTTTCGGAAGTTTTCCGGGTGACAGAATCTCTAATCTGTCATCGTAGATTGCAACCTGAATACAATTATGATCCAAATAACTTCTGTGTACAACTGCATTCACAATCAGCTCTCGTATGGCACTTGGCGGAATTTCGTATACGTCCTGGCGATAGATTCCCTCAAATTTGGCTCCCAAATGAATGTTTTTCAGAACATAGCGATACGCATCTTCCACCGTTTCCCATGCAGAACCGGTAAACTCTGTTCTATCCACGAAAATGGCTTTTGTAGAGCCTTTGAATACACCGCACTGAATCGCAACAGGCATTCTCTCATTTCCCGTTAAAATGGCGTACGCATTTGTTGGAAGGAATTTTCCATCTCTTTCCAGAAGAATTCCCCATGCGAGCAACTGATTTACACCGACCGGCTTGATATTATTTCTTTCTTCGTCTGATTTACAATTTTGCATTGCAATCTGTGTCATATCTTCACAAAGTTTCTCTATATCGCTCTCTGTGATAGCGATATCCAAACAAGGCATCTCATCGTATGACCTGCGGCTGCCTTCCAAACGCAACTCATGGATCATGTAATCATCTGCCGGCCTTGAAGATCCTGACACTCTAATGTATGTTCCTTCCTCAATTCCAACATTCTTGATATAATATGGTCTCATAGAACCGATTGGTACATCCACAATAATTAGAATTTTACCATCGACCGTCTTAAAATAGATATCGGGCACGATCATAGGTGCACAACTATCAGAAATTGCATTTGCTATCGCATCCATTTCCGAAAAGACAATCTCATCAGGAATGCCAACAATTTCACGAGTTTCATCTGCTACGCCAAAGATAATCGTACCTCCGGTGCTATTCGCAAATGCTACTACTGACTTTATATATTTTATGCTTTTCTCTGGACGCACTTCCTTAAATTCAACCTTCTTGGATTCACCTCGTATCATTTCTTCTATGGTCAAATGAAATCACCTACCTTTACTGTTATTATACAGAAATTTGAATATGTATTATACATTTAAGCGCAAAACCGCCTATATTGATTTGATAATTTAAAGTCGATATATTTCCTTTTCTATCATCCAACAAACACCACTCTGCATAGTAAGTACTAGTTTTTGGCCTTTATCTCATCAAACTCAACTCCTATATCCTTGCTTCTACTTATAAATAAGCAAAACTAAAAGTGTTTGTAGAGTCTTTTCTTGGTCAGTTTCTTGGCTAATCTTCTGTTCATCTTTGATATAAATATTAATAATTCCATGAGTTGTCACTGATTTACTCTCATTCGCTGTTGCAATCCCACTCGCTGCGCTGCCGCTCGTTATGGCAACGGATTTCCCTTAACTATATTATATACATTTTATTTTTCCTTACAATAGAAAAATAAACAGGTCCCACCTTATTCCACACCAACTCCGTTTTCAAAAAAGAATAGCCGGAAAATTTATTGTATACCTTGCTAATTACCGGGCAACAATGAAAATGTAACGTGCAGATAATACAAGATTCCCCACGGTACGATACCATGGGCTACAGAAACGGAGGTATACTGTGAAAGTAACATTTTCAAAACGTCTGCTCTGCCTGTCTATACTTTACATAGCAGCATTCAGCACACTTTTATTCGGATTAAAACAACTCGTACTGTGCAGCAGGCAGATTGCTTCTGCAGAAAATCTGATTCGCCAGGCCAAAACAGCTCAAGCCGCGCAAAGCACCACCAAAACGGACAGCATTCAGCAGCATATTGCCCAAAACATTATCCGGCTTCATGTCATTGCCAACAGTGATTCCGACAAAGACCAGCAGCTTAAGCTCAAGGTAAGGGACGCAACCATCGGATTTCTTCAGACATCCCTAAAAGACACAGATCAGATTGACGATGCCAGACAAATTATAAAAAAACAGCAAAATAAAATCAGCAAAACAGCGAAAAAAGTGTTGACAGAGAATGGTTCAAACGCTTCCGTCTCTGTCTGTCTCAAGGCGCGCTATTTTCCCGTCAAACAATACGGCGACCTGACCTTCCCTGCCGGGACCTATCAGGCACTCTGCATTGAAATCGGTGAAGCTGCCGGCCGAAACTGGTGGTGCGTACTTTTCCCAAGCCTCTGTTTTGTAGATGAAACCACGGCCACGGTACCGGAAACCTCAAAAGAAAAGCTCCGTGAAGAACTGACACAGGAAGAATATGACAGCCTGGAAAAATCTGTCAATCAAGAAAGTGCTGACAATCTAGAAGAATCTGCGGCTGCAGAAAACCAAACAGAAAAGAATTCTTCCGAAAGCAGTTCTTCCGAAAACAGTTCTTCCGAAAACAGTTCTTCCGAAAACAGTTCAAAAAACGAAAAGCCGGAAATCCGTTCCGCACTATGGGACTGGTTTTCCGGTGCAGAGGAATAGCAGTACGGTTTCTCTTCCCCTAATCTGTAAAATATGGTAAACTATTCTATAACCTTTTACAAAACAGACACCCTTTAAAATCCGTTTAACCCGGAGACAGGAGAGACAAATGAAAAGCCAGAACGCTACCATTATGATTCGTACCACACAGCATGACATTTCCGAGGAAGCCGTCCTCAGCCGCTATTCCGGAAAGTATGCAGCCACACCTGACACGCACCTGATCACTTATCAGGAATATTTAGATGTTGAAAATGCCATGCCCTTAAAATGTTCCAGCCTGATCAAAATCCAAAAAGATTATATCAGCATATCCAAAAAAGGAGCAATTACCACAGAAATGCAGTTTTCTTTAGAGAAAGATTTTCAAGGGCCTTATCAGACTCCTCTTGGCACATTCCAGATGAATCTGCACACAGAAAGCCTGGCAAGTTCCTTTTATCCTGACAAAATCAGCACAGAGCTTATCTATTTTCTTTGCTTAAATAATTGCCCGATCTCAAAATATACCATTCAAATAGAAATACATCCGGATTAAAGCAACCCGGATGTATCAATGTTTAAAATTTAAACCTTTGGTAATCTATTATTTTTCACTAATTAATTTTCACTAGTCTATCTTTTACTAATCCGCTACTTTTCATTCTTCATGCGATCCATCTTCATACGGAGCTTTTCCGTAAATTTCAGTTTCGTCTTTCTCGCCTCAAGATTAGAACGCAGCCCCTTGACCTCCATAATATAAATACCGCTGATCATTGCTCGAACCTCTTTTTTGACAGGAATCAATTCAAATACCCGCTCGTCACAGATCAGCGACATAATCTTTGGGCCAATCTTTGCTTTGACAATCGGAAGCTTACGTCCTCTCATGTATTTCGGTGTCTGATCAACCACCAGCTGCGGCAGTCCCGCCTCCGTCAGCTTCATTCTCTTTTTATCAATAACCAGCAGGGATACTGACTGTGCTGCATTTTCCAGCTCTCTCTGGCTCTCCTCCTGTCTGGTCTGCAGCTTTTTCCCATAGATGCTAAGCGCAACAAAGGCCGCTACTAAGATGACAAGTATTACGATCATCACAATCCATCCTGCACCAATCCCCAGCACAGGCATCAACTCAAATTTATTATTCATGTCCTCTCCTTCTGTGCATTCTAATATCGTATTCTGCGTGTACCGGAATCATTTTTATTTCCACCGGTCCATACACCCATCTGCGAATGCCTGTTAATTAGAATAACATATTTTCTAAATTCTGAAAATAGCTTTTTCTAAACTTCTGCCCGGTTTGCAGCAACACGCTCCGTTAAAACTTCCCGCACCGTCTTGCCAATCCGTTTTTTCTCGCTGCGTTCCAGCTGATCCATATAGATTGGTTCACAATATTCTATAATCACGTGCGCACTGCGAATCCAAGGCAAATGCTGCTCAAACACTGCGTCTGTATTATTCAGCGCTACCGGTACGATCGGACATTTGGATTTTTCTGCCAGCTTAAAGCTTGCCTCGTGGAACTCCAGCAATTCATCCGATGCATTTCTGGTTCCCTCGGGTGCAATATAGATTGACGTGCCGCTCTTCATCAGCTCAATTCCCTGCAAAATGGTCTGAAGCCCCTGTTTCACATCATCCCGGTCAAGGAACAGGCAATTCATAAACTTCATCCAGCGGGATACCATCGGAATCTTCCCAATCTCTTTTTTGGCAATAAAAGCGGTTGGATACGGTGCCGTCGAATAACCCACAAGCACATCAAAATAGCTTCTGTGATTGTAGACATAGAGAGCCGCGTGATCCCGTATAATGTTTTCGGTTCCTTTCACCGTCAGCTTAACGCCCGATATGCGAAGAATCGGTTTGAATCCGCAATAAATGACGATTTTTTGCGAAATCAGCGCTTTTCTTTCCGGGCTGCGCTTCCCGATAAAAAACAAAACCAAATACAGCGGTATGCTGATAATCGTATATAAAACCAAATAGATTGCAACAAGAATGAGTCTCATATAATTTTACTTCCTCCGTCAATAATTACCCGGCCGCCGGATTGCCAAAAATATTACCCGGCCATCGAATCATCAATAATATTACCTGACCGCCGGATTGCCAAAAATATTACTCAGCCATTGGATCATCCGAAATTTCTGAGGAATCCTCTGTTGTCTCAGATGGCGCTGTTGTCGGCGGCGTTTTCGTCGCTGCAGGCGTTTTTGTCGCTTCCGGTTCTTTTGTTGCTGCCGGTTTTTGAGTTGTATCAGTTGTACTTTCCGGCGTTTTTGTCGCCGCCGGTTTTTTCGTCTTTTTCGGTTTCTGGGTTGCCGACGGCTTCTTGGTCGCTGCCGGTTTCCGGGTCGCCGACGGGTTTGATGCAGACTGCGTTGGCGACGCTGTGCTCTGCGCCGGCTGCTGCGTTGGCTTCGGTGTCGGTGCCGTCGTCATTTCAGGCTCATCCTCCGTACTGGTATTATCCGTGTCGGAGATAAAATCATCCACAACCTGATCCTCCACTGTTGTAATCTGATAGTATTCCTCTAAGGTCAGATCATTTTTATACAGATATTTCGCAAGCTTTTTTCCGACATAGCGTATATGCCATGGCTCGTAGGAATATCCGGTAATGTCCTCTTTGCCTTTTGGATAACGTATCACGAAACCATACCGGTAACAGTTTTTCCGAAGCCATTTCCCCTCGTCTGTCTTTCCAAAGGATTCTTCTAATGTACAGCTTACCGAATTGCAGGACACATCGATTGCCAGTCCGGTCTGATGCTCGCTGCTGCCGGGCAGTGCCGATACCAGATTCGCCTTTTCCTCTCCTTTTGTCTGTACATTATTATTGTATATCTGCGTCTGCCGCTCATAAGAGCGGTATGCCGACACTCCTTTTAATGTATATCCGTTTTCACTCGCCCCGGCAAACAGTTTTTCAAGCGCTGCCGCCGCTTTTTTCCTCATATAGCTCTTTTCATATGTCCCATAAAAGCTGAACGATACATTGGGCACCACCAGATCTGCCGGTACATAATCCTTTGAGATCAAATAATCGCGGTTTACCAAAACGGCATAGCTGTCCGGATTCGTCTCTACCTGTATCAATTCTTCCGATTCTTCGGATTCGCCTGCAAAATTTTCCAACTCTGCCTCACTATCCTCATCTGTCTGATCATTAGTATAATAATATTCATAATCACCCGTTTCGGTGTCATCCTCATCCGTTCCCGCCTTAAAATGCCCTGTCTCGGAGGAAAGTGCTCCAACAAAAAGAATAATGCATGTACCTAATATTACCACTTTTCTCTTCATGAATGAAAACCCCTTTATTCGTATACATTCATGCCTGCTTTACAGACATAGCTGTATGCTATATATAAAAGCTGACCGCTCCGCACTGCACACCGCGGCAAACGGCCAGAGCATCAATATCTTGTAATTTTCCGTCGACATTATACCACATATAGACATAAAGTGCAAAATCTTTTTCCATTATTTCGGTATTATTTGTTACTAATTTTTCTGTATCTTTCTAAAGCTTGTTTTTTCTATTTTTTGTAAAGTTTGATTTTTCTATTTTTTCTGTATTTCTGTAAAGCCTAATTTTTCTATTTTTTTCTGTTTTTCTGTAAAGCTTGATTTTTCTATTTTTTTCTGTTTTTTCTAAGGCTTGATTTCCTCTGTTTTTATGCTATGATTAGGATAGGCTTGCCCGAATAGGGCAGAAAACGTAGGGGGTGTTATTATTACAAAAAAGAAAACGATACAGGAAGAACAGCCATCCGGTAAAATCAAAATAAAAGCTCCTGCAAAAATCAATCTGACATTGGACGTGACCGGACGCCGCGCCAATGGCTACCACAATCTTTCTATGATCATGCAGACCATTGACCTGTATGACACACTTACAATAGAAAAAACCGGGGTTCCCGACATATCCCTCACCATGAACCACGATCTGCCGGACAAAATTCCGGCGGAGAAAAATCTGGTGTACAAGGCAGCTTCGCTGATGCAGAAAAAATATTCCCTTCCATATGGATTTCATATTTTCCTGGAAAAAAATATTCCTGCAGCCGCTGGATTGGCAGGGGGAAGCACAGACTGCGCAGCGACATTGATTGCCATCAATAAGCTTTGCTCTCTGCATCTGACCACAGAGAATCTTTGTGAAATCGGTGTTACCTTAGGTGCAGATGTTCCTTTCTGCATTGTCATGGGGACCGCACTCGCCGAAGGAATCGGCGAAATACTGACTCCGCTGGCAGCGCTGGAGCCCATCTGGACGCTTTTGATCAAACCGGACGTGTCCGTCAGCACCGCGGAGGTCTACCAAAAAATTGATGAACGGCTCACTTATATCCATCCCGATACAAAGCTTGTGATGGACGCCATCGCAAACCACGATTATTCCCGGATGGCCGGCCACCTTGAAAACGTTCTGGAAACTGTAACAATACCAATGCATCCTGTGATCGGGCAACTGAAAGAATTTTTCCTGCGCAATGGAGCGGCGGGCTCTTTAATGAGCGGAAGCGGCCCTACAACGTATGGACTTTTTCAGGATAAGACACTGGCATATCTCGCGCAAAGAACCGCACAGGAAAAATATCCGGATTTTGACGTTATATTGTGCCGGACCTGTATACCGGAGGATTTGGAAACGCTGTGTTAATTCCCTTGTTTTCCTAAAAATACTGTATTAGTCCGCTTGTGTTTTTGGAAACGCTGTGTTAATCTGTTCGTTTTTTCAAAAATACCGTTAACTCTTTGGGATTCCCGGCCGATATATTTTATACAAACAGATGGATTTATCTTCACGGAAGGGACAATTTGAAACATTAAATTGATAAGACAAAGAAAAAGGAGGTTCTTAACATGGATATTACTGTAAATAACAACACAGCTTCTTATGCTGCTACTGTTGCAGACAGCGCTTCACAGACTGCTGCCGAAACCGCAGCGGAAACTACTGCCGCAAGCACAGAGGAAAGCACTGCTGCCGTATATGAAAAGTCAACGACAACAGAAACGGATTCTGCAAGCACTCTTTACAACAAAGATGCAATCGTTAATAAACTAAAGCTGGATCAGCAGGCGCGAATCAATTCCATGCAGAGCTTAGTGGAGAATCTGCTAAGCAAGCAGGGAAAAACATATAACACCGCCAATTCAACAAGTCTGGCAGATCTTTTCCGCACCGCTGCCAACGCTGCAAGCCCGGAGGACATTGCAAAAGCGCAGGAGGACATATCAGAGGATGGTTACTGGGGTGTTGAACAAACCTCTGACCGTCTCGTCAGTATGGCAATCGCACTTTCCGGCGGAGACACAAGCAAGGCAGATGAACTGATGGAAGCGATCCAAAAAGGATTCGATAAAGCAACACAGGCATGGGGAGAAGATCTTCCTCAGATTTGCCAGGATACATTAGAAGCAACCATGAAAAAAATGGAAGACTGGAAAAATGGTGTAACCAGCGCAGAAGACTACTCCACCCTTCTTGGATAGATAACCACCTACAAAGGTCGGGGCACTTGCAAATGCAGGCGCCCCGGTTTTTTTGTTTCCATATTTCATTTATTTTCTGTCTGCAAGATTTATTCTTGTCAAAGCTTTCTTTAAGGCAAGCTCTGCGCGAAGCATATCCACTTCTTTCCTGCCGCTCTTAATCCGGCGTTCTGCGCGTTCCCTCGCCTCTTCAGCCCGATGAACGTCGATCTCATCCGGCCATTCACAGGATTCTGCAAGCACTGTCACTTTATCCTTGCGGATTTCAACAAAACCATCATGAAGCGCCGCTTCCTTTTTCCCATCCGGCTGCTTAATCCGAAGGATACCCGGCTGCAGAATGGCAGTCAGGGGAATATGACCGGCAAGAACGCCGATCTCTCCCTCTGTGGTCTTCATTTCTACCATATCAACATCCCCATCAAAAAAGATACGGGTAGGAGAGATAATCTGCAAATGAAACGTTTTGTCAGCCATTTCCTGCCTCCTTCCTATTTGTTGAAACGTGCCACAACATCATCAATATTACCGGCATTCAGGAAATAGCTCTCTGGAATCTCGTCATGCTTACCGTCAATAATCTCCTGAAATCCCCGAATAGTTTCCGTCAGCGGAACATACTGCCCCGGAAGCCCGGTAAACTGCTCCGCAACGTGAAACGGCTGAGATAAAAATCGCTGTATCTTTCTCGCCCTGTTGACTACAATTTTATCTTCCTCTGAAAGCTCGTCCATACCGAGAATGGCAATAATGTCCTGCAACTCCTTGTATTTCTGAAGAATTTCCTGTACCGCACGGGCTGTCTTATAGTGCTCCTCTCCCACAACATGCGGGTCAAGGATACGCGAAGTAGACTCCAGCGGATCCACTGCCGGATAAATACCAAGCTCTGCGATAGAACGGGCAAGTACGGTAGTCGCATCCAGATGGGCAAAAGTGTTTGCAGGAGCAGGATCCGTCAGGTCATCTGCCGGCACATAAACCGCCTGAACAGATGTAATAGAACCTTTCTTTGTCGATGTGATGCGCTCCTGTAAAGCGCCCATTTCCGTCTGAAGCGTCGGCTGGTAACCTACTGCACTCGGCATACGTCCCAGAAGCGCTGACACCTCAGAACCCGCCTGTGTAAAACGGAATATATTGTCAATAAATAAAAGCACATCCTTACCGGAACGGTCACGGAAGTTCTCCGCCATGGTCAGTCCGGTCAATCCAACTCTCATACGCGCTCCGGGCGGTTCATTCATCTGTCCGAACACCATTGTCGTCTTGTCAATAACACCGGATTCTTTCATCTCATAGTAGAGATCGTTTCCTTCCCTTGTGCGTTCCCCAACGCCGGTAAATACGGAATATCCGCCATGCTCCTGCGCAATGTTGGTAATCAGCTCCTGAATCAGTACCGTCTTGCCAACTCCGGCGCCGCCGAACAGACCGATTTTACCGCCCTTCTGATATGGGCAGAGAAGATCGACAACCTTGATACCCGTCTCAAGAATTTCCGTCTCCGTAGACTGCTCTTCAAAGGCAGGCGCTTTTCTGTGAATGGGATCATACTGCACCCCTTCCGGAGCCGGTTTTTCATCAATCGGCTCACCCAGAACGTTGAACATGCGTCCCAGTGTGGCTTCGCCAACCGGAACACTGATTGGTCCGCCTGTCGCCTGTGCTTCCATCCCGCGGACAAGACCATCGGTAGGCCCCATGGCGATACAGCGAACGGTATCATCACCCAGATGCTGCGATACCTCTACAACAAGCTTGCCGCCATCAGCGAGCGGTACATTGATCGCATCGTTGATCTCAGGCAGCTTGCCTTCCGGAAACTTGACATCCAGAACGGCACCGATAATCTGAGTGAGTTTACCTGTATTTAATTCTGCCATTTTTTTACGTTCACTCCTTTACTATTTTTTCCCGGCTGCTGCTTTCACACGCTAAGAGATCGCGGAAGCGCCGGCTATAATTTCTGTAAGTTCCTGTGTGATAGAAGCCTGACGGGCTCTATTATATTTCAGGGACAAATCACTAATCATCTCTTCTGCATTGCTGGTTGCAGAATCCATTGCCTGCATACGCGCACCATTTTCACTTGCATGGGATTCCACCAGGCCGCCATAGATCAGACTGTTAATATACTTTGGCACAATCGCATCCAGCGCCTCTTCCGGCTCCGGCTCATAATTCATCAGCGTAATCCGCTCTAACGGATCCTCAGAGATATCCTCCGCCTCCGAAACAATGTCCTCTGCATCAATCGGAAGAAGCTTTACAAGCGTCGGAATCTGAACTACTGTATTTTTAAAAATGGTATACGCCAGATAAATCTCTCCGATTTCGCCCTGTACAAACTTACTCAGCACCTCTTTGCCAATACCGGATGCATCACTGTACAACGGCTCATTGATCGCATCCGAATAGTCTCCGGCAAGCGGGTATTTTAAACGCGTCATGGAATCTCTCCCTTTTGTCCCGACAGCGTAAATCAATGTATTGTCCGTTTGAAAGCGCTCATCCTTTGTGACCAGCTTAACTACATTGGAATTGTACCCTCCTGCCAGCCCGCGGTTAGAGGTAATCAAAATCACTGCTTTTTTCTCCGACTTGCTCTTCTGCAGAAACGGATGGGACATCTGACCGGATTTTGCAATCATGTTGGCAACGGTGTTGTACATCGTATCAAAATATGGCTTTGATACCTCTGCTCCCACTTTTGCTTTCTGCAGCTTTACCGAAGATACCAGCTTCATCGCTTTCGTAATCTGTCCTGTGCTCTGGACGCTTTCTTTACGCCTTTTTATATCTCTCATTGAAGCCATATTCAATCCTCCATTTCAGGTGCAGCTGTCTCGCTGTCCGGCTAAACACCCTTGACAAATTCCGCCTTAAAGCCTTCGATTGCCTGAACCAGTTTCTTTTCGTTCTCTTCACTGATTTCACCGCTGGTTCGGATGCCTTCCGGAATCTCCGGATATTTTGTGTCAATATATTCAAACAGGCCGCTTTCAAATGCAAGAATATCTTCGATTTCAATATCAATCAGATATTTCTTCGTCGCTGCATAAATAATGATAACCTCGTTTTCAACCGGCATCGGCTTATACTGATCCTGCTTCAGAATCTCACGGATACGCTCACCCTGCGCCAGCTGCGCTTTTGTGTCCGGATCCAAATCCGAACTAAACTGTGAGAAAGCAGCAAGTTCCCGGAACTGGGCAAGCTCAATACGGATTGGTCCGGAAATCTTTTTCATTGCCTTAATCTGCGCCGAGCCGCCTACACGCGACACAGATAATCCAGCGTTGACTGCCGGGCGGAAACCGGAATTAAACATCTCTGTCTCCAGATAAATCTGTCCATCTGTGATAGAAATAACATTGGTCGGGATATATGCAGAAACATCTCCCGCCTGTGTTTCAATAATCGGAAGTGCGGTCAGAGAACCGCCTCCCAGTTTATCGGAAAGCCTTGCCGCACGCTCCAGCAATCTGGAATGCAGATAAAACACATCTCCCGGAAATGCCTCACGTCCGGGCGGACGCTTTAACAGCAGGGACAGCGTACGGTATGCCGCAGCATGTTTTGTCAGGTCATCATAGATAATCAGAACATCCTGCCCTGCCTCCATCCACTCTTCACCAATCGCACAGCCCGAATACGGGGCAATGTACTGCAGGGGCGCCAGCTCGCTTGCGGTAGCCGCAACAACCGTGGTATAATCCATCGCGCCGTGTTCCTCCAGCTTTGTCACAATAGATGCCACCGTAGATGCCTTCTGGCCAATCGCAACATAAATACATTTCACATTTTGTCCTTTTTGATTGATAATGGTATCAATGGCAATCGCCGTCTTTCCGGTCTGGCGGTCGCCAATGATCAGCTCACGCTGTCCCCTTCCAATCGGAACCATGGAATCAATCGCCTTAATACCTGTCTGTAATGGCGTATCTACTGATTTTCTGGAGATAACACCGGATGCCACACGCTCAATCTGGCGGTGTTTGTCTGTCTCAATCGGACCCTTCCCATCAATCGGCTGCCCCAGCGCATTTACAACACGTCCCAGCAGTGCATCCCCTACCGGAACCTCTACGACCCGTCCTGTTGTTTTTACAATGTCGCCTTCGTTGATATTTTTCTGGTCGCCCAAGAGAACTGCACCGACATTGTCTTCCTCAAGGTTTAACACCATTCCATAAATTTCATTTGGAAATTCAAGAAGCTCGCCCTGCATCGCCTTTTCCAGGCCATGTATACGGGCGATACCGTCGGCAACCTGGATTACAGTACCTGTATCTGAAACTTCAAATTTGGTACTATAGCTCTTAATCTGTTCTTTAATCACAGAACTGATCTCTTCAGGTCTTAAATTCATGATACTCCTGCACCTTCTTTCTTAAGATCTTGTCGCGCATCCGCAAATTTTCTGCGAAATCCGCTTTTTTATTTATCGAAACTGCCTCGCTCCTGCTTCTCGATCGTTTCATTTATGCCAGCTGAATCTTTGACAAATCCTTTGCCATATTGTTCAGCTTTGTGCGAATGCTGCTGTCGACAACCCTGTCGCCAATGCGGATGACAACACCGCCGATCAGAGCCGCATCCACGCTGTAATTCATGCGGAATGACCGGTACGCCGTAGTTTCCAGCAGCCGCTTTTCAATCGCCTCTTTCTCCTGCGCAGAAAGCTCACCCGCCGAAATGACATAGGCAGTTCCAATTTTTTTGTATTCACTTACCTTTTTGTCAAAATAGCCGAGAATATCCTCTATCTCTACGAAACGTCCTTTTTCTGCTACCGTAATAAGAAATCCTGTCAACTGGTCAGAAACTTTCCCCCGAAAGGCGGACTCCAACAGGGAAACCTTTTCCTCCGCGGGTATCTTCGGGTGTGACAGAAGCCTGATATATTCCTCATTGGACTGAAAAATGGCAAGCACGGTATTCACCTCTTCCATCAGGGAATCAACCAGGCCCTCTTCCACGGCAGCCTCAAACAGAGCTTCGCCATATACATTTGATGCTAATTTAGCCATGTTTCTTCACCTATCTCTTCCAATGTCTCTGCAATTAACTGCGACTGCTTCTTCTCATCCAGAGAAGCCGCAACAATCTTACCTGCCATTGCAGTTGCAACAGAGATCATTTCCTGCCTGACTTCATCCTTTACCCTGCTCTTTTCCAGTTCAATTTCGCGGTCAGCCCTGTCAAGAACCCTTGACGCTTCCGCTTTTGCTTCGTCAATGATGTCATTTTCTTTCTTTAAGGCTTTCTTGCGGGTCTCCGTCAGAATTTCTTCCGCTTCTTTATCAACATTTTTTAATCTGGCATCATATTCTGCCTTGAACTGTTCGCCATCCGCCATCTCTTTTGCCGCAATATCCATCTGTTCCCGGATTCTGTCCTGACGCTTTGTCAAAAGCTTTCTGGCCGGATTAAACAACAGATAGGAAAGCAGCAGGAAAAGACAGAACATTGCAATCAATGTGATGCCGGCATCCACCAAAAGCTGTGAATCCAGGCCAAAGATACGGTCGTCAAATCCGCCTCCCGCCAAAGCCACTTTCATCAAACTCACTGTTATACCTCCTTTCTGTAGTTCTGGTTACTACTTTGGAAGTTTACAGCTTGCCATAAAGCGGGTTAGCAAATAACAGAATCAATGCAACAACAAGACCGTACAAACCGGTTGTCTCTGCTACCGCCTGTCCCAGAAGCATGGTTGACATGATATCACCCTTTGCACCCGGATTGCGTCCTACCGCAGAAGCGCCGTAACCTGCAGCGATACCCTGGCCAACACCAGGACCAATACCTGCTATAACTGCAAGGCCTGCACCAATCGCAGAACCCATTAATACTAAACCTTCATTTGTTATATTCATTTTAATATCCTCCTTAAAATTTGATTGCAAACTAAGCTTCTTCTCCAATCGCATCCGATACAAAACACATCGTCAGCATACAGAATACATATGTCTGAATTGCACCGGAAAACACATCCAGATAAGCGTGCAGCGCTGCAGGCCAGATGAGCGTGAGCACTTTTGGCAAAAGCCCGTACACCAGCCCCGTCATAACCGTTCCCGATAAAATGTTGCCGAACAAACGCAGCGACATTGATACCGGTGTTGCAAACTCGCTGATTAAATTCATGGGGAAGAAAAAAAAGATCGGTTCAAACAGTCCTTTAATCTTTCCGAATTTCTGATACTTAAATCCATTAAACTGGATCAGCACCCATGTCATTACTGCCAATGGAAATGTCACACCATAATCAGCCGTTGGCGGGCGCAGGCCCAAAAGACCTGACAGATTGCAAAGCAGAATAAAAATAAACAGCGACCCCACATAATTGCGAAACCGGACTGCTTTTTTGGAACCCATCGAGCTGGCTACCATTCCATCCAGCATTTCGACAATCAGCTCGACAAAATTCAGGAACGGTCCCGGCACTTTGCCTGAGTCTGCCTTTTTTACTGCAATATTCGCACAAACCGCAAATACGACGATAGATGCAATGACGACGATCATAGATATATGTGTTGTTGTCAGATAAACATCCTGACCAAACAATGTAAACAGCTTTTTATATCCATGAATGAAAAAATCAACCTGTTCATCGCTTTCGGCGGCACCGTGAATCAGATTGCCTCCGGTAAGGCCCATTGACACACCTAAGATGCCATTTCCCACATTCTCACCTTCCTTTTCTTAAAATTTTTGCAGTATGCTATATGGATATCTTTGACCAAACACCCTGTCTCCATCCAATATACTACGCAAATATATTGTAACAGCATAGAACGCCATAACAATCATTTTTGAGCCGGAGTTGTCCCACTTGAAATCCGCGCCGGCCGCTTTTTCTTTTTCAAACGATATTTTTCTGCCTGTTTATGCAGCACAGGATACATGAGTGCCGATACCTTAACGCCAAACAGTCCAAATATTACCCCCGCGGGATGTATATACTCCGGAAGCAGCATAGCTGCCACAATCAGCACGCCCATCAAAAAGGTTCTCTCAAGTGCCGCAAGCTGCGCCTTTGTGCGTGCCTGCTTCGGCGGCAGGTCTAACGCAGCATCCAAGCTGCGGTACATGTGGCACACAATGCCGGCAGCGCCGGCGGAACCTGCCAGCACACCGGCCGCCGCCGCCAGACGGGAGGCTGGTGTCAGCAACACCAAAAGCAGCATGACCGGCACCATCCAGATCACTATGCCAAGTATAAGCTCACGGCGTACCCGCTCCGCTTGTCTCATAAATTCCCTCCTATCCGGATCCTATCCAAAAGCCTGCGCGGAAGAACAGCTTCCTGCCCCGCCTGTCTCGCGGCTTGTCTGTCTATGTCGTCTGCAGGGGCGCTGCGGCTTCCGGATGTGTTACTGTGATAAATCGCTCAGAAATGAGGATTTTTATGTTCCGGATAACGCTTCTTCTTTCCTTCCATAACATCCGAAAAGTCCTCATCCGGATGTTTTTGCCGGTAGGTCTTTAGCCCTTCCAGATATGCAGTCTGTTCGTGCTCCCGCTTCATGTCCTTCTCATAAAACGATTTTGTCAGGATAAAAAGACTTCGGAAAGCGGCTCCAATCCCGATCAGAAGCATAAGCAGGAACAGATACACATTGTCAAACTGCCGGTTCAGCCATACTCCAATCGCCGTGCACAGAAAAATCGGCACCAGCATTGTGATGCCAATCTGGGATATCATCACAAAACTCCGCAGCACCTTTCTGTCCTTCACAAGCCATCCTCCCTTTTTTTCCTGTATGATCACCCTGTATGTCCGCCATGCATCCCTGTCCCTCGGAAAATCATTCTCGGTTCCGTTGTATACAGCACGCAAAAACTGTCATTTTACCAGACAGGCATAAGCAATTTTTACCGTTTTACCCTTGTATCATATTATAGATTATTACCCCTGAAAAGTCTAGTACAGCAGACAAAAAATAACTGTATAGATTGCAGCACATATTTTTTTCGATGGTGCAGGTCAAATATATAAAATCTTTTTCTTTACAAGCCAACTTTTTATGGATATAATTAATTTTAAAAAGCAAGGAGGCTACTTATGAAAAATGTGCGGCTATTCCGAAGGCGTTTTTTACCTGACGAAACGACAGAGCTCAAGGATGACAAAATTTTATCCCTGTCTGAAAATATAATTGTCACAAAATGGAATGTATTGAAACCACGCCTGGATATTTCCACCGGCACCTCCGGCTATTTTATTGATAAGGGCATAAAAGTCAGCAAAATATATGACGCAAATCATCAGCTGGTTTACTGGTACTGCGACATTATTGATACAGAATACGATGCCGCAGCCAACACGTATACTTTTAATGATTTGCTGATTGATGTTTTAATATACCCGGATGGCCAGATAAAAGTTGTAGATATGGACGAACTGGCAGACGTCGCCGAAAAAAATATTCTGTCTCCGCAGCTTGTCGGGCAGGCGCTGCGCAAAACACAAAGTCTGCTGGAGCTCATTTACTCCGGCGCATTTTCCGACCTCGCTAAATTCATTGACAATATAGAAAAGACGGCAACCTGTAACTAATCGTTACGATTCACAGAACACATGCGGATGGAGTTCTGTGAATCGCAGCAACGAATACAGCTGCCGTCTTTTTTTCTTTTATTTTTGATTCGGAACTAACAGCTCCTTACCTCCCATATATGGGCGAAGCGCTTCGGGAACCCTTACGCTTCCGTCTGCCTGCAGATTGTTTTCCAAAAAAGCAATCAGCATACGCGGCGGAGCTACAACAGTATTATTTAAGGTATGGGCGAAATATTTGCTTCCATCCTCCCTGCGGACGCGAATCTGCAGGCGGCGCGCCTGAGCGTCTCCCAGATTGGAACAGCTTCCTACCTCAAAATATTTCTGCTGGCGCGGAGACCACGCTTCCACATCGACAGACCTTACCTTTAAATCTGCCAGATCACCGGAACAGCACTCCAGCGTCCGAACCGGAATATCTAAAGTCCGGAACAAATCTACGGTATTCTTCCAAAGCTTTTCAAACCATGCTTTACTGTCCTCCGGCTTGCAGACAACGATCATCTCCTGCTTTTCGAACTGGTGAATCCGGTATACGCCGCGCTCTTCAATGCCATGCGCCCCTTTTTCCTTCCGGAAGCATGGTGAGTAGGATGTCAGCGTTTTCGGAAGCTCTTTTTCTTCCGTAATCGTATCAATAAATTTCCCGATCATTGAATGCTCGCTTGTACCAATCAGATATAAATCTTCCCCTTCGATTTTATACATCATTGCATCCATTTCCGCAAAGCTCATAACGCCTGTCACAACGTTGCTGCGAATCATAAACGGCGGTATGCAATAGGTAAACCCTCTGTCAATCATAAAATCTCTGGCATAGGAAATCACAGCGGAATGCAGCCTTGCTATATCTCCCATCAGATAATAAAATCCATTTCCCGCAACCTTTCCTGCCGCATCAATATCCAGGCCGGAAAAGCTTTCCATGATCTGCGCATGGTACGGAATTTCATAATCCGGTATAACAGGATCGCCAAATTTCTCAAGCTCGACGTTTTCACTGTCATCTTTCCCAATCGGAACATCCGGATCGATAATGTTTGGAATCACCATCATGATCTTTCTGACTTTCTCCTGAAGCTCTTTTTCCTGTACCTCCAGCTCCGCCAGACGTTCTGCATTCTGGGCTACCTCCGCTTTTTTGGCCTCGGCCTCTTCCTTCTTTCCCTGTCCCATCAATGCGCCGATCTGTTTGGATATCTTCTTTCGGGAAGCTCTCAGCTCATCGGCCTCCTGCTGTGCCTTTCTGGCGTCTGCGTCCAGCGCAATCACCTCGTCTACCAGAGCAAGCTTGTCCTCCTGAAATTTATTTTTGATATTCTGCTTTACGATATCCGGATTTTCCCTAAGAAACTTAATATCTAACATCTACTCTCTCCTTCGTCTGATCATTACGATACTTCAATAATACATTTTACACATTTTAATACAGAATGCAAGATATGTACCATTAAACCTTTTTAAAGCGATTTACCTCTTCGCTCAGCTCGGAAGAAATCTCTCTGTTATTTTCTGTTTCCTTCTGAATTTCAGAAATAGCCTGAACCAGTGTAACTGTATTATCCGCCACCTCTGAAACGCCCCTGGCGCTCTCATCCACGGCAGTGGCAATGTCATTGATACCGGTATTCATAGACTGCATAGTGCCGCTGATCTCATTGGTATTCCGGGAAAACTGCTCCAAAATACTGTTTACATTATCTGCATCACCTGCATACTGCTCCACAATCCTGGAAAACTCATTGTAATCTCCCATGACATTTTTATCAATAAATTCAAGAATTTCTTCTGCATTCTTTGTCAGCTTTTCTACCGCCTCCATCACCAGTTTACTGATGCTCTGGATATTATTTGCAGTATCCCGGCTGCTGTCCGCAAGGACACGTATTTCATCTGCCACAACGGCAAAGCCCTTTCCTGCTTCTCCTGCCCTCGCAGCCTCAATGGATGCGTTCAATGCCAGCAAATTGGTCTGGCTGGTAATATTCAGTATTTCCCCGGTCAGCGCGTCAATCTTTTTCACACTCTGGCTTTCCTGCACTGCCGTTTGAAAATCACTGCGCATGGTATCAATGATCTCATTTGCGGCCATTCGGCTCTGCATGGTGCTCTGACGGCTTTCCGATGCACGGTTTCTTATGTCTGTTACCAGTTGTGCGCCCTCATTTACCTGAGCTGTCATGGACTGTATTTCCGTAAGGACATCCGAGCTTCCCTCGGCAAGCTGGCCAAGCGTGGCGGATATTTCCTCCATGCTGGCGGACATTTCCTCCATGGTTGCTGATACATCCGTCGCATTTTCATTGGATGAATTGATTTCATCTGCAACCTTTCCGGCAGAGGCCAGCATCTGCTCCGCATCCTGCTTCAGCCGCTGCATCACACCCTGCAGCTGGCCCATAAAGCCGTTGATTCCCTGTGCCATCTGCCCGATTTCATCATGTGTCTTTACCGGAATGCGCTCCGTCAGGTCGCCCTCATTGTTTTCAATCTTCGTCATGATATCCCGAATCACTGCTCCGGATTGTTTCGCAGGACGTGCAACATATATTACAATATAAACGGAAACGACCGCAAGCAGGACAATGCCGACTGCAAGAAGGACAATATTAAAAACGCTCGTTCCCTCAATTTTAATACCGGTTCTGTTTTCAAGCTTCTGCTGCTGTTCCAGAAAAACCGCGTCAAATGCGTCCTCGGTATCCTGAACAGGCGTTTTGTAGGTCACATTTTCGTCAATCATTTCCTTTGCACTGTCAAACTCTTCATTTGTGACAGCCTCCAGTATTCCGCTGCAGTAATCCACATAATCAGCCATGGAAGCATACCACGCCGCAAAGGATTCCGCCACATCTTCATTCTCCGTATCATCGCAGAGACTCTGCATGTTGTCCATGGAGGCAGTCACGTCCTCAATCGCTGTCTGAAGCTTTGTTTTCATGGTTTCAAATTCATCCGTATCAATTTTAAAGTAAGATAGATTCGCATAAAGCTGCATCTGCTGGAATGCCGTAGATGTTTTGGTATTTTCTTTCTCCATTTCAAGATAAACACTCATCTTGTCATTGTAAGAATCAATAACATTCAATGCCGCAACATTTGCCACAGCGGTGACAAGAAACACCACCCCAACAAGAACGACAAGCGTAATCACCTTTGCCCCAATACTCTTTTTCATTTTTCCCTCCAATCCCAGGGATATCTGCCAAACCCTTTTGCCTGTGTATACCCATATATACCAAGGCTTTTGTCTGCATATCCCTGATTTGCATGATTTAGTTTATTTTTGCGCTGCTCTCAAAAGCTTCGCGCTGATACCAAATGCAGGCTTTGCCGAAACAGCGGATCAGTTTGTAAAAATCTGCGCCCAGTAGTATTTGTAACCCGAAGAAGCTTTATAATATCCCAGTCCCATTTTGGTATAATTGGCCGACAGAATATTTGCCCTGTGTCCCTCTGAATTCATCCAGCTGGTTACAACCTGCTTCGGCGTGGACTGTCCGGCGGCAATGTTTTCACCAAATGCCGTGTACGAATAGTCATACTCCTGCAAAACTGTTGAGCAGCTCTCGCCGGAAGGCCGGGTATGGTCAAAACTTTGCACAAGTTCTTTTGCCCTGACATTTGCCGCACTGCAAAGCGTGTCATCCAATGTCAAAGCTGCCACTCCTGCCTCTTCCCTCTCTTCATTGACCAGCTTAAGCACCCTCTTTGCATATGTCTGTGCTGTATCTGCGGCGCTTGTGCTGGTGCTTGTGCTGGTTTCACTCTTCTTGCTGGAAGTTTTTTTATACGCAGCAATCTTCACCGCTTTCGAATATTTCCCCAGATTCACACGGTACCCAGTTGTCTTGTAGGCGCGAACCTTAACATAATATATCTTTTTCGGTTTTAACCCGGTAATCGTATATGAGTTTGTACGCGTTGCCATTACCAGCTTATATTTTCCTTTTTTTCCCTGCCTGACATAAACCTGATACCCGGTCACCCCGGATTGTTTGCCAATCCGAATAACCGCTTTTTTCTTTGTTCTTTTTTTCACCGTGCAGGTCGGCTTAGATGCCGCCTGTGCCGCAGGCTGCGCAGGCACTTCCGCAAGAAGCGCCAGCGTCAGGGCGCAGGAAAGAGCACGGTAAATATGCTTTTTTCTTTCTTTTTTCATTGGATAAATCCTTTCATCTGTATATGCACTATTTGCACCGCGTTCCCAAAACTTAAAAAACACTATACTAGTCATTTAAAAAACATTTCTCATAGACATCACCCAGTACGGCGCCATAATAAATGTCTCCCTCAAAAATATCACAGCCAATCTTTCTTGCAACTTCATCCTGAAGCTGTGTGCTGATGCTGCCGCAGGACACTTCCATTCCCAGGTCCCTTGCCATCTCCACCAGCTTTTGAAATACAATAATGTCCTTATCATTTATGATGCTTTTATGGAACAGTTCTCCATGGAATTTAATCGCATGAATCGGCAGGCGGCGAACAGACTCAACTGCTGTGTGATGTGCTCCAAACCGGCTGATAATGATTCGGTACCCCCTGTTGTGCAAATCCTCCAGAGCCATCCTGAACTTGTCTGAAAAATTCAGAAAATATTGCTCCTGAATCTCAAACAGGATTTCATCCGGTTTCATATTATTTGATTTCACAATCTCATCAATACGCTCTACTGCATTGTTCAGGCACAGCTGTCCTGCCGTAATATCAAGCGATACCGGCATAATCTTCTTTCCCCGGCTCTTCCACAGCCCCTGATTGACACAGACATTTTTTAAAACATAAAATACCAGCTGCTGAACGTCGCTGCTGCGGTCAATGTAGCGCCGCAAATCTTCCAGCGGCAAATAGGTTCCGTTTTTCATCTGGATTCTCGGAACTGCTTTGCAGCCCATCACATGCTCCTTGTCTCCGCGTACGCGCGGCAAATAGCAGATTTCCACAGACTGGTTGCGCATGGAGATACCAATATCGCGGATAATACCTTCCTCCAGAAACTGATTTTCCTGCAGCTCCTCTGTATAAATGGCATAGTGGTTTCCAATCGTTCCTTTTATGCTTCTGCGCGCAAGATCTGCCTTCTGCATAATAATGCTGACTTCCGTGTCCTTTTGGTCGATCAGGTAAATACCGCTCGTTGTCCCCTGTGTTGCAAAGTTGACCTCTTCCTCAATCTTTTCAATGGACAGCATTAACCGCGACATCATTTTCAGCAGCTCAGAATGGCTTTCATAGCATATAAAGATAACAAAATAATCCCCATTGACTCTGGAACAGATATTCTGATACGATATCTCTTCAAAGCGGGATGCCAGAAGCTGCAAAAATTCAGAAGAACAGGATATTCCATAGTGATACATGATTCTCTGAAAACCATTGACATCACAGCACAGCAGTGCAAACTTTGCGTCGTCCTGTCTTTGTGCAAGGATTTCGCCGACCTTTGCAAAAAAATCATTGTGCGGCATGGTATGTGTAATATTATCCTCATGTTTTGCCTGTGCTTCCTTGGCAAGCTGCAGTGCGCGGTCTGCTGCACGCGCCATTGTCATGGCGGCCGCCGTCTCTTTTTTCACAGACTCATCCTGAAAAAGGATATAGGAATCATCACTCAGAGCTCTTGTCTCACCATATACCCGGTCCGGCTTTCCGTCGCCGGCAATATCCACAGAAATCATCCCCACCTCAGTCGGTGAATAATTCCCGTTTTTCCCTTTTGTCCGGATAATAATCCGGCTTTGGCCCGGCCTTTCCATTCTCTCTTGAAAGTCTGTCAAAAGTTTCTGCACATCATCCGGATGCACATTGACCGTCAGACTCTCCTCACCAGCCTCCTCTGACTGCAGCTGAGAGGCAGAGGTGTCAACCAGATAACCGCTCCGGTACAATTTTTCTTCTGCTATGACATAAGTCCACTCCGTTTCTTTCATATATTGAAGCAGATATTGCGAACGCCGGAGATTGTCCTGATATTTTTCCTCCAGTCTTTTTCTGGCCGTAATATCCATAAGAATACAAAGATAAACTACTTCGCCGTTCTGATCGTCCACCCTGCAGCCGTTGGCATATGTCCAGCGGATTTCACCGCTTTTCGTTATGATGCGGTATTCAAATCCAATCGCCCCGCGATTGTCCAGCGCGGTACGCACCATATTGCGCACCAGCTCCGAATCGTCAGGATGCACCACCTTGTCACAATGGTTTCCAAACAGTGAAAAATACTCGACACGGCTGTACCCGGCCAGACGAAAAAAACCTTCATTGGCATACAAAAGCGTAAAATCGTTCATTTTGATCTTAATAACACCGCCCGGTACACTGTTTGTAATCAGATCAAGCTCCTTTTTTGCATTGTATACATCCTGCAGATTCCTTTTTTGCTGCGTGATATTCTGCAGGGAACAGTAATACATATTTCTTCCCTCTGTGTATACGATGCGCGCCGTCAGCGACATCCAGCAAATTGCGCCGTCTTTCCTGCGGGCCCGGAACTCCATGCGGGTCTCTCCCCCTGCCACAGACTGCCTCGCAATCAATGCCCTTATTTTTTGTTTTTCTTCCGGAATAATAACCTCCACCAAACGATTGTTAAACTGGTCGCGAAACTCCTGCGGCGTATATTGCAGCAATTTATAAAACTGCTCATTGGCATACTGCAGCTCCATATCCGTTCCTTGATATGCAATCGCCATCGCACATTCCGACAAAGCCAGCAAACGTTCCATTTCTTCTCCCGTCAATTCCAACGCTTCATTCTGGTTCTCCACAGTTCTCCTCCTTTCTTGTCCCTCATACCACAATCTCATGCCCTCTGAACTGTTCGTGTATCTGCAAAATGTAACCCATCCTCTGCGTTAATGCTCCGTCTGCAGATCCTGTATTTCTGTCCTGTCTGTTACTACCTTTTCCGAAGGAAGATATTTTAACAGCTTCTCCTGAAAACGTTCCATATCAACCGGCTTAAACAGCCAGTCATTCATCCCTGCTTCCAGATATTCCTTTCCAATTCCGTCTACCGCATTAGCTGTCAGCGCAACAATCGGAACATTTTTCGCATATTTGCCGTTGATTTCACGAATTTTCTTCGTCGTCTCAACGCCATCCATCTCCGGCATCATATGATCCATGAAAATCAAATCATATTTTCTTCCCATGCCCAGCGCCTTTAAAATGCCTGCCCCGCTGACAAATGCCTCCGGGATAATGCCAAATTCACGAAGAAGAGTGGCTGCAACACGCAGATTTACCTTATTGTCATCTACAATGGCAACGCGTACATTCTGTACTTTCAGTTTATTTCTCTTTTTCAGACGTTTCCTGCGCTTCGGTTCAAACAGTACCTGACGAATCTTAAAAACATCAAACGGCTTTCGCATATATTCATCAATTTGCTGATTTTTTCCTACGGTAGTAAAATAGTTGAGCAGTGCAACCGTACGGTACGGAAGCTCCGCAGCCTGCACCATCCCATAATATTTTTCGTAGGAATAAAAAACTACCGTTTGATCTGCATCATAATCCTCTTCCCGGATTCCCTGCAGCTGATCTGCATTTTGCAGCATAACGGCCGAAATGCCAAACTGTGAAAGCAGTCTGGTCAGATACCAGCGAGCATCGTAGTCCTCCTCCAAAATAAACGTATGTATTTTGCTGCCGACACTTCTGTCCGGAAACTGCTCCTTTTCAACCAGCTGTTGGTCCAGCCTGACAGTAAAACAGCTTCCCATGCCGTACTCGCTTTTCACCGTGACATCTCCGCCCATCAGATTTGCCAGACGCTTGGACAATACCAGCCCAAGCCCGGTTCCCCCAAACTTTCGGTTTTTCCTTGTGTCGATTTGGCTAAACTGGCTGAACAGCTTTCCCATATCCTCTTCTTTTATTCCGATACCGGTATCTGTTATGCGAAATTCCATTCTCAGCCGGTCTTCCTCAAGTTCCTGAAAAGAAACGTCAAAAACAACCTTTCCCTTTTCCGTAAATTTTACCGCATTTTCAAGCAGATTGCCAAGAATCTGCTGAACCTTCTCCCTGTCGCCGCACAGCCGTTTCGGAGCGCCGTCGCCAATATTAATTTCAAACCGCAGCCCTTTTTCCTGCAGATAGGCGGCAACTAAATCTTCCAGATTGGTCAGTAAATGCGCAAATTCATATTCCTCGATCACCAGCTGCGACTTTCCTGCGTCAATTTTGGAAAAATCCAGCACATCATCGATAATGTCGATCAGGCTCTTGCTCGCATCCTGAATCGTCTTTACATATTCCTGCTCAATGGCACTAAGCTCTGCTTCCTGTAATATTTCCGCCATGCCGCAAATGGCGTTCAGCGGTGTGCGAAGCTCATGTGAAATGTTTGCCACAAAGGTGCTTTTCGCTTCATTTGACTTCTCTGCCTGCTTCCTCGCTGCCGTTTCCCGCTCATTCGCCTCTTTAATAAGCTGCGGATTTTGCAGGCTCAGCTGCATGATCAGACAGCTAAGCGCCCCTGCAGCCCCCAGAAGAACGTACTCAGCATTCACCATCTGTATGGCCAGAAAGGTCACCGATATGATAAAAAAAGCTGCTGAAATCAGGCGGTACTGCGTTCCCATACGCTTCCCGTGAGCAATGATCTGGTACGAGCCTACGACCAGATAAAACACAGCGACAACAATCAGATAAACAAACGCCGGCCCTCTCTGATATCCATTTTCCTTTGTATAAGAAAATGCCAGATTCGTCAGCGGCGTAGACCAGATAATAATCTGGTCAGACAATGCCGGGAGTGCCAAAATCCAGTCTTTTTTCTGCAGTTTCTTCTCTTCCAGTTCCCGCGTCAAAATGAACATATACAGCACATAAACAGGCGCCGCAAGGTGCTGCGCCGAGAAGCTGATCATCTGTCCAATATAATTAAGCGCAATCCTGTCATGAAAATATCTCATCAGAATCGAGCCTGAAATCATGTCGGCGAAACAGCAAATAAAGCAAAGTATCATAAAAGCGCCAAAACATTTATTGGCCGGGCTGGACACTTTCGGAACAGAGAAAAAATATATAATCAAAACCAGCAGTACCACTGAGGATGCAATATAAAAATCATAATTAAATACCATAGCAAAACCTCTCAAATATTTACTTCGAGTGCCCCGGGCAGCGGCTGTTCATACGCAAAACATACAGCCATTGATCGGGCAATTTCCATATTTTTATAATAGCACAGAAATCCTTTTGAAACAATGGTTGCTTTTGGAAAGAAGCTCTTTTATTGTTATTTTTCATAACTTTTTGGTACAAAAAACAAAAGAGGCCGCCAAAGCAGCCCCTACATTCTTTCTTTTCTTAAGTTTTTTATTTATTTTTACTGTGCGTAGCCATTCGGATGGTTTTTGTGCCAATTCCATGCCGTCCGGATAATTTCTTCCAGGTCAGCATGCTGTGGGTTCCAGCCCAGTATCTTTTTTGCCTTGTCACTGGACGCAATCAGTTTTGCCGGATCTCCGCCGCGGCGCGGGGTTATCTCTGCCGGAATAGGATGCCCTGTCACTTTACGCGCTGTCTCAATCACCTCTTTGACCGTAAAACCGATTCCATTTCCAAGATTAAAGACATTGCTTTCGTTCCCTTCCATCAGATACTTCATTGCAAGGATATGCGCCTGTGCCAGATCGGTAACATGAATGTAGTCACGCACACAGGTTCCATCCTTTGTATCATAATCATCGCCATAGATGCTGATTGCTTTTCTCTGTCCATTCGGCACCTGAAGAATCAGCGGAATCAGATGCGTTTCCGGATTATGCGCCTCTCCGATATGCCCATTGACATGCGCTCCGCATGCATTGAAATAGCGAAGGGCTACATAGCGCAAGCCGTGTGCCACACCCGTCCATTTCATCATTTTCTCCATGGAAAGCTTCGTCTCACCATATGGATTTGTCGGTTCTGTGCGGTCCGATTCCAGAATCGGAATGCTCTCCGGTTCTCCATAGGTTGCCGCCGTAGAGGAAAATACAATTTTATCCACACCATGCGCAACCATGCTCTCCAGCAAAACCTTGGTTCCATATAAATTGTTGTCGTAATATTTCAGTGGATTTTTCATGCTCTCGCCTACCAGAGAGTTGGCTGCAAAATGAATGACACCATCAATCTTTTCCTTTTCGAACACGCTGTCTACAAATGCGCGGTCACGAATGTCTCCCTGATAAAACGCCGCCTGGGAGTGGACTGCCTCAATATGCCCGGTTTCCAGATTGTCTGCAATCACAACCTCGTCTCCGGCATCAATTAACTCACTTACTGTATGCGAACCAATATAACCTGCTCCGCCAAGAACTAAAATTTTCATGTCATTTCTCCCTTCTTTGATGTCTTTATTACAGTTCACATGGACCGGAGCCAATCTCTACTACATAGAAATCAGCTGCGTATCCGATTGCTGCCTTGTATGTCTCTCCCACTGTCCTGATGAATTCGTCAACAGCTTCTTCCCTGACAATACTGACCGTGCAGCCCCCAAAACCGGCCCCTGTCATGCGAGAGCCAATCACGCCATCCACCTTCCACGCTGCCTCGACCAGCGTATCCAGCTCTTCCCCGGTTACTTCGTAATCATCCCGAAGAGATACATGAGACTCGTTCATTAACTTTCCAAACAGTGCAATATCATTTGCTTTCAAAGCCTCCACCGCTTTTATCGTGCGCTGGTTTTCATAGACCGCATGCTTTGCCCTTTTGCGGCGATCCTCATCCTTAATCGCCATTTTCACTTCCTCAAACTGTTTTTCGGTAAGATCCCCCAGCGTGTTGATCCCCATTCCCTGCTGAATCTCACTGAGCGCCGTCTCACACTCTTCCCTGCGTTCATTGTATTTTGAACTTCCCAAACCGCGTTTTTTGTTGCTGCAGGAGATGACAATCTTAGCCCCCTCCAGCTTAATCGGCGCGTATTCATATGACAAATCTGCCGTATCTAAAAAGATGGCATTGTCCTTCTTTCCCATCGCAATCGCGAACTGATCCATAATGCCGCAGTTTACTCCGTTAAAGTTGTTCTCTGAAAACTGCCCGATCAGCGCGAGATCCTGATTCGATACCCCAAAGCCAAAAAGCTCGTTTAAAATATATCCGGTTACTACCTCTACCGAAGCAGATGAGGAAAGTCCGGATCCGTTTGGAATATTTCCATTTAACAAAATATCCATTCCGCACGGAATCTCGTATCCCCTTTCACCAAACGCCCACATCACTCCCTTTGGGTAATTGGTCCAACCGGCTTCCCTTCTTTGAACCAGATCATCCAGAGAGGATTCGATCACCCCAAGATGTTCGAAATTCATGGAAAAGAACCGGAGCTTGCGGTCCTCCCTCTTCTTAGCCGCTGCATAGGTGCCAATCGTCAGCGCACAGGGAAAAACGTGTCCGCCATTGTAGTCTGTATGTTCACCGATCAGGTTTACACGCCCCGGCGCAAAAAATGCCCTTGCGCCCTCTGCGCTTCCATAAACCTCTGCAAATTTTTTTAAAATAATCTCTTTCATGTTAATCTCCATTCCGGAGCGTTTCACGCGACGGGATGCCGTCAAAGCTATTTGTGACGCTCCTGCACAAATTCCCTCATCTGTTTCTTTCCTTTACTTTTCTGGCTTTCATTACAGCGTCCCGATAAAACGGCCAAACGCTTCTCTTCCCTCCGGCGTGCATTTATAGACGCCTGCATCCTCCAAAACCCCGACAAATACTTTGCCAATCTCTTCCTTCAGAATATCTGTTACATTCTGCTCTGTAATATCGCCATATTTCGGAAGAATCTCTTCGAGCCAGTCAGCATGCTGTGCAAGTGATTCTGTGGAACGAAAATCCTTTTGGTTTAATATGGCATCCTTCATCTCTTCCATTTCATTGACCAGCCTTGCCGGAAGAACTGCCAGCCCCATTACCTCGATCAGCCCAATGTTCTCTTTTTTAATATGATGATACTGGCTGTGCGGATGATAAACCCCCAGCGGACACTCTTCTGTCGTAATATTGTTGCGCAGAGCCAGGTCTAGCTCGTACAGCTTTCCTTTTTTCCGCGCAATCGGCGTGATTGTGTTGTGCGGCTCTCCGTCTGTTTCTGCAAAGATGAACGCATCCTCATCAGTATAATTTCTCCATTTATCCAAAATATGCGTGGCAAGCTCCGTCAGTCTCTCTGCGTCCTCTGACTGGATGCGGATAACGGAAAGCGGCCATTTTACAATACCCGCCGTCACGTCCTCATACCCCGGAACGGTAAATTTCTTTTCAAAATCTGCTTTCGCCATGGCAAAATCATAATGCCCGCCCTGATAATGGTCGTGGCTTAAAATCGAACCTCCAACAATCGGCAAATCCGCATTGGAACCAATAAAATAGTGCGGAAACTGCCTGACAAAATCAAACAGCTTGACAAAGGTTGCCCGTTCAATTTTCATTGGGATATGCTGTCCGTTAAACAAAATACAGTGCTCATTGTAATATCCATACGGGGAATACTGAAGCCCCCAGTCCGTTTCATTGATCGTCAGCGGAATAATGCGGTGCGTCTCTCTTGCCGGATGGTTCACCCTGCCGGCATAACCGACATTTTCCATACAGAGCAGGCATTTCGGATAACCGCTCTGCTTCGCAAGCTTTGCTGCCGCGATCGCTTTTGGATCCTTTTCCGGCTTAGACAGATTGATTGACAGATCAATCGTCCCATAACTGCTTTCTACCGTCCAGCGCTCATCCTTACAAAGACGATAACGCCTGATATAATCGGTATCCTGACTGAATTTATAGAAAAAATCGGTCGCTTTCTGCGGAGACTCCTGATATGCTTCCCAAAACCTCCGGATGACCTCCGCCGGTCTCGGTGTCAGCGTATTCATGAGCCGGGTGTCAAACAAGTCCCGATACACAACACTGTCCTCTGTCAATCCGCGCTCGACTGCAGCGTCCAGCAATTCCTTTAGTGTTTCCTCCAGATTAATGTTTTCTCCGACCTTCTCCGGCTCCTCGTATTCCTCTTCGCCGAAAATATCCAACAGTAAATTGGTGGCATAAATCTTTTCTTCCTTTGAGATTAATTCTGTCTCCAAGCCATACTGCACCAGCTTTGCTATGCTGTGATTTAAATTGCCCATAGCCGTTCTCCTTCCATCCAGTTTCCCGCTGCCGCACGGATTTCCTATGGCTTCCGGCGGCCGGAGGCTTTCCATTTGCTGCCTCACAACGCATTATATTTATTATAATTCAAAACCTGCTTTACTTCCATAGTAATTTCAAATTTAATAGGATTAAAAATCCCGTATCGCTTCCAGCGCCGGCAATACATTGCCATCATAATCAAACAGCGCCTGATTCGCCCATTCATTTCCGCCGGGTCCTTTTTCCCCTGTATAGGCAAGCGCCGGTGCTTCCGCCCAGCCGCAGCCCGGAACAGGAATCCATCCCGGCTCCCAGTAATAAAATCCTTTTCCGCCGCTCACTGATGCGATTCTGCGCATAACATCATTCATAAAATCTTTTTGTCCCTGCGGCGTCATCGGATACGCAATCTTTTCTACCAGCTCCGGCTTCGTCGCCATCCCGATCCGCTCCGAAGGCAGACGCTTTTCATATTCTGCATAGTCTTCCATGGTAAAGCCCATCGAAACCTCCGCCACAACGATATCCTTCCCATAGCGCTTTGCCATATCGCGCATGTTAAATTCCAGCTGTTCCAGCGTACCATGCCAGAATGGATAATAAGAAAGGCCAATGATCTGAAAATCCTCGCCCCGTTTCATAAAGTGGTCAAACCACTCCACGTACATCTCATTTAATCCGCCATTGTCGAGATGCAGCATGATCGGAACGCTTTCATCCACTGCGCGCACACCGCGGATACCCGCGTTGATATAACAGGCAATGCGGTCAAAGCCCTGCTCGTAGCCCTCTTCTCCCTTCTTTTTTTTCTGTCCGCCCGGCCACAGAAGCCCATTGGTAAGCTCGTTTCCCACCTGGACCATCGTCGGCACAGCACCCTCTTTATGAAGCCGCCGCATCACCTCCGCCGTATAATCATATACTGCCTGTTCCAGCTCTTCCTCCGAGTATCCCCTCCACGCTTTCGGAATAATCTGTTTGCCGGGATCCGCCCAGAAATCGCTGTAGTGCAAATCCAGCAAAAACCCCATCCCTGCTGCAATCGCACGCTTTGCAATCGTAATTGTCTTTTCCAGGTCATTGGTTCCGGCCCCATAAGGCCGCCCATCCTCATCATATGGATCATTCCACAAACGCAGACGCACGGAATTGATGCCATATTTTTTTAAAATAACAATCAGGTCATCTTCTTTTCCATGATCATAATAGCGCGCTCCACATGCCTCCTGTTCAAGAATTGTGGAAATATCCGCGCCCTTAATAAATTCTTTTGCCACTGCCCCCATTTCTGCGCCTCCTTTTTCACCTCTCAAGCTCGCGTATGCAGCACAGACACAAACTTGCAGCATCCTGCCAGAATAAACCGGCAGGATGCCTATATCCGAAACAATTAGTCGAAATCTGTGATGCGCTCCATCATCTTACGGTAACGGAACCGGATCATCTCATTTTTTTCCAGCACATCCTTTTCCTTTCCGGTGTACTGACAACGAATGCAATAGTATTCGTCTTTTTCTTTGTCGTAAAACATATCAATATCCAGATCTCTCATAAAGCATGACGGACATCTGTAATTTAATTTGCCTTTTCCAGCCTGAGCCATGTCGCAACGACCTCCTTCTCCTTTATTTTCTTTGTGTAACCCAGAGTAAACATTGGCGAAAAAGCATATCCTTCCCGAATATATCCCTCCGCATCTGACGCGTCGGCGCACAGGGAAACCTTTGTTTCAATCGCAGAGATAACTGCTGACGCTGACTTTGCACCAGTCATTGACTCTTCCCGGCACTTATACTCATACGCAAGCTCTTTTCTTTCGCCCTCTTTATCCAGGGAAAGCGTAACGCATGTCATATCCTCCGGATATTCTGTTGTCCCATAGCACGCAACCATATATTCGTTAATGGTGACATCCGCATCCGGATTGCTCATCTCCAGAATATGGCGCTCTATTTTTATTTCAGAAGAACCCTCTTCAAAATAAAGTTTTGTCCGCAGTTTTACTGTTAAATCATAAAATTCAATCTCAACCGGATCCAGCGTCAGAATACGTGTGCCGCCTTCCTGTGAGAAAGCCGCATGCGTCCTGCACAGGCACAAATCAACCTCTTCTCCGTTATAACAGATTTTTGCGCTGCGGACCGTTCCCTCTCCGGCATAATGCGTAAAGTAACCCGCGCGGTATTTCTCCTGAATCAGGAATGGATAGGAAGCATCCTGTACATGCTTTGTGCCAATGCCGACCTCCCATTTCAGCTTTGCGGCATACGGGCGAAGATCGACAATAGCGCCGCCCTGATCCATGTTGACACAAGCCCTCATATATGGGTCTGCATACCAGAAAAGCTGCTTGTTGGAACCGTATAAAATATCCTTCCACAAAGCACACTCCGGTTCTGTATAACTTTTATTGGCGCGGTAAAAATCTGCAAATTCCGCCATCGTCATATCAGTCAGTTTGCCCTCTTTTTTCAGCTTTCCATAATATGCCATGCCGTCCTCATAAGACTTGGCAAGCAGCTCATACGGAGCCTCCCAGCGTCCCATTTTATTTAACCATCCCGGTCCGACAAACATCATGTTATACGCATAGCCGTTGTTGTATTTCTCCAAATGGCGGTACTGGTCAATCAGATTATACAGATATGGATATTCCCATGTTTTGCTGTCATAAATCATGCCGCGCAAAACATTCTGCGGATGCGTTCCGAAATTAGAGCCATTGCCGTCATAGCAGGCAAGCAAATCTCTTGACAAATGCGGAATCGCAACGATACCGCTGTCCTCTGCTTCATTTGCAGCGGGCGCATGCGTATTCTGCTTGGATGGAATCCACGGATTCCATGGGCCGCCGTCAAACAGCGTATACCAGGAATTGTTACAGGTATGGTATGCCTTTGGCCCCTCTTCCCAACAGGTCGCCACCGCACATTTTACCATCGGATATTTTTCTTTGATGTAGTTTGTCAGCTCCGCATCCATATAATACGAACCGGTAGACTCCGGGTAAAACCCAAAAATATTATAAAACTTCCCAAATACATCATCTACAATATTTTTCTTGTCTTCCATGGAAAACATCCAGATACAGAAATCCTTTGTCTTATACTTCTCCCGAAACTCCTTGCACGGAAGACCCAGCAGGGAAAGAGCAATCTCATCTCCATATTTTTCATGGTCCTCCTTCGCCAGCTGCACTGCCTCTTCGTTAAACAGGGATGCATATGTCATCTGAATGGTTGTTTTTAAACCATGCTTATGTGCTGTCTCCTGCTGAAACTTAAAAATGTCCAAAGACTCTGTCAAAAGCGCCTTTCTTCCAATATCTTCTGCTTTTCCCTGTCCGGTCACCTTTTCTGCATACTCAGGCACCATTTCCGGACGGTGAATAATATTTAAAACAAATGTATTGTCCATGATTAACCTCTTTCTCTCCTTTTCGTTGCATTAATTTTGAATTATCCCTTAACAGAACCGCCGGTAATTCCCTCTACATAGAACTTCTGCATAATAACAAACAGAATGGAAATCGGAATCGCCACAATCACACCGCCTGCGCAGAACTGTGCGAAATATTTATTGATCAGCGTGCGGTCGAGCATATTGTAAAGACCAATCGCAACCGTCCAGTCTTTCGATACACCAGAGTTTAAAATCAGCCTTGCAAAAATGAAATCCATCCACGGCTTTAAAAAGGAATCAATAACCGTATATACAATGATTGGTTTTGACAACGGCATTACAACCTTGCAAAACACGGTAAACTCTGATGCGCCTTCCAAATAAGCAGCCTCCCGCAATGCCACGGGCACCGTATCAAAAAATCCTTTCGCAATCAGATAGCCCAGTGCCGAAGAACCGGAATACACCAGAATCAATCCGATATGGCTGTTTGTAAGATTAAATGTCTTTAAAATAAAGTAAATTGCGATCATAGACAGGAAACCCGGAAACAGATTCAGGATAACCGAAACATTCATCAGTGCCTTTCTTCCTTTAAACCGCATACAGCTGGTCGCATACGCGGTCATCAAAACAATCAGGGAAGAAATAATACATGAAAAAATCGCTATAATCAAAGTATTTGTAAACCAGCGCGGAAACTGCGCCACCGTATCCGGATGAAACAGCTTGCTGTAATTTTCCAGAGAATACTCTTCCGGAAAGAAATGGCTAATGTTTACTCCCGGATAATCGCTGAAAGACGTGAGCAGCAGCCATGCAATCGGAATCAGCCAGACGACCGCCAGAAAAAGCAGGACAATATGTCTGACCGCAAAACCGCCGGCATTTTTAATTTTCCCCATCCTTTTAATACGCGCAATCTGTTCCTGCGTAATCTGTCCTGTTGCATTTGAGGCAGGCGTTCCAGAAACAGCTGTTTGTTTTGTTTTTGTATTATTCTCACTCATCATCTGAAATCCTCCTCTTTTCCGTTGCCTGTCACTCTGTTAAAGGCAAGTAATGTAAAGATTGCACAAATTACAAATACCATAATACCGATTACAGATGCCATCTTGTAGTTATATTCCTCCTGAGTCAGCCGGAACAGCCAGGTAACCAAAAGGTCAGTCTCTTTACCGCTCGAATTAGCAAGCGCCTGATCGGTTGTCGTATAGACATCCTGTGTCAACAGGTATATGACGTTAAAGTTATTGATATTTGCAACAAACTGTGTGACAAGATATGGGCCGGTTACCGCCAGCATATACGGCATTGTAATCTTTCGGAAAATCTGAAATTTGTTAGCCCCGTCAATGCGCGCTGCCTCCGTCAGCTCTCCCGGAATGTTCATCAGGACACCGGTTGCAATCAGCATAAGATAAGGCACACCAATCCAGATATTAATCAAAATGATCATCACCTTTGCCCACACCGGATCGGTCAAAAACGGTATGTAGTTCATGCCGGCTTCCAAAATTCCGACGTCACGCAAAAAACCGGTCAGTCCAATATTGCTGCAAATGGTATTGACAATACCGGAATCGGCAAAAAAGTTTCTCACCAAAAGCAGCGTTACAAACTGCGGTACCGCAATCGCAATAATAAACAATGTTCTCCACAGCTTTTTTACTTTTGTCTTTGGATTGTTAATCAGCATAGAAAGCAAAATGCCGCCAATATATGTTGTGAATGTAGCAAAAAATGCCCACACCAGTGTCCATACTAAAATTTTGCGGAATGTATATCCAAATGTAAGGGATATGGAATTGGAAAACAAATTCTTAAAGTTATCCAAACCGACCCACGAAAGCAGCTGCGTTGGCGGCAGATGCGTCTTGTCATAATTGGTAAATGCCACCGCAATCATTACAATCAGTGGAACAATCGTAAAAACAATAACGCCCGCACACGGAATAAATAAAAGTGATTTGTAAAATTTTTCGTTAATCAGGCTTACCATGTCTTCCTTAAAGCTGCTAATATGCTTTCCGGCTTCACGGTCTTTCTGCAGCTGATAAGCGTTTCTCATGTTATTGATCCAGAAAAGCACAAACGCCGCAAGAATGATTACGCTTATGATTCCGAACAATAAAATCTGGAAGGAATGATCATAATCATTCACCTCGTTTTTCATGGTGTTCATATTAAATTCAACTTTTCTTTCCACGGTTCCCAACGTGGCAAGATCGGCTATAAATCCCGAACCAATCAGCACAGTATACAGGATAACGATGATTTCTACCACCGTCATAATAATTCCCCGAATAACCTGCTTGCTTCGGATATTTTGCGCTCCCATCACAAGAAGGGATAATCTTGTAAAGGCATCACCCTTTACGACAGCTTCGCCAAATTCCCGAAACCAGCTGCCAATTCCTTTAAAAAAGCTCTTTACTTTGCTCATGTAAAACCCTCCTAATATTCACCTTCCCCGGTATAACCCCCGGCTTCTCAATGGTGACAGGTAAAAAAAAGAGCCCATATGCTCCTGCAAAGAGCCAGCATACGGGCCCGTACCACCGCACCCGGGGCACGGATGCGGTTTGCTACGGTTCATCCGTTACTACTTTGCTACAATACCTTCAACCGCTGTATCAAGCATTTCCTGTAAATCCTGATTTTTCTTATTTCCATTTGCCAGAATCTTACCAAGTGTTGCTGACGGATCCCAGAAATTATCACCTACACGCTGTGTAGTCGCATACTGTGCCTGCTCTGCAAGTGCTGCGATCGCCGGGTTAGACTGAACGTCGTCAGAAGATGCTGCCTCTACATTGGAAGGTCCAAGTCCTCTTTCCTGGAAACGCAATACCTGATTGTCATAGTTTGTCAGATACTGGGCAAGGGTCATTGCATATCCTGCATAATCTGAGTATGGGTTTACACCAATCAGTTTATAACCTGCGAAGCTGGACATCTGTACCTGATCTCCTGCACAGGTAAATGTAGGAAGCTTTGTAGCTGCATAGTTATCTCCCCATGCTAACTCTGCCGTTTCTGCATTCCATGTACCGCTTACAGCAGCGATAACTTCGCCATTCTCAATTCCGCTGACGATTTCTGCGTCTGCCATGCTCTTAAATCCGCTGTTCTTTGCTATGTCAACAACTGCCTGCGCAACATCTGTACCCGTGTATGTTCCATCTGTCGCATTCCATGTACATGTGTTTGTTCCGTCATCATTCTTGTAAAGCTCCAGTCCTGCGCCTTGGAAGAATGAATAGAGATAATAGCCTTCATTCAGTGTCATGGCTACTGTTTTCCCTGCTTCAGCGGCAACACTCATCATTGTATCCAGTGACTGAACATCATCCTCTGTGAAGTATTCGCTGTTATAGAACATAAAATAACCGTTATCTGCTGTCATTGGATATGCATACAGCTTTCCGTCATAAGAAGCTGCCTGAACGGAACCGCTGTCGGAACCGCCATTCTCTTCAATAATGGTATCTGTATCCAGTGTAACCTCCTGCAAAGCTCCCGCTTCCACCAGGGCATCCAGCTGATCGTCTGCAAATGCATACACATCTGCCGCTGCCTCTACATCATTGAGCACATCATCTTTCGCTTTTGATTCCGATTCTGCACCAAGTTCGATTGTCCAGTTTGCCATATCTGCGTACTCTGTTTTGAAATTTTCAATCATGGTACTCAGCACTTCCTGGTCCTCTTCTGCACCCCATACAGTCAATGTTACATCTTCTTTTTCTTTTGCCTCTGAAGTGCTGTCGGAACCGCTGCCAGAATCAGAGCCGGAACCGCATCCCGTTAATCCCCCGACAACCATTGTGGTTGCCAGCAATGTTGCTAATAATTTTTTCCTCATAATAGAATCCTCCTGTATTCATTCGCTTGATTTGCGCAACTTACAGTAATTTTATTTGCGCAATCGGTTGCTCTATGTGATAATATTAGCAGACTTCTTTTTCATTGTCAATATCCCTCTTCGCTTTTTTTTACTTTTTTTGTGCATTTTATGTATAAATTGACGAAAAGATGAAAAAAATGTGTGTATTTTTGCCGATAAACCGGCATAAACGATTGTAATATTCGCTGTAAGTATCTTTCCCTTGACAAGGTCTGCTGTCTATGCTATATTCTTACTACGATAGTCGTAGTACGACAGACGTAATATACGATTGGAGGAAATGTATGACAACCATCAGCAGTGACGTAATCCGCGGCTACAATGATACCATCATCTTATTTCTGCTTTTAAAAAAGCCATCCTATGGCTATGAAATTTCCAGGCAGATCCGAACTCTCTCGGCAGAAAAATACATCATAAAAGAGACAACCCTGTACTCTGCATTCACCCGCTTGGAAAAGAATGGGTTTATTGAATCCTTTTCTGACCAGAATGCCATTAGGGGCAAACGCCGCACCTACTACCGGATCACAGACGCCGGACGCCAGTATTACCATGAAAAATGTGAGGAATGGAATCTAACAAAAGAAGTTGTAGAAAATTTTATTCAAAAAAATGAAGCTGAATGAACAGCTTATAGAAAGGAAGGGAACATGGAAACACTTAGAAACTATCTGGAAAATATGTTTTTAAATCTGCCTGACACCGCCGAAATCAGAAAAGCAAAAGCGGAGCTATGGCAAATGATGGAGAACAAATACACGGAATTAAAGGAAACCGGCATGCCGGAAAATGAAATAATCGGCACCATCATTTCTGAATTTGGCAATCTGGATGAACTGGCCAAAGATTTAGAGATCAACTCTTTTATCCAAAATCCGGAAAATTCCTCCGGCAGATTACTTACTATGAGTGAAGCAAAAACATTTTTAAAGGATACCGGCAAACGCGCTTATCTGATTGCACTCGGCGTAATGCTGTGCATACTTTCTGTTGTTCCGGTTATTACCGCTGACGCGCTCTGCACCTTTGACATTTTTTCCTCCAAAGAGGATCTCATGGTGGCCTGCGGTACTGCATTAATGTTTCTTATGGTCGCTGCGGCAGTTGGCTGTTTTATTTTTTCACACGTCATCAACAACAAATGGGAGGAACTCACCGCCGGCTCCATAAGCATTGATTTTGAAACTACGCAATACCTGAAAGATCAATATGAAAACCGAAGGGGAAACCATGCGCTTTTGCTGACGCTGGGCTGTGCGCTCTGCATCCTGAGTGTTGTTCCCCCGATTATCATTGACGCAGCCGGCGGCGGTTCATTCTGGGATGAATTTTCCGGCGCCCTTGTGATGATCATTGTGGCCATCGGCGTTTTGCTGCTGGTATTTAACGCCATCCGAAATGAAGGCTTCCACAAGCTGTTTCAGCGAAATGCATCCGGAACCATCGAAGATTCCCATGTCCCAAAGAAAGCAAAAAAAGCAGAGTACAATTCGCCTGCTGCAGCACAGGTTATGTCTGTATACTGGCAAACCGTCACCTGCATATACTTAAGCATCAGTTTTCTGACTTTTGACTGGGGTTACACATGGATTATCTGGCCGATTGCCGTACTCATTCATTCTGTCATAGATTTTAATCTCAAAAAAGATAGCAAATGAACGAATAAAGTGTTTCGTAAATAACTGAATTTTAAGCATAGAAAATGTGCGCAGATGCGCAGAAAAGAGGATGAACATGAAAAAAACAACAAATCTGAAAGCAATCTATCTGACAGTCATTACCTGTATCACAACGCTTTGTGTCCTGATTGGATGCTGCTATCACATTTTCGGATGGTTTGACTCTGACACCGCAGAAAACAGCAAGCTGCAGACAAACGAACAAAACATTACAGAATCTTTTAAAAAGCTATCCATCACCTGTGACAATGCGGATGTTTCTCTTGTGCAGGGCGACGATTATACGGTTTCTTATTCCTGTCAGCAAAACAGCACTCCCGAAATCTATGTGGAAAACGATACCCTGTACATAAACCAGACAGGCGGAGAGCATTTTTATTTTTCCTTTTTCCAGATAAACTCCGCTCAAAATAAGATTACCATTACAATCCCAAAAAACACCCAGCTGACTTCCCTATCTGCGGATTGCGATATAAATGACCTGCATATCGAAAAACAGCTGATTTCCCAGATGGATATCTATTGTTCTACCGGTGATATCATGATAGCAGACACCTCCTGCTCCAATGCGGCAATAACATCTGATGTGGGCGACTGTATCATAAACAACAGCATATTCGAAACGCTTGCCATGACCCTCGACACAGGGGACACAGAGATTGACCAGTGCATTTTCAAATCATTTACAGTTACTGCAGATACGGGGGATGTTGAAATTTCCAGTCAGGCTGACCTCGGAGCATATAACCTTGATCTTTCTGCAGACATCGGTGATATCGAAATCAATGATACGGAATGTGGAACCCATTTCATCCAAACCGGAACAAATGACCGAAGCATCCATGTCACAACCGATACCGGCGATATAGAGATTTCGGAATAGACCAAAAATTTTCTTTTATTTTGTAGAATTTTTTAACAGTACTTCGTAGCTTAACAGCACCTTCTTCTGCACCTCTTTGCCCTCAATGTAATCAAACAGCGTCCTGCAGGCCACCGCTCCCAGTTCCTTGGGATCATACTGCAGCGCTGTGACCGGCAAATACCGGTGCGTAAGAAGCTCGCTATTGTAAAAGGATGCCACCTTAATATCCTCCGGTACCTGAATGCCGTCACGCTGCAGCTTATTCAGCACAGCAACGCAAATACGGTCATCCATGCACACAATACATTCTAGCTTTCTGCGCAGAATATCATCCACCACTCTCTCAATAACAAGATCGCTGTCAGAATCCATATAGATCCATTCTTCCCTCGGAGACATATTCTGTTTCTTTAACCCTGCCTTAAATCCCATAAGGCGGGTCTGGTTGACAACATGGTTGCTGTCTCCCCCAATCAGTGCTATTTTGCTGATGCCCTTCATCAGTAAAATAGAGGTAAGCTCCGTGCAGGCGCCAATGTGGTCGTTGTCAATCTGGATTACGTTTTCATTGAGCGAGCTTCCAATCACAACAAACGGGATATCGCTTTCTTTTAACATGTCTACGCACGCATCATGAATCAGGGTTCTTCCTAAAATAATCCCGTCTACTTTTTTATTCCATATGACGCGTTTCAGCTGCGAAACATCATTGTCAAATGTCAGTGTAATCAAAACATCATAGTCCGCAGCCGCCGCAACTTCAATGATTCCCATCATGCACCGCTGAAAAAACGGCAAATCCGTCACAGTGGAACCCCCGGGCATAACCCACCCAATATTATAAGTCTTGGACTGCGCAAGCCCCTTTGCAGCCACGCTGGGGCGGTAGCCGCTCTTTTCAATGTATTCTAAAACCCGCTTGCGTGTAGCTTCCCCGATGCGTCCCTTGCCGGAAATTGCACGCGATACGGTTGTCTTTGAGATGCCAAGCGACTCTGCCACATCCGCTATTGTAATCTTATTCTGTTCTTTATATTGTGTTGTATTTTGAGAATGCTGTGTCACCATGAATAATCCCCCGCCATCATCCAATCATCCTGAAACCCTTGCTGCACCTGCGGCGCAACCGTTTGTCCTGCGAATATATTAACAAGATAATCAAATGATGTCAAGTCACTTATGCCATCGCATCAAAGCCTGCTGCCTCTGCCGTACTCCCTGCAAAACTTTCTGCACAGCTTTCTGCAGGGCTTTCCGTATTTTGTGCGTCCATTCCCTCCTGTGCAGCCTCCACGGAAGATCGCACTGCTGCCGGCATGACAGACAGCAAAAAGGTGTCATTTTCATAAGATGAAGACGAATCAAAGCCATCTCGTTTCAATTCATCAATTTTTTGTTTCAAATAGGTAAGATCTGCCATCGTCAGCTCTGTCTGTTCCATTCTGCGGTGCGTATTTTCCTTCTGCTCCTGACGGCGCTTCAGTTCTTTTTCCATATCGTGAATCTTTTTCTGGCGGCTGGCCTCAGAAGGCACCGTCCTTCTTTGCTGCTTTTTCTTTACACTGCGCAATGTGCCGTTGTCTTTCTTCTTTTGCTGCAGCTCCTGCTTGATATTGCTGATTTTCTTGCGCGCAACCCGAACCATCTTTTGCGCATGCTGCAGCGCAATCTCAATATCCCGGCTCTTGTACTGACCGCTGGCTGCCTGCCTGCGCAAAACAGTCACCGCAGAAACTGCAGAAGACAGGGCAAGGCTCGCCTGCGTTGAAGTAGATGCCCTCGCAATTGCGCCAGACACTTTCCGATAGTTATAATCCAGTTTTTTTGTCCCGGTATTTTTGGAGCTGCCGCTCTGCCGCATCTGCTGCAGCAGACGTTCAAAGAAAGAAAGCTGTTCTTCACGGGATTGTTCCAACAGCTCCTGGTAGCGCTGCGCTTCCTCTTCTTTCATGGCAGCCATCTCTTCTGCCGCCGTTTCACTTTCTGCACCTTCCTCCGCGGCAAGGAACTCTTCCTCATCCTGCAGGGCAGATGCCGCCGCATCCTTTGCCTTTGCTGCAGTATTCTGACCAGATACGGCAGGCACCAAAAACCCGTCTGTCCCGCTGCCGGTTACATCCATGTAATCCTTCATACACATCCCTCCCTGATTTTGTGTATTGTTCCATATCTTATTATAAATATCGGCAGATCAATGTGAAAATTTAGCAGATTTCCGCGCCGGCCGGCATATTTTTCTCCGGTACAACCAACGCCAGATTTCCTTCGGCATCCTCAGCGCATAGGAGCATTCCCTCCGAGAGAACACCGGCAAGCTTTGCCGGTTTTAAGTTGACCAGCACCATGACTTTTTTGCCAACCATTTCTTTTGCACTGTAATACTTCTTAATGCCCGATACAATCTGCTTCGTTTCGCTGCCGATTTTTACCTGGGAGCAAAGCAGCTTCTTTGACTTTTTCACTTCCTCACAGGCAATAATCTCACCGACCTGAAACTGCATTTTCATAAAATCATCATATTCGATTTCCGGCTTGGCATCCAGATCAATCACCGGCTCTTCTTCCTTTACGCCTTCCTCTGCCTTTGCTTCTGCAATCTGCTTCTGCTTGATCTCCTCCGCTTTTTCCTGCACTTCCTTCAAATCCAGACGCATAAATAAAATTTCCGGCTTTTCCGTCACTTTTGTGCCCGATACATATTTTCCAAAGACATCCAGCTGCTCATAGCTTCGTTTTTCTGCATTGAGCTGCCTCAGTATGTTTTCTGTGGTATCCGGCATAAATGCTCCCAATAAATTTGCACCAATTACAATGCTTTCTACTAAGTTGTAGAGAACTGTTGAAAGCCTGTCTTTCTTTGACTCATCCTTCCCAAGCACCCATGGCTCTGTCTCGTCAATATATTTGTTGCAGCGTTTAAACAGAGAAAATACTTCTGTGATCGCATCTGCAACACGCAGCTGGTCCATCTTTTCTGCCGTAGTTTTCACTTTTTCGAGGACCGCCTTTTTTAAGCTTTCGTCAATTTCTTCCGCTGCGCCCGGATCGGTTACTACGCCGCCCAGATATTTGTTGGTCATGGAAATGGTTCGGTTTACCAGATTGCCCAGCACATTGGCAAGGTCTGAATTCATACGCTCAACCATCAACTCCCAGCTGATCACGCCGTCATTTTCAAACGGCATTTCATGGAGCACAAAGTAACGGACTGCATCTGCCCCAAAAATATCGGCCAGATCATCCGCATAAATCACATTACCCTTGGATTTGCTCATCTTTCCATCGCCCTGCAAAAGCCATGGATGGCCAAATATCTGCTTTGGCAGCGGAAGATCCAGCGCCATCAGCATGATTGGCCAATATATTGTATGGAAGCGGAGAATGTCCTTGCCGATCAGATGCAGATCTGCCGGCCAGAATTTCTGATACAGATCCTCTCCGTTCTCCTCCCGGTTATTTCCATCCAGATCAAACCCCAATCCGGTAATATAATTGCTAAGCGCGTCTATCCATACATAGATCACATGTCCCGGATCAAATTCAACCGGAATCCCCCATTTGAAAGAAGTGCGGGAAACGCATAAATCCTGCAGGCCCGGAAGCAGAAAATTGTTCATCATTTCATTTTTCCGGGACTCTGGCTGAATAAATTCCGGATGCGTATTGATATGCTCAATCAGCCGGTCCGCATACTTGCTCAATTTCAAAAAATAAGCCTCTTCCTGTGCCGGCTGGCATTCTCTTCCGCAGTCAGGGCATTTTCCGTCCACTAACTGGGACGGTGTAAAAAATGACTCACACGGCGTACAGTACATCCCCTCATAATATCCCTTATAAATATCTCCCTGATCATATAACTTCTTAAATATCTTCTGCACCTGTTTTTCATGATAGGGATCTGTCGTCCGGATAAATTTGTCATAAGACGTATTCATGCGGTCCCAAATCGTTTTAATCTGCCCTGACACATCATCAACAAACTCTTTTGGCGTAATGCCGGCCTCTTCTGCCTTCAGTTCAATTTTCTGGCCATGCTCATCCGTCCCTGTCTGAAAGCGCACATCATAGCCCTGGAAACGTTTGAAGCGTACAATGCTGTCTGCAAGCACTGCCTCATATGTGTTTCCGATATGCGGCTTGCCGGATGTATAAGCAATCGCTGTGGTTAAATAATAAGTTTTCTTATCTGTCATGCTCTGTACCATACCTTTCTTTCATAAAAAAACGTCTTTAAGAAATTTTCTTAAAGACGAGTATATCTCCGTGTTGCCACTTTAATTCATCTTCCTTTCATAGCCTCAATGTAGTTTATTTTAGACGGTTATGGCTCTTTTGTCAAGGATGCCTGTGTTTCTTCGTGATATTCCTGCTCTGTATTGACAGACCAGACATTCTGCCTGTCCTGTCTGTGACTGACAATGTTTTTCACTGCCTCCATCGCCGTGGCCATGGAATGATCCATATTGTTATAGCGGTGCTGGCCGTTTCTTCCAATACAGTATAGATTGCTGTGTGTATCCAGCCAGTTTGTCAGCGTGCCGATCTGTGCGTATGTGTCAAAATAAGCAGGATATGCTTTTTTTATTTTTACCCTATGGCTGTCTTTGCAGCTGGTGTTTTCCGATAAAACGCCCATGGTAATCAGCTCCTGTACTGCGCGTCTGGTGCATTCCTCTTCAGAAAGATTCCAGAATTCATCTCCCTCATTGCAGAAATATTCCAGTCCAATCCATACGGTATGAACCGGATCCTTTACCATATAAGGCGACCAGTTGTTAAAAATCTGGATGCGTCCCAGCCTGACACCCGTATCCTGCACATAAATCCAGCAATCCGGAACCAGACTGCCCAACGCAGGCATCGAAGTATTGTTTTTCAATTCCAAACGGTCTACCAAAAGACCGACCGTGACAAAATCGCGGTAGGGAAGTCCCTGCGCAATCGCAGCAATGTCGGCCGGAACCTTATCCATGCCCGCAGCCAAATCCTTCAGCGGCATAGAAGAAAGAAAAATATCGCCCTCGTAAACAGTCTTCTGCCCCTGACAATTTTCACAGACAACAGACACAATATTTCCCTGCGGGTCTGTCTGCAATTTCGTAACCTTCGCGTCCAAAACCAGGGATGCCCCCTGTTCCACTGCTTTTTGGGCTGCCGTTTCCCACAGCTGGCCCGGACCATATTTCGGATAGTAAAACTCTTCAATCAGGGAGGTTTCTACGGTTCTGTTTTTCCTCCCCGGCAAAATTTTCGAAAACACATCCCGCAGCACGGCAAAGACAGAAAGCCCCTTGACGCGCTGTGCTCCCCAGTCGGCAGAAATTTCCCGCGGATGCCTTCCCCAGAGCTTTTCCGTATACCCTTCAAAGAACATAGAATACAGCACTTTCCCAAAACGGTTGATATAAAAATTCTCCAAAGAGGTTTCTTTTTTCTTGATAAAAACTGTTTTCAAATAGCTGAAGCCCGCACGCAGGGTAGTAAAAAAGCCGAGGTTTCGGATCGTTTCCCACTTTAGGCTGATCGGATAATCAAAAAAACGGTGCCGGTAAAAGATGCGGGAAACCCTGTGGCGCAGAAGCATGGTCCTGTCCTCCTTTTCCGGGTCAGGACCGGCGTCCGGCAGTTTCTTTTCTCGGTTCAGCATAATGTCATCTTTGGAATGTTTCCCCTGCAGCGGCATTAAATCCAGCCACCATTCCATGATGCGGCTGTCTTTCGAAAAAAAAGCGGTGCCCGCCAATGTCCATTCGATTGCCGTGCCAGAGTACCGTCTGGGAAATCCCGCCAATCTGCTTCGTCTCTTCTAAAATTATAATTTCGAACGGTTCTCCCGCCTTTTGCAGCTCCAGGGCGGCAGTCAGTCCTGCCGGACCCGCCCCAATAATAATAACATGTTTCATATATGCCTCTCCTTCTCCATATAGTAATACCTAATGACGCCGGGACAAAAGTCAGGAAAGACTGCTGTAAAACCATGCAGCCTCCAGACAGAACAAAGCTGCGAGAACCGGAATCCCCCATTCCTGCAAAACCCCCGCCAAATCTTTCTTTTTCTTTTTTTGCCGGTTCTTCTCACGCAGCCTGTCCCAAAATATTCCCAGAAAAAGCGCTCCGCACAAAATCGTCGGAGTAACATACCGAAAATCCATTGTACAGGCATCAGGATACCGGACATTAAATAAAACATAGCTTGCCATGTTGACGAACCACAGAAGGAATACACCAATGCGGATTTCCCGGGAAACCTTTTTATCAAAAAAACAAATATATATCATGGCAGCCAGAGAAAGCAGAATTAGGAGCAGCGATGTATTTAACAGAAGCCGCCCCGGCATATCCATATTTTCATAGGTCCATTCCCCAAACAAAGAGGTTCGGATAAGATATGCCCACAGATTTGCATCCGTGGCAGGATCCGCATAAACTGTCTCAAAAAACTGATGTACCGGGAAAGAGAAAAAACGCTCCAGAATGGAATGGTCGCCCCGATACACAAAGCTAATCCCCTCCGAATCGATATCTAAAACATAGCCCAGCGGCTGGCTAAACCGAATCAGGTTCCGAATGGAAAACCAAAGTCCCAGCGGGGCGCAGATTCCAAGAAAAGCCAGATATTGAAGAATCTGTTTTACCCAGGTTTTGTTTTTCACAGCCTCCCAGAATACCCACAGCATAACCGGGCCGGTAACAAATGCCATGGTGCCGACGGACAATTTCGTCATCATTCCCAGTCCGATCGCAAGGGCGGTCAGCAGCAGTGCTGCCGTCTTTCTTGTGTGATACCAGCGTATTGTAAGGTAAATTGCCCAAAATAAAAACGCGGTGGCAGCGGCATCATTGTTTACCCTGCCCGCCATTAGTATGAAATTTGGAAAAAAGGCGATAATGCCTGTAACAAGCACTTTAACATGAGAAGAACAGCGCAGCTCTTCACAGATACTTTTTGTAAGAAGAAGCGTACAACAGGAAGCAAAGCACGAAACAAGCTTTGCAGCATCAAAAAGCGTATTGGTATCAGCCTGCGGGGCAATCTGAGAAAATAGCCACATAGACAGCGCCGCCAAAAAATGAAACAGCGGCGGCTGATAAAACTGATTAGCGTTGCTGTCGGGAAGCTGCTGCTCACAGAACAGACGCAGGATGTAACCGGCATGTCCGGTGCCGTCCAGGGAAATATCTCCCAGATCATGGGAACGGATGTAAACCGGTGTGTAAAAGGTATATCCGAGGCGCATCACGAAACCGCCCAAAATCAATAGCCAGACCAGTGTTTGGAGATTAAGCTGCCGGCGAAAGGCAAGGATTCCCGCTGCTGCAATCAGAGCCAAAAGGCAAAAGCGCATTCCCTGACAAATAAACGCCTCCTGCAAAAGGAGCTGTTGTTTATAAAGCAGCGCATAGAGAAACCACATGGCAAGGAACACCATAAGAAATGGAATGCACGCTTTTACATTTTTTGATTTCATGAATCATCCTCCGCTGTAATGCTGTCCGGCACTTTTATTATAAATCCTTTATGACCTCCCCTGCTATGATCAGCCCGGCAGCAGAAGGAACAAAGGCATTGCTTCCCGGTATCTGCCTGCGCGGCGTACCGGGTTTCTCCGTGTCCGGAGAGCAGATGTCATTTTCACTGCAGCCAGCCTGTTCGCCGCTTTCCGGATGCATGGCGGGCTCCTTTGAATATACTACCTTCAAACTCCGGATTCCTCTTTTTTTCAGCTCACGCCTCATCACACGCGCCAGCGGACAGACACTGGTTTCATAAATATCCGCTACCTCAAACGCTGCGGGATTCATTTTATTGCCTGCGCCCATACAGCTGATCATACGCGTTCCGGCACGTTCCGCCTGCTCTGCCAGAGCAATCTTTCCCGTTACTGTATCAATGGCGTCTACTATATAGTCATATTTTGAAAAATCAAACTGTTCCGCCGTCTGCGGCGTATAAAAAATCTTATGCAGATTCACAACTGCTTTCGGATTGATCGACAGCACGCGCTCTCTGGCCGCATCCACCTTAAACTGCCCTACGGTCTGGTGCGTGGCAAGAATCTGACGGTTCAGGTTGGTCAGGCAGATTTTATCAGGATCAATTAAGTCCAGCGTGCCGACTCCACTGCGCGCCAATGCTTCCACTGTATAGCCGCCAACACCGCCCAGGCCAAAAACAGCCACTTTCGCGTGATAAATCCTATCCATTTTTTCTTTTCCTACTAATATTTCTGTCCGCGAAAACTGATTTAACACGGTAATAGTCCTTCCTTCCACATCAGCGTCTAATTTGTGCTCGGTCTGCTTATCATTGTATCATGAACACATTTTAGGTGTCAACAAAGCCATCTGAATAAAAAAAGCCAGAGCATCTTGCAAAAATGAAAAAGGTGGATTACTATGATATATAGTAAAAGAAATTTGCCACATCTGATTCACAAAAAATAAAATGGAGAATGCTTGTGATTAAACGTTATTATGTAAGAACGCGCTCTCTGCAGGAGGGCATGACCATTGATCAGAATATCAAAGACCGAATGGACCGGGTACTGATTGCACGCGGCACTTCTTTGAATGCCTATCTGATCGAAGGTCTGCAAAAGCTTGGCATCGGAGGCGTTTACATACGGGAAGGAGAGGAGGAGCCGGAACCAGAGCCGGAAAAAGAGCCGCAGGAAAAGCCTGTTTCCGCACTGGCACGCAATAATATTGCAAAATACCGCACGCCGGACCCCTCAAAGGTTCAATTAACCGAAAGTGTAAAGAAAAGGGTTTCCGAGGGAATCCAATATCTATATAACAATTCTGATTCCGAAAGCTTCGCTGATACCACAAACAGCATCACCAATGACCTGATGAAAGCAATCCAGGACAATGATGCCATTGCCGTCGATATCAATGCGCTAAAAACCAGCGATGAATATACCTTTAAACACAGTGTCGACGTCGCAACGATGTCAATGATTATTGCCAAAAAGCAAGGCCTGAAAAAAAATGAAATCTATAATATCGGTATTGCCGGTCTGCTGCATGATATGGGCAAGGCTAAGATTCCATCTGAAATTTTAAATAAGCCGGCCCGCTTAAGCGACGAAGAATTTTCGATTATGAAGCAGCACTCCGTACTTGGTTATAACATACTAAAAGAAAAGAATGATTTCACAACTGCAATATCACTTGCCGTATTGCAGCACCACGAAAAAATGAACGGAGCGGGTTATCCTTTGGGCGTAAAGTCCGATAAAATCAGCCCCTACGCAAAAATTTTGTCCGTGGCGGATGTATATGATGCCCTTGTGACAGAACGCCCATACAAAAAGTCATTTTCACAGCGCACTGCAGTTGAAATGATAATGTCTATGACAGATGAGCTTGATATTAATGCGATGCGCAGTTTTCTAAACAGTGTTATCCTCTATCCGGTGGATTCTGTTGTCCAGCTCAGCAACGGTGAAGAAGCGCGCGTCGTCAAAAACAATGAATCTTCTGTTTTGCGCCCTACGGTTGTCGGACTAACCTCCGGAATTGTCTACGACCTGACAAATGATATAAACTGCGCCAATATTATTATTCTCTGACTGCAGAAACGTCTATATCCCAATATAACCTAAAAAAAGCCAGACTATTCACTTACAAAAGGAATAGTCCGGCTTTTTTGATAAAGCATTCCGCAATATTTTGCAGTTATTTAAATTTCGTCTATACTGACAGAGGTAGAATAAACCTCTTCATCCTCTTCAACCAGAAGTTCTTCTGACATCATTTCCTTCGTCTTTGTTTCCTGTTCTTTGTCCGGCGCTGTCTCATCCTCCAGGCCTCCGGTCAGTGCCGCCTGTTTCTGGAGCATAAACTCCTCCGCAGCTTCATCGGTATCCAGTTTAACAGAACGGTAACACTTCATGCCGGTGCCGGCAGGAATCAATTTACCAATGATAACATTTTCCTTCAGGCCGACTAATGGGTCTTTTTTGCCCTTGATTGCTGCATCGGTAAGCACCTTCGTTGTCTCCTGGAATGATGCCGCAGACAGGAACGAATTTGTTGCAAGCGCTGCCTTGGTAATACCAAGCATAACCTGCTTGCCCTCTGGCGGCTCCTTGCCCTGTGCAGTCAGTTCTTCCACTGCATCCTCATAATCCAGGGCATCAACCATCACGCCCGGCAGGAAGGAGGAATCCCCATTGTTTTCAATCCGAATCTTTTTGAGCATCTGGCGAACAATCACCTCAATATGCTTGTCATTGATCTCAACACCCTGCAGGCGGTAAACCCGCTGCACTTCCCGGATCATATAATCCTGGACTGCACGGACACCCTTGATTGCAAGAATATCGTGCGGATTGACGCTACCCTCTGTCAGCTCGTCACCTGCTTCTAACTCCTGTCCGTCCAATACCTTAATACGTGAACCATACGGAATCAGATAGGCCTTCTGCTGTCCGGTTTCTTTATTTGTAACGATCACCTCGCGCTTTTTCTTTGTGTCCTTGAGCGCAACCGTGCCGCCAAATTCTGCAATAATTGCAAGTCCTTTTGGCTTACGCGCTTCGAAAAGCTCTTCGACACGAGGAAGACCCTGCGTAATATCATCTCCTGCCACACCACCGGTATGGAATGTACGCATGGTAAGCTGTGTACCCGGCTCTCCGATGGACTGTGCGGCAATGATTCCGACAGCCTCTCCGACCTGAACCGGCTCTCCGGTTGCCATGTTTGCACCATAGCATTTCGAACATACGCCAATGTGGGATTTGCAGGTTAAAATGGTACGGATTTTAATCTTGGCAGCCTCTCCCTTTTCCATAACTGCTTTTGTATTTACTATACGTGCGGCGCGCTTTGGCGTAATCATATGATTTGCCTTCACAATCAGGTCGCCATTGTCATCATACATATTTTCACACGCAAAACGCCCTGTAATACGCTCTTCCAGAGACTCAATCATTTCCTTTCCGTCCATAAATCCGGAAATCTCCATACCCGGAATGTAATCCTTATCGGCACAGCAGTCTGTCTCACGAATGATCAGCTCCTGCGAAACATCTACCAGACGTCTTGTCAGATATCCGGAATCGGCTGTACGCAGCGCGGTATCGGACAGACCTTTACGCGCACCATGCGCAGAAATAAAGTATTCCAGTACATCAAGCCCTTCACGGAAGTTCGATTTGATCGGCAGCTCGATTGTACGTCCTGACGTATCGGCCATCAATCCGCGCATTCCGGCAAGCTGTTTGATCTGCTTCTCAGAACCACGGGCTCCGGAATCCGCCATCATGAAAATGTTGTTATATTTATCAAGCCCTGACAGAAGCGCCTTCGTAATATCATCATCCGCAACCCGCCAGGTGTTGATTACCGCTTTGTAGCGCTCTTCCTCTGTGAGCAGTCCGCGGCGGAATTTGCGTGAAATCGTTTCCACTGTCTTTTCAGCTTCCGCAAGGATGGTTTTCTTTGCCTCCGGCACCGTCATATCCGAAATGGATACCGTCATTGCGGCGCGGGTAGAGTATTTATAACCGAGCGCCTTAATGCTGTCCATGGTTTCCGCTGTACCGGTAGCCCCATGCGCATTGATGCATTTCTCCAGAATCTGCTTTAACTGTTTCTTTCCTACATGGAAATCAACCTCCGGTACAAGGAAATTTTCATCCTTGGTACGGTCAACAAAGCCCAGATCCTGCGGAAGAATCTCATTGAAAATAAAACGGCCTAAGGTAGACTCGATCATCCGGCTCTCTGTTTCTCCCTTTGCGTTGATACCGGTTCTGCGCACCTTGATCTTTGCATGGAGCGTAAGCGCCTGATTTTCGTAGGCGGTAATCGCCTCATTGACAGACATATAATAATGGCCTTCACCCTTTGCTCCCGGCCGCTCCTGCGTCAGATAATAAATTCCCAGCACCATATCCTGTGACGGAACGGCAACCACGCCTCCGTCTGAAGGCTTAAGCAGATTGTTCGGTGACAGCAGCAGGAAGCGGCATTCTGCCTGTGCTTCTACCGACAGCGGCAAATGCACCGCCATCTGGTCACCGTCAAAGTCAGCATTAAACGCAGTACATACCAACGGATGCAGCTTGATCGCCTTTCCTTCTACAAGCGTAGGTTCAAATGCCTGAATACCCAGTCTGTGAAGTGTAGGGGCACGGTTTAACATAACCGGATGCTCACGGATTACATCCTCTAAAACATCCCAGACCTCTGGCTGCAATTTTTCTACCATCTTCTTTGCCTGTTTGATATTGTGCGCCGTGCCGTCTGCAACCAGCTCTTTCATAACAAACGGCTTAAACAGCTCGATTGCCATTTCCTTTGGCAGACCGCACTGATAAATCTTTAATTCCGGACCAACCACAATAACGGAACGGCCGGAATAATCCACACGCTTACCCAGCAAGTTCTGACGGAAACGTCCCTGCTTTCCTTTGAGCATGTCAGAAAGTGATTTCAGCGCCCTGTTGCCAGGTCCGGTAACCGGACGGCCGCGGCGGCCATTATCAATCAGGGCATCTACCGCTTCCTGCAGCATTCTCTTTTCATTCCGCACGATAATATCCGGCGCACCAAGCTCAAGCAGTCTCTTCAAACGATTATTTCTGTTAATAATGCGGCGGTACAGGTCATTCATATCGGAGGTGGCAAAACGGCCGCCATCCAGCTGTACCATTGGGCGCAGATCCGGAGGAATCACCGGAATTACAGTCAGAATCATCCACTCCGGCTTGTTTTCTGACTCACGGAACGCCTCAATAACCTCTAATCTTTTTATAATACGGGCACGCTTTTGTCCGGAAGAATTTTTCAATTCCGTCTTTAACTCATTGGCCTCTTCCTCTAAATCAATGCTCATCAGAAGCTCCATAATAGACTCTGCACCCATGCCGGCACGGAACATATCACCGTACTTGCTCTTTGCTTCCTGGTATTCCATCTCGGAAAGAATCTGTTTCTGGGACAGGCCAATCCCTTCCTGTGTCTCCAGCACAATATAAGATGCAAAATAGAGCACCTTCTCCAGATTTCTAGGCGACACATCTAAAATCAGTCCCATACGGCTCGGAATGCCCTTAAAATACCAGATATGGGAAACCGGCGCTGCCAGCTCAATATGCCCCATACGTTCGCGGCGAACTGCTGCCTTTGTCACCTCTACGCCGCATCGGTCACAGACAACTCCTTTATAACGGATTTTCTTATACTTTCCGCAATGGCACTCCCAATCCTTGCTCGGTCCAAAGATTTTTTCACAGAAAAGCCCATCTTTTTCCGGTTTAAGCGTTCTATAATTAATGGTTTCCGGCTTCTTTACTTCACCGCGGGACCATTCTCTGATCTTTTCCGGCGAAGCAAGACCGATTTTAATCGCATCATAGGTGATGTTTTTCTTTTCCTTTACATTACTTTCTGCCATGGTAACCTCCATCTGCCCTGACGGGCCTGCTATTTAACTGATCGGAAACAAACGGAAAGATTAATCCTCAAACGCACTGAAAGATACTTCTTCCAGCTCCTCTGCGGTTCCTTCTGTAAAACCGGCAGCTTCAAAGGATTCATTGTTTCCAAAGGCAAAGTTGTCATCACCATCAATCAATGGTTTGATTTCTTCGTCATTGCTCTCCTCAACATCTTCTGTCATAAGAACTTCAGCTCCATTTTCATCAAGCACGGTAACATCCAGGGCAAGTGCCTGCAGCTCCTTGAGAAGTACCTTAAAGGACTCCGGAATGCCCGGCTCTGAGATGTTATCTCCCTTGATAATAGCTTCGTAGGTCTTAACACGTCCGACAACGTCATCTGATTTTACAGTAAGGATTTCCTGTAATGTATAGGCGGCGCCATATGCCTCCAGCGCCCAAACCTCCATCTCACCAAAACGCTGTCCGCCAAACTGTGCTTTACCGCCCAGCGGCTGCTGTGTTACCAGAGAATAAGGACCTGTTGAACGTGCATGGATCTTATCGTCTACCAGGTGGTGCAGCTTCAGATAATGCATGAAGCCAACGGTAACTGCCCCGTCAAAATATTCGCCGGTACGGCCGTCACGCAGGCGGACCTTACCGTCACGGTTGATCGGTACGCCTTCCCACTCTTTTCTGTAATCCTTATTTTTCAAAAGATAATCCATTACCTCTGGCATTAAAACATCTTTATATTTGTCTTCAAAAGGAACCATATCTTTGAGACGCTCTGTCTCTTCTTCATCTCCGGCTTCCGCTGCCGCAGCTCTTGCCTTCTTTAGCTCCTCCTGATTTAATGGCGTATTGACATAGTCATTGGCAAGCTCCAGTGTGTCCATAATGTCATACTCATTGGCACCGTCAAATACCGGCGTGCCAATATTAAATCCCAGCACTTTGGCGGCAAGGCTCAAGTGGATCTCAAGCACCTGACCAATATTCATACGGGACGGCACACCCAGCGGGTTCAGGACAATATCCAACGGACGTCCGTTCGGAAGGAACGGCATATCCTCAACCGGAAGCACGCGGGAAACAACACCCTTGTTACCATGGCGTCCTGCCATCTTATCTCCAACCTGAATCTTACGCTTCTGTGCAATATAAATGCGCACGGTTTCATTAACTCCCGGCGGAAGCTCATCTCCGTTTTCCCGGGTAAATACCTTCGCATCCACAATGATACCAAATTCACCGTGAGGAACTTTAAGCGAGGTATCCCGGACCTCCCTTGCCTTCTCACCGAAAATAGCACGGAGAAGCCTTTCTTCTGCGGTAAGCTCCGTCTCTCCTTTCGGAGTAACCTTGCCCACCAGAATATCTCCGGCACGAACCTCTGCACCAATACGGATAATTCCTCTCTCGTCAAGGTCTTTCAGCGCATCATCACCAACGCCCGGAACATCGCGCGTTATCTCTTCTGCACCAAGCTTTGTATCTCTCGCCTCCGCCTCATATTCATTGATATGGACAGAAGTATAAATATCTTCCTGAACCAGTCTCTCACTCAGAAGTACGGCATCCTCGTAGTTGTAACCCTCCCATGTCATGAAACCGATCAGAGGATTCTTTCCAAGCGCGATCTCGCCGCCGCAGGTAGACGGTCCGTCCGCAATAACCTGTCCAGCCTTTACCTCATCTCCTTTATTTACAATCGGACGGTGATTCATGCTGGTTCCCTGATTGCTTCGCTGAAATTTGGAAAGCTTATATCTATGCGACTTTCCTGCTTTTGTTTTCACAATAATCTCATTGGATGCAGAGCGCTCTACAACGCCGTCCTCCTCTGCAATCACGCAGTTGCCGGAATCGACCGCCGCTTTCATCTCCATCCCAGTGCCGACTGCAGGAGCTTCTGTCACCAAAAGCGGCACAGCCTGGCGCTGCATGTTTGATCCCATAAGCGCACGGTTCGCATCATCATTTTCAAGGAATGGAATCATAGCTGTCGCAACAGAGAAAACCATCTTCGGCGAAACGTCCATCAAATCAATCTTTTTTCGTTCAAACTCGGATGTCTCTTCGCGGAAACGGCCGGAAACATTTTTGCTGACAAAATGCCCCTCTTCATCCAGCTTTTCGTTTGCCTGCGCAACAATATAACGGTCTTCCTCATCAGCAGACAGATAAACCACTTCATCCGTAACACGCGGATTTTCCGGATCGCTCTTGTCAACCTTGCGGTACGGCGCCTCAATAAAACCATATTCATTGATGCGGGCATACGACGCCAATGAGTTGATCAGACCAATGTTCGGACCTTCCGGCGTCTCTACCGGACACATGCGTCCGTAATGTGTGTAGTGAACATCACGTACTTCAAAGCCTGCACGGTCTCTTGACAAACCGCCCGGCCCCAAAGCAGAGAGACGGCGCTTATGCGTAAGCTCGGATAACGGATTGTTCTGATCCATGAACTGTGACAGCTGAGAGCTTCCAAAAAACTCTTTCACAGCTGCCGTTACCGGCTTGATGTTAATCAGAGACTGTGCCGTAATGGTCGTAATATCCTGTGTGGACATCCTTTCACGCACAACCCTCTCCATACGGGAAAGGCCAATCCGGTACTGGTTCTGCAAAAGCTCTCCGACTGCGCGGATACGGCGGTTCCCCAAATGGTCAATATCGTCATCATTTCCGATGCCGTACTCCAGATGGATGTTGTAGTTGACAGAGGCAAAAATATCCTCTTTTGTAATGTGCTTCGGCACCAGCTCGGAAACATTCTGAGCAATCGCTTCCTTCACTGCCTCAATGTCTTCATTTTCCTCCAGAATTTCCTTTAACAGAGGATAGTATACATTTTCTGTCACACCAAGCTCTTTTGGATTGACATCCGGAAGAAATTCCTTCAGGTCTACCATCATGTTGGAAAGAACTCTGGTAACTTTTTCCTCTTTCTCAACCATGACAAAAGGAACTGCTGCATTCTGTATCTGCGTTGCAAGCTCTTCCGTAATCAGCGTGCCCGCTTCAAACACCTCGCCCGTCACCGGCGAAACTGCATCCTCTGCAAGAGTGCAGCCTGCAATGCGGTATCGGAAATGCAGCTTTTTATTGAATTTGTATCTTCCCACTTTTGCCAGATCGTATCTCTTGGCATCAAAAAACATACCATTCAGCAGATTTTCCGCGCTGTCGACAGACAACGGCTCGCCCGGACGCAGTTTTTTGTACAGTTCCAGCAAACCATCCTGGTAATTTTCCGTGGTATCTTTTTCAATACTTGCAAGAATCTTTGGCTCATCGCCAAAAACTTCCCTGATCTGTTCATTGGTGCCAAGACCGAGAGCCCTTAAAAATACGGTAATCGGCACCTTTCTGTTTCTATCTACACGGACTGAAAAAACATCGTTGGAATCCGTCTCGTACTCAAGCCATGCGCCGCGGTTTGGAATTACAGTAGAAGAATATAGCTCCTTACCGATCTTGTCATGACCAATCGCATAGTAAATACCCGGAGAACGCACCAACTGACTGACTATGACACGCTCTGCACCATTGATTACAAAAGTGCCTGTGGCGGTCATCAATGGCAAGTCACCCATGAAAATCTCATGCTCTTTGATTTCTTCGGTTTCTTTGTTATGCAGGCGCACCTTTACCTTGAGCGGCGCTGCATAGGTCGCGTCTCTTTCCTTGCACTGGTCAATATCATATTTCGTCTCGTCGCGGCACAATTCAAAGTCCACAAATTCAAGGCTTAAATGACCACCGAAGTCAGAAATTGGTGAAATGTCACGGAACACTTCTCTGAGACCTTCGTCCAAGAACCACTGGTAAGAATCAGTCTGCACTTCAATGAGATTGGGCATCTCAAGCACTTCCTGCTGACGGGCATAACTCATTCTTACACCATTACTAACTGCAACCGGATGTATCCTGTTCTTCTCCATCGATGTTTCACTCCTTATTTTTTAGAGTATTTTGCGACCTGGCTACCTTGAATTCGAAAACTCCGAAAGAAAGTCTTTTCAATTTATTAATCTTATGCTATAATATTTTACAAAGATTTTTTGGTATACTCAGCCACAATAGTGCATTTTTCATCTTAGCGCAAACAAGTCAGGATGTCAAGCACTTTTTTTCTATAAATATCCAGCCAGCATTACTATTCACAGTCCTCCGCCGACATGCCGGGAAGCATTCAACAGGCTGTCCGGCGCAGCAAAATCAGCTGCTCATCATATTATTTATGTAGGCAGAGTAAATAAAGGAGAAGAGAGATGACAGCATTTAATACAGAACAGGTTCTGTCAAAGATGACACTGGAACAAAAGGCAGGGCTCTGCTCCGGCGCAGATTTCTGGCACACAAAAGCATATCAGGAGCTGGGGCTTCCTTCCATCATGGTTTCTGACGGACCGCACGGCCTGCGCAAACAGGAAGAAAAAACCGATCATTTAGGCGTTGCCGAGAGCATCAAAGCCGTCTGCTTCCCAACGGCATCCGCCATGGCATGCTCCTTTGACCGTTCCCTGCTGCAGCAGGTAGGGGATGCCCTTGGAAAAGAATGTGCTGCAGAGGATATCGCTGTGCTTTTAGGTCCGGGTATTAATATGAAACGCTCTCCATTGTGCGGACGCAATTTTGAGTATTATTCAGAAGACCCTTACCTTGCCGGAGAACTGGGCGCTTCGTTTATCAACGGCGTACAGGCGCATCATGTAGGGACAAGCCTGAAGCACTTTGCCGCAAACAACCAGGAATGGCGCCGCATGAGCATCAGTGTGCTGACCAGCGAACGCGTGCTTCGGGAAATTTACCTTGCCGCATTCGAACGGGTTGTCAAAAAGGCCAGGCCATGGACTATCATGTGCAGCTACAACCGCATTGGCGGTGTATATTCCTGCGAAAACGACTGGCTTTTAAATCAGGTACTCCGCAAAGAATGGGGATATGACGGGCTTGTCATGACAGACTGGGGCGCAATGAACCGCCGCGTCCCTGCGCTGAAAGCCGGATTGGATCTCGAAATGCCATCCAGCCACGGTGAAACAGACCGGCAGCTTGTCGCCGCTGTAAAAGACGGCACTCTGGATGAATCCGTTTTAGACCAGGCTGTCCGCCGCATTTTAACTCTTGTCAATCAGTACGAATCCCATAAACCGGAACGCAAACCAGATTATGACAAGGAGGCCCATCATGCCATCGCCAAAAAAACGGCTGCAGAATCCGCTGTATTGCTGAAAAATAACGGCATCCTGCCATTGGCATCCGGCAAAAAACTGGCTATTATTGGGGAATTCGCAAAAACGCCGCGTATTCAGGGCGGCGGCTCCAGCCATATAAATTGTTACAAAACAGATTCTGCACTGGAGGCTTTTGAACAAATAAACTCTTTGCCAGGCGAACATATCTGTGAAGAAGGCGTCTGCCGTATGGTTCCGCCGCTGCGCTACGATATTTCATATGCCGCCGGCTACATTACCTCCGAGGATAAAACAGAGAAAACCCTGTTAGAAGAAGCAGTTTCCGCAGCAGAAAAGGCAGATATTGCCGTAATATTTGCCGGACTTCCGGATAGCTTTGAAGGCGAGGGATACGACAGAAAACATATGAATATGCCGAATTGCCAGAACGAATTAATTGACGCTGTCTGCAAAGTGCAAAAGAATGTTGTCGTTGTGCTGCACAACGGCTCTCCGATCTGTATGCCGTGGCTTTCTAAGGTAAGCGCTGTATTGGAAATGTATCTGGCAGGGCAGGCAAGCGGAAGCGCCGCAGCTGATCTTCTGACCGGCAGGGTCAACCCTTCCGGAAAGCTTGCAGAAACTTTTCCTCTTCGCTCAGAAGACAATCCTTCTTATTTGAACTTTCCGGGAAACCGCAATGAGGTCGCATACAGCGAGGGCATTTTTATCGGTTACCGCTACTATGATAAACGCAGAATGAATGTACTGTTCCCATTTGGCTACGGACTAAGCTACACGACCTTTTCCTATGACCGTCTGGAAATCCGTGTCAATGGAAAAAAGGCAGAAAACAGCAGCAAAATCACGTGTCAGGAGACAGATGAAATCATTGTTTCCGCCGACATCACAAACACCGGGAAAACTGCCGGAAAAGAAATCGTCCAGCTCTATGTCAAAAATTATATCGGGCAGGAAAACCGTCCGGAAAAAGAGCTAAAAGGGTTTACAAAAGTAAATCTGCAGCCTGGGGAAACCAAACGCGTCTCATTCACCCTGGACCAGCGCTCCTTTGCTTATTACAATGAAGCTGCCGGAGACTGGTTTGTAGAAAGCGGATGCTACACAGTCTGTATCGGGGCATCTTCCAGAGATATCCGCCTGAAAGCGCCTCTGGATATGAAAGGAACAAAACGTTTTCCTTTCCGTGTGTCAGACACAACAACCTGCAAAGACATCGCACTTTTCTCAAAAAATCCAGATCTGCTGAAGGAGTTTTTCCAGAAAAGCGGATTTGTACAGGAAAATGCAGATGGCAATGCAGAAGGCAGTGCATTAGAACTGCAAAAAGCTATGTTCGCCGATACGCCGCTGCATTCCGTCCTCTCCTTTAGCGGAGAAGAGCTCCGCTGCGAGGATATCCAAAATACACTCCGTAAATTAGCGGAAGCAGAAGAAGAATAATCCCCTTCCGGAGCGCTTTATGCGCCGGAATGCAATAAAAACTCACAGAGTTTCCTTTCTTCTTCTGTATCCCGACTGTTGTAAAAGCAGACTTTTCCTTTGTCTGCGGCATCTGTCAGTTTTTGTGCCAGCGCAAGCCGACGCTTCATTTCCCGTGCCGTGCCATTGCCTCCGTCAAAAATAGCAACCTCTGTTCCGACGATTTCCGTAATCATCGGCCGCACAAACGGATAATGCGTACAGCCAAGGACAATCGAATCAATCTGTCGGTCATGCACTGTCCACAAAAGCTCTGTCAAATATCTGCGGAGCTCTTCACTGCACAAATCGCCCTGCTCAATAAATTCCATCAGCCCGGGGCACGGAAGCGGAATGATCTCCGCCTGATCTTCATATTGCGCCATCAGCTTTTGGAATTTCTCCAGCCGCACAGTCATCGGCGTTGCCATCACCACGATTCTGGACTGTTGTTTTGCCAGAACCGCCGGCTTGATCGCAGGCTCAATCCCCACCAACGGCAGTTCCGGATATTTTTCCCGAAGAATTGCAACCGCCGCGCTGGTCGCTGTGTTACAGGCAACTACAATCGACTTTGCCCCCCGCTCCAGAAGTTTTTCCACATTGCCGATCGTCAGGGTGCGGACTTCCTCCAGACTTTTTGTTCCATAGGGTGCATGCCTGGAATCTCCCATATAGATATAATTTTCGCAGGGCATCACCTTCACCAGCTCCCGCAGGACACTGATTCCGCCAACCCCCGAATCAAAAACGCCAATCGGCTCCCTGTTATTCATAACGCCTCCCATGTAACACATTATTGATATAGCGGTTTCTTAACTAGTTATTTTTTGGATGCTGTACTACATCGAATATTAAGTAATTGACAGTGCACTGCCAAACAAAAGGCGGGAATCACGCTAAAACAGCATTTCCCCGCCTTTTAAACTCAATCCTTTTCAATAATTTCCTTATAAAATCCGGCATAATCTTTTCTGCCTTCTTTCATGGCGGCAATCGCCGCACGCGGATGCTGATTCAAATGACCGGTCAGCATATAAGGAATATCAAAGCCCCATTCTATGCCTTTCTCTTTCAGCGGTACAATCTGGTTTTCGATAAACTGAATAACCGGGAAGAGTTTATACTTCGGATTTTTCAGGAATCCAAGCAAAAGTTCCATTGCGCAGTTTCCCGCGCCGCGCCCCATGCCGCTCATGGTCGCATCCAGATAAGATACCCCCTGCGCACAGGATTCAATCGTATTTGCAAATGCAAGCTGCTGGTTATTGTGTGCATGCATTCCAATATATTTTCCGTATTTATCTGCTATTTCCATATACTGATCTGAAATCTTGCGAATCTGCTCCGGGAAGAGCGAACCAAAGCTGTCTACAATATAAATTCCATCCACACAGCTCTTGCCAAGCATCTCTAATGCAGCCGCAATGTCTGATTCTTTCGCATTCGAAATCGCCATAATATTACAGGTTGTCTCATACCCTTTACGGTTTGCATCCTCAATCATATCAATCGCAGCCGGCATTGTGTTGACATAAGTTGCAACGCGGATCAGGTCAACCGGGCTTTCACTTCTCTCGTGAATATCCGCTTTGTAATTACATCTCCCCACATCTGCCATGACAGAAAGCTTCAAATCGGTATCATTGTCGCCAACTATCTCACGAATATGCTCATCTGTTGCAAATTTCCATTTGCCAAACGCATTTTCATCAAACATCTCCTTGTCAGCGCGATATCCAAACTCCATATAATCAACGCCGGCTTTTACGTTTGCCTTATATAACGCCTTAATAAAATCATCTTCAAAATAGAAATCGTTTACAAGACCTCCGTCACGAATTGTTGCATCCAGCACCTTAATGTCCGGACGAAATGACAATAAATCTCCCTTTTGTGCCACTTTTCCTTTCCTCCTATTCGATAAACTGTATTTTCAGTGCAAACAGAATATCTGTTTTTGTAAATACACAATATTTTAATTATACTAAACTCTATTACAGAATGCAAGTGCGGGAAACGTCCGGTCACACCTCCTGAACATTTCGCGAAACGTTTCTCTTTTTAAAGCCTTTTGAAAGTTTTTAATGTTTCAGACGTTTTTAAGATTTTTTAAAAATTTTTAAAAAATTTCGTGAATAAAGTCGACAAAACAAAGAGATTGTGCTATTATAAACATAACTATCATTAAATTGACTGTATTAGATTGGAACGGATTCCATGAGCAGCCAGTTTCGGCAAATTCCAGGGAGAGGAGAGGTCGCTATGAATACAGGTGTTTATAATAATTTAATATCTACATTTGAACCAAAATATACGACAACGGCTGTTCATGACACATCTGAGCTTCGCTCTGTTGTAAAGCGGATTCGTAAGATGACACAGTCTTCGCCGGTGTATTTGCTAAACTTCACAGATGCCAGACAATCCTTTGTTTTGGGGGCAAAAGAAGCTTCTATGAAAATCAATGAATCACTTCAGGTTCTTTCTGATGATTCCGAAGACTGCCTTTTTTCAAAAATCAAGGCAAGGTCCTCTGATCCGGAGTGCGTAGGGGCTGAACTAATCGACTCTGATGCGGAACATCTGCCAAGTGCATTTTCGATTCAGGTAAAACAGCTGGCAAATTCTCAGGTAAATTTGGGTAAAGAATATTATGAAACCGGAAAAGGCCTGGATGCAGGCAGTTATCAGTTCCGGGTTACTGTCAACGACGTTGGCTATGATTTTCAGTACAATATAAGAAAAGATGCAAATCACAGAGAAGTGATACAGGGACTTGCGGATTTTATATCCAAGGCAAAGATCGGTATTGACGCTAAGGCGATTTCACAGGACAGGGGCAAGATACAGATGCGCCTGGAATCCCAGACGGTAGGAACGCCGAATGGAGGGGAAACGTTTACCTTTGAGGACAGGAATTTTGATTCAGCAGGACGCGGCATTGTAAACTACTATGGTCTTGATCATGTGGCAACCATGCCGAAGAGTGCAGTTTTTGATCTGAATGGTACGGAAAAATCATCCTTAAACAATGAATTTACATTGGGAAGGGCAGTAAAGATTTCGCTGCTGCAGATCTCGCAGGATGAAGCAACAGTTGATTATCACCCGGACACGGATACCATAATGAAGAGCGTGAAGGGGTTTATCAACAACTACAATGAATTGATTGGCCATAATATCACCTTTGAGCGTTCGACAGATGTACCGGCAAAGCTGCTGCATGAAATGAATGGCCTGACAAAGCCTTACAGAAATGAAATGGAAGCCTGTGGTATTTCGTTTGACCAGAATGGCTATATGACATTGGATGAATCGCTTGCCGATCAGGCAATAGAAGACGGAGACATGCAGAAGCTGTTTGGAAAAGAATCCGCATTTTCAAACCGCCTGTATGCAAAAATGGATGCCGTTAAAATTAACCCAATGGAATACGTGGATAAAAAGATTGTTAATTATCCGGATTATTCAAAACCGCCAAAGGGGTATTCCTATATTTCTTCTTTTTACAGCGGACTGTTGTTTAATTTTTATTGTTAATACAGTAAGTGAAAATTTATTCACTGGGCGATCGCGTCAATGCCATCCTCTTCTTCATCGGAGATTACAGAAACGATGACTTTGTGGGGGAGGCAAACGAGCGATTCGCCCTGTTTTTGAATCTTTTTCTGATGGACACAGAGCTTATCGGGGCAGTCAGCCTCTTTGATCCGGGCGGCGCCGTCGCTTATCTCGAGCAGATTAACTCCGCTGTCGGTTTCGATTTCATAGGTGGTATCTTCGTTGAGCGGAAGCACAGCCTGTTCCTCTCCGTCGACCACAACGCGCACAAATGCACCCGGCTCACTGTGAGCAGCCAGATAAAGTCCAAAGGACAAAATCGCAATGAAAAGAACGGATGCGATCAGTATTATATCATTTCGTTTCATATCAATCCTTTCAATCCCCGTTTCCGGGCAATAATAGTTTATTGCGGCATCCCCCGTATTTCTGATTTGGAATACCAATAAAATCAAAGAATGCTTTCAAACCACCATCAGCAGACAGAGCTGCCCTGCATCAGTCCGGGAGCGCCGCATTTTCATATATGGTTCGGATTTCTTCCGGCTTCATTGCCTTTAGCCTGTCCTCGCTGCCATCCGCAATGGCCTGCTCGTAATACCAGCGCTTGTATTTAAGTAAATCCAAAACACGGTTCATACGTTTCATTTCCGCTTCAACAGTTTCAATCTGCTTTTCAAACAATTCTTTGCGCTGCGGATAGGTTGTATTCCCCTGTCCGCACCAATCCATAAACTGTTTGATATCTTTTATTTCCAGACCGGATTTTTTCAGGCATTCAATCACGCGCAGGGCTTCGATTTCTGTGTCCCCGAACTTCCTTATGCCGGATATCCGTTCCATGCCGGGAAATAATCCCTCCTTGTCATAATAACGAAGGGTTGAAATGGGCAGCCCAAACATTTCTGATACCTGTCCGATTGTATACATAGCACTTATGACCTCCCGTTCACAAAAAATTTGCAAAAAAGTTGTTGACCTAAAGTCAGGTTTAGGTATTACAATAATAATATCACAAAAAATCCGAAGTATCAAATTGATTTTGGCGCTTTCAAATCTATGCTTTCCGCAAAACATTTGTCCTATCGACAACCACCGCCACAGTTACGATTGCCGCTGCAAATAAAAGCTCCATCCCCATGCAAAGCCACGCATCCTTTGAAACCTGTGAAGATGTTCCGATTATCTCGCGAACCCCTCTTGCATACCAGTACGAGGGCAGGAAATGCGCCGCAGCCACAACGCCCTTTCCCAAAAACTCCACCGACACGAAAATCCCCGACATAAATGCCATCCCAAGCGATGCAATATTTCCGATAAAACTCAAGACCTCTTTTTTATTTGTAATCTTGCTCACCAGAAATGCGATGGAAACCGAAACCACCATATAACAGCACATATTTAACAGTAAAACAGGAGCATTTGCGTCAAGCAGCTCTCCCCTTAATAAAGCAAAGGCAAGTAGCGTAAATACAAGGCAAAGAATTACTCCCGTTACAAATGTTCCAAGGAATATTTCCTTTGTTATGTTGGTGTATTTGTACGAGGAGCACGAAATCCTGTCCCGCAGTTCCTTCCTGTTAAATACAATCAATATCGGGGAAACGCCTGTAATCGTAAGAACCACAAAGACGTATCCGATGTAGGTAAAAAATATGTTTAACTTATCAGCTTCGAATACGCTTGCCTGAAGCACCGCTACATCCGCATTTGTTGATATGGTATCCACCGTTTTTGCATATGCCTCATTTTCATCATATCCAGCATTTACATATGCCGTCAAATATGACAGATAAGAATTTAACGACATCTCAAAAAGAGTTACCATATTACGGTCTTCCACGGCGCATATTTCAATATATTGATTTATATTTCCGGATGCGAGATTTTCGGAATATTTCTCTTTTATAATCACCGCGCAGTCGATATAGCGAATGTAAAGTCCGTCCTGGATATCCTCCATATCAGAACCGGTAAGCTCCTTCACATTATTATTTTCCGAAATAAAATCGGTTAATGCATGGCTTGCATCGCTGTTGTCATAATCAAATATTGCAATGCTGCATTTCACATCCGTGTAAGATGCAGCGCTGCCGTTGTTTGAAGAAATGGCAAAAATTATAATCATAATCGTCATAAATATCCCGCAGTATAAAATGAAATTGCCTTTATTTTTCCCAAGGACCTTCATATAGGATTTAAACACTTGCATACTTATTCCTCCTCAAAATCAAAATACCAATCGCAACAAGTACGACCGACATAATACCCATTGTGATGATATTCCTGAAAAATCTGTCGTAGGTATCGTATACATTTAGCGCATAGAAGCAATCCGTTATCAGTGCTGCCGGATTAATCCTGTTAATAATCGGCGCATGGCACTCGATAAAATATTTAATACCGTTTGCACACAAATCTGCCATAACCGAACACAGCATATTGATACCGCAGGTAATGCCTGTTTTTGTACCTTCGCCACACTTTAATGCAGATATTAACATTCCGATGCTGATACCGATGTTACATCCTATAAACAGCGTTAAAATAATCGCCGGATACTGATTTCCAAAGTCTATTCCGAATAACATCATATAACCAAGGGTAATCAATTCAATCAAAAACTGTATCATAAGAATAGCCATGTACTCGGAAATCACCGACACAAGCTTTGTGTTCGGAGAAATACTTCTTCTCATACCGAGGGCACTGGCATTTGCCTGAAGGCGGCTGAACCTTTCTATTGCCGCAAGCGAAGAAAATAAACAGCTCATAGCAAATACCGCATAAAAGAAATTATAATACTCATTCTGACAGCCATCGGAAGTGGACACTTCCGTATAATAAAGCTCATCCGTCATAAGCCCGCTTACGATTTCGGCTGCCATCATCACGTCCTTTTCGGCAACACTTTTGTAAATGCCACGTATCTGCAAATACTGGTCTAAAATACTTTTAATTATCGATGAATACACATCGCTTTCAAGAACTGTGAGACTTGCATCCGCAGTATATATAATTCCTGAAATATCCTCATTTTTAAGAGATTCCAAAGCCTCTTCTTCATCCATAACCTCCGCATCTAAAACCTGATTATCGCCTTGCTCGGATAGCGCCATCAGAGTTTCATAAAGTGCCGTATCACTTTCGTCCTCCCTCACAACCGCCACCGGTATTTTAGAAAAAATCTCATCAGACTCCATCAAATTTCCAAAGGAGAGATATTCAAATGTAAAAAGTGCCAGAGGAAAAATAAGCGTCCAAAAAAGCGTTGTTTTTTCTCTTAATATACACTTAACCGAATATTTAAAATTATGCCAGAACACAAAACTCACCCCCTAATCCCTTAATGTCTTTCCGGTAATTTCAAGGAAGATATCATTTAAGGTAGGACTCTCCGTGTAAACCCTGCCAAACATGATATTATGATCCTTTAGGTATTCCATAACCCTTACCAGATTATGATTCCCTCCCGAATACATGAGCTTTAGCTCCCCATCCGTATAGGATGTCTCGTACACATGCGGAAGCTTTTTCAAATTTTCCAAATCGCTGCTTTTAAGCTCCGGAAGCTCAGCCGATATCGTCTCCGTCTTTTTAATCATCTTTTTCAGCTCGCTCTTTGTACCGAGCGCAACCTGCCTGCCGTTATCCATAATAAGAATCCGCGTGCAAATCTGCTCAACCTCCTCCATATAATGCGAGGTATAAACAATCGTTGCACCCTCCTCATTCAGCTTCACGATTCCTTCAAGGATTTTATTTCGGCTTTGCGGGTCAACCGCTACCGTCGGCTCGTCAAAAAAGATAAGCTTCGGCTTATGCGCGATTCCGCACGCAATATTCAGGCGTCTTAACAATCCTCCCGACAGCTTTTTCGGAAGAAATTTCTTATAATCAGAAAGCCCCACAAATTCGATTGCTTCCTCCACGTAATTTTTTCTTATTGTCTTATCCTTAACATATAATCCGCAAAAATAATCGACATTTTCATACACCGTCATTTCGTCAAATACCGCTACATTTTGCATGACAACACCGATATCTTTTTTTATGTCATAGCTTGACGGCTTCATTTCCCTGCCAAATACCTTTATCTCACCCTTATCAAACTCCAGCAGCGATAAAATGCAGTTAATCGTTGTGGTTTTGCCGCTGCCGTTTGGTCCAAGCAAGCCGAAAATCTCTCCTTCTTTAACCTCCATACTGAAATGGTCAAGTGCCACAAAATCCTTATATCTTTTCACCAGATTTTTTACCTCTATCGTATTGCCCATGTTCTCCTCCTGATTTTTGATGTTTTGCAACTGTTTAGTACCTTCATGGTTACGGTAGTTTTATAATACCAAAGCCCGTTTTTTATTTTAAGTGCCTGGAATCAGGTTTTAAATGTGACATTTGTAACTTTCAAACTTAACCTCTTGTTCAATGTCATTTTATAAGCTACAATAAATGAAACATGGATTACAAACAAACGGCGGCCATGCCCTGAAATGAGGATTTTTATGTTAGTTACTGTCTGTGCTAAATTTGTTATTTTTCTTGCATGTGCGGGATTATGTATAAATGAATATTCTACGACATACAGAAGTACCGCCGCCATACTTCTCGCGGTAGTTTTTGCATCCCTCTATGTTGTGATAAATCAGGACGTCAGGATAAAAAAAGGTTCTGTTTCCTGCGAAAACATTTGCTCCTGTTTGATATTTATATATCTGATTATTTCCGTATTTGTGCCGGAAATGGCGTTCTTTATTCCTTTGCTGTGTTTTGATATGCTCACGCACCCAAGGGCATTAAATATGACCGCAGCATTTGCCGGAAGTATCGCATTGCTAATAAATACCGATGGCTTTCCATTTTTTATATTTTGTATATTGATACTGTTATCCGTCATGCTGTCATACATCACGGAAAGCAATATAAGCCTCACCGAAAAAATCAAGACATTACAAGACGATTCAACCTATAATGACCTGCTTGCAAAAGAGAACCTGAAAATTGTGCAAAGCAATCAGGATAATATGATTTACACCGCAACACTAAAGGAGCGAAACAGAATAGCCAGAGAAATACATGACAACGTAGGGCATCTCTTAACGCGTTCGATTTTGCAAACTGGCGCGGCTAAGACAATCAATAAAGAAGAATACTTAAAAAAGCCTTTGGAGGATCTGCATACGACATTAAATACCGCAATGGACAATATCAGGAAAAGCGTACATGACCTGCATGATGAAGCCATTGATACCAAAGCCGCCATCGAAGAAATTATAAACGAGGACGATTCTTTTAAGATAAATTTCGAATATGACGTGGAAGCAGATCTGTCACATGACATAAAATACAGTGTTATCGCAATAGTAAAAGAAGCATTAACAAATGCAAGACGTCACAGCAACGGTCATAGTATGCAAATAATATTTCGCGAGCATCCGGCATTTTTGCAGCTGATCATCTCGGATGACGGAACGGACGTAAAACCGTCTGTTAGCAACGGTATTGGGCTTACCAATATAAAGGAACGCATATCAGCTTTGTCCGGAACCATCCGAATAACAACCGATGGCGGATTCAAAATATTTGCAACAATACCATTCATCAGGGAGGAACAATAGGTTGAAAATAATAATTATAGATGATGATATTTTTGTATCAAAGAGCCTTAAAATTATACTAGAAGCAGACGGTGATTTAGAGATATGCGCCACAGGCCACAGCGGTGCGGAGGCGATCGGGCTTTTTGAAAAACATATGCCCGATGTAATGCTTATGGACATACGAATGGACAATCTTAACGGTCTTGATGCCGCAAAAGAAATCATTTCAAAATTCCCGCAGGCAAAGATCTTGCTCTTAACCACATTTGCAGATGATGAATATATAGTAAAAGCGATAAATATCGGTGCAAAGGGTTATATTTTAAAGCAGGATTTCGAATCTGTTGCTCCGGCAATAAAAGCAGTAGAAAGCGGTCAGACAGTTTTCGGAAATGAAATTATGGATAAAATACCGAGCCTTATACAGAGCAAAACTTCCATCGACCACTCATCCATCGGACTTTCAGATAAGGAATTTGAAATCGTAAGATTAATTGCAGACGGGCTTAATAATAAAGAAATCGCAGCCTCTCTTTATCTCTCGGAAGGTACTGTCAGAAATTATATCAGCAATATACTTATGAAGCTTTCCCTCCGTGACAGAACCCAGCTTGCATGCTTTTATTATAAACTATTGATTTAGTTTTTGAAGCACATGGATTTCTCCTGCACAGCATTCTGGCATATTTGTCAATGAACTGATCTTTGAGTTTACCACAGCCGCTCGAAGCCGCTTGCCACCCCAGCTCCATTTTCTTTTCCCAGGAAATCTGCCAGCAAGGAGGCGATCTCCTGATTATCCTCAACGATTAAAATGTCCTGCATGCTGCTTTTGCCAACTTATCCACTTTTTCATTGCCCTCTATGCCGGTGTGCGCCTTTACATGGGTAAAGGTGATTTCCATTTGCCTTCGATATTCCTGCATTCTCTTAGCGTAATCCTGTGTATATGGTTTATTCGTTTTCCACATGCCGAGCGCCCATTGTCTTACGCCCTCGTAATCATAGCGGATTTCCAGCTTTTTCACGCCAAGCGAAAGCGCCTTCTCGCACACAGCGAGCACCGCCGTGGTTTCACCCTGTATCTGGCGGCCGCTGTATAGGTCTTTGCCCTTCCCGGAAATCTCATATTCCTCATCACCCACATACAGACATGCGCCATATCCCCACATCTGATTTGCCGTGTTATAGCTTCCGTCCGTGTAGGCAATGGCTGTCTCATCCATCGCTTTTGCCTCAGGCTCCTGCGAAAAGCAATCCTCTCTTGTAATGAAATGCTTCACTTCATCACCGGCAAAATCCATCGTCCTAAAAAACTCCGGATATATTGTTATCCCTTCACAATCATCCAGGTCAATCCACTTCAAAAACTCTCCATCAGGCCCGTCATCCGTCCTATGGCCATCCGGCAGGTTAAGCAGCTTTTCGTTAGGCTTTAAGGTGAAAAATAACGATATTTCATGATACGGCACGTCATCGTCATCTACAAAGAAGTTTTCATGGATGGCAGCCATTTTATCCGCCTCACAGACAATACCTGTCTCCTCCTTTACCTCTCGGCACACAGCGTCTTCTAAGCTTTCTCCAAATTTCACCCTTCCGCCGACAGAGTAATAAAACTCCCTTTTTTCCTTCGGGTTTCTTGCCATCAGCACCTTTCTTCCATTGGCAATGATAACGCCTATCCTGAAATTAAATTTCCCTTGTTCCGTCTTAAACGTACAATCTATAGATGTGTTCATGTTGTTCTCCTCATAGTTCGCCTTTTGCTGCTTCTAAGTATAGCAAACAGAAAACCTATAAGCAATAACAAAATCCCCAGTAGATTTTGAACAATTATAAATCCAGCGAATTGATTCACTTTTTTTCAAAAGCAGATTGTAAATCATGCATTGATGATATAAAATAGAAACATCATAGAAATAAGAGCTTACCGCTCGGAAATGAGGATTATATGGTATTTCCTACTTTGATTTGGTTCCTTTTGGCTGCTGCACTAATCATAAGTGCCATTGGTTTTTACAAGTATGTTTACTTTATCTCGCTAGGCTATGGTTTTTCCATTGCCGGACTCGGCATCGCCATGCTGATTATGTTTCATAACTCACTTTCTCTGGGCACAGTGCTTGCCTGTGTCTCTTTGCTCGTTTATGGACTTCGCCTGGGAGGCTATCTCTTATCCCGCGAACTTAAAAGCGGTGCATACAACGCAAAAATGAAAACAGAAATAAAGGATGGAACCAGCATGGGATTCGGCGTCAAGTGTGCAATTTGGATCACCTGTGCCCTACTGTATATGCTTCAGGTCACTCCTGTGTTCTATCGTCTTTTTAACGGCTCTGGCACAGACGTATGCTGCTGTGTCGGCATCCTCATAATGATTTTGGGAATCATTTTTGAGTCAGCAGCTGATATGCAAAAGCAGGCGGCCAAGAAGATAAACCCGAAGCGTTTTTGCGACACAGGTCTGTATAAAATTGTAAGATGTCCAAACTATCTTGGGGAAATGATTTTCTGGACGGGAGTTTTCGTTTCCGGCGCAAGCATCCTACAGGGCTGGCAATGGTGCCTCGCACTGATTGGCTATCTGGGAATCATATATGTGATGTTTAGCGGAGCCAGAAGACTTGAGCTTAGACAAAACCGAACCTATGGAGAGGATCCCGAATATCAGAAGTATGTAAAAACAGTCCCGATATTGCTTCCATTCATTCATCTATATAGTGTTGCAAAATATAAATTTTTAGTGGGATAAACGTTCTAAGACTGGCTGCTTTATAGTATATCCGAAGATAGACCCTAAAGCAGCCAGAAATTGGTTTTTTTTCGATCTTTTAAAAAGAAAACCACATGCCATCATGTTGATTGGCATGTGATTTGAACCGTTGGAGATTGCGGAAAAATGGCGTGGTATCCGAAACAACAATTCAGCAGAGATGCTTTTCTATACCATTTTTAGTTGTCTTTAATTTTTCAAACAACCGATGGGGATAACATATACTCCATCGCGGCGGCGATATGCGTAATCACCGGTTCCCGTCAATACCATAAGGAAAGACGGGGCTTTCATTTTGTCGGTGTCAATTTTCGCTTGCATAGACTTTAGGCTTTCCGCACCTTCCTCAATCAGCTTATCGCCGCCGAGCTTGATTTCAATGAGTCCGTATTCACCATTTCTCAAATGAATGACCGCATCACATTCCTGTCCATCTTTGTCACGATAGTGATAAACCTCACCGTTAAGAGCATCCGCATATACACGAAGGTCTCTCACACAGAGGGTTTCAAAGAGAAAACCAAAGGTTTTAAGATCATTCACAAGATCATTCGGACCGATACCCAATGCCGCCGCCGCAATAGATGGGTCAATATAGTATCGGGTGTCAGATGAACGAATTGCCGTCTTTGACCGCAAATTCGGATTCCATGCCGGCATATCCTCTACGACGAAGATCTTGCGAAGAGCATTGATATACGAAGCAACGGTTTCCTCACTCATCGGAAATTCATCGTTGGCGGCTATATCCTGTGCAATCACCGTGTTTGGAACCTGACCACCCTGGTTTCTTGCATAGGAACGCATGAGCCGCTTTACTCTTTCAGGATTCTTCTGTACATTATCTGCTCGGTTAATATCAGAGTGAACAACGGCATCATAATAGTCGATAGCTTGGTCAAGGGCGATTTCATCTCGCATATCCACCGCTTGTGGCCAACCGCAAATCGGATAGCATCCCACAGTTTAGGAGCAAGCTGCCATTCATCAATCAGTCTCGGCGTTGCACCCCTTAAAAGTCTCTTGGGGCTAAGCTCTGACATTGTGATGTTCTGCTCTTTTTTCTCTGGATCGTCCATATACAAAATGCTGGCAGCAAGCTGTTCGGCGGTGGTTGTTTTGCCACACCACTTCGGTCCTTCAATAAGGACAGCTCCTTTACCCTCCAGTTTGCGTTTCAGAATATCGTCAGCGATTCGTTTCCTGTAGTTCAGCATTCGGAACACCTCAATTCAGTTCATTTTCCTATAGTTTACACCATATTTACAAACTTTTCAAAAATTTTCCGACGGTTGGCGAAATATTTTTCCTGAGATTGGCGAAAAATTAATCGGCTAGTTGGCGAAAAACCAATTCCATTCGGCGCTGCAGCGAGCTTATCCTCCGCATCATGCTCACGATATCATTTTTTTAGTCCCAATGGTTCAATCACCGATTGGGCAATTACATCCTCTAACATTATCAGTCATATACCACATGGGTTGTATTCAAAGTATCTTCTCAGACATAACAGGAGCGTGAGAACATCAATTTCTGCATCAGATAATACGCCTTCAGGAACATCACAGTCCGGTATTCTGCGTTAATGCTTTTGTCGATACGTCCTTCTTGTTCTGCCTGTTCTTATACAATCCCAAGATACTCGTCCAGTCGTTCTTCCTCCAATACCGCTATCATCTCAGTGAATGGATTCAGATTTCCATCTACTGCGTATGCTTCCAACGCTTCGAAATATTCCAAGCGGTTTTCTTTGGCTATGGATAGCGGAAGGAAACCGGATGCCATCAACTGATAGTTCATAATCATACGTGATGTTCTTCCGTTGCCATCTACGAAAGGATGGATTTTTACAAACTCTGCATGAGTCCATGCGGCAAGTTCAATATCATTTCCATTTGCCTTGTACGGCATATCAGCATAAAAGTTTTTTATCTGCTGATACATCTCATTGGGCACCGGTGGCTTATGCTTTGCACCAGTGATTCTTACTTCGACATTACGATAAATGCCGCCAGTAATAATATTGTCCATAAGCAGCACATGAATGTCTTTGATGATTTTTTCATCCAAAGCTTTTCCTTCTGCAATACATTTTTTTATAAATCCAAACGCCTTGTCATGATTTACAACTTCATAAATCTCACGGAGCGTTTTTCCTCCAACTGAAATGCCATCTTCCAAAACTGCTTTTGTCTGAATCAGACTCAGGGTGTTTCCTTCGATTGCAGTCGAATTATGAGTATACTCAATTTCAAAGCTTTTATCAAAACTTTGAAGTACCTCTTTTGGTAACTGTTCATATAATTGTTTTAATTGTTCTTTCTTGCTGCAAAGCAATTTATAATCCATCTAAATTCACCTCATTTCCTTGAATAACATACAACTCTGCCATCCTCTATTTAGTGCAATATTTCCCAAAGCACATTACATGCCATTTTATAAGCGTTCCACGCCTCCTCAAAAATCGCAGCGACTCATGATCTTGTTGCACCCTCACATGCAAGCATGCTCGGTCTGCTTATCATTCTATCTTATTAACCACTCCTGTTACAACTTTATTATAGCACGTCAGTTCCACCATTACCATTTGCATATCCAACAATGGTCTTAGCCCATTTGACAGGATTGTCCTGGCTTAACTTTGCTTTATATTCATACTCCATATCTTCCGATACCACATCAGGATACAATTCTGATATTTTCACGTTCTCACCTCCAAGACTCTGTATTTTAAAGATACCAGGCAGTACGAAACATTTCAACCACATTTCATAACATTACTTTTTTTGAAATGTTATCGTAATGTCTTCCTCCAACACCTCATTCTACTCCGAAAACTTCCAACGCACGACTTATTTGATATATGCAAGCAATCTCCATCAACATCAATCGAATTTATTCGATTTAACATTAGCCGCTTCCTGCGAGCGCGGCATGAAACTGCGGATAAAAACTATTAAAAATATGATCGAGGTAATGAAAAAATGGCTTGTATCAAGGCTTCGGAATGTGTTTTGAAAAAATTAAAAATAAAATCAGCATGACAATCTATGTCATATCAATATCAGATAATGGTATCACAAACAACAAACAAAAGCACTTAATCTTCTCAGACATAACAGGAGCGTGAGATTATATTAACAGATTCAAATGGTGTGTTATCCCTTATTGAAAGTAATCCCCTTTTGCTCAAGCAAATAGGGGATTACCCTAATATAGAGCTTAAGGTAAATAGCAATAGTTTATTGTGGTATAAAACAGGTAAATCCGTATCAACACAAGTAAAGCAGATAATCAATTACATTGCTCTATCAGGAACATTTTTAGAGCAAAAGAATGCGGTCGAATCAGGATAATGCATTTTACTTGTAAATCAAAATCAGAAGGAGATGAGTGCAAATGACAATGTTACCAATGTATAAGAAATGCAGGAAATGTGGAAGAAGATATAGCTGGAACCCTGATGTTGGAAATATTTGGTGCCCAAAGTGCGGCCCCACTTCAATGCTGGGAACAGGTGATATACCGATGGGTGAATCGCCAATAACACTGCTGAGAGAAATTCTAAAAAATAGAAAAAAATAACATCAATTTCTGCATCAGATAATACGCCTTCAGGAACATCACATTCTGGTATTCTGCGTTAATGCTTTCATTGATGTTCTTCATGAGAGACTTTACTTGTTTCATTAAGCCTGCAACAATGTACGGTTAACCTGCGAAGAAGCTGCGGCAGAGTCCGATACGGCACAATCGGAGATGTAAGTTTACCGAAAATAAAATGCGGTTTGTGCCGCCCACAATGTGCCGTCTGACAATATGCCCATCTCAAATCAATTCAAGCGCATCAAATTTGAATGAAGTTGGTGCAGTTAATTTGCCGAACAACACTTTATTTCAAAAGCATTTCGCAATTACCTACCTTATTTTAATAGGTGTTTGCGAAACACCACAAGCCGCATTATCAAACAGTTAAAAGCTTTTGCAAAAGTTCATAATTTTGATAAGTCCTATGACCCTTACAAAGCTGCCTACGCTTCAATGCCTGCATCTGCTGCTTCTAACCATGAAGTAAAACAACAGTATGTGAACGGTCATTTTTGCTATGTCTACAAATCCTTATTCGAAGATTTTGCATTTCAAAAAGCCTTTATTCCTTTAAAAGTAAAACTTTCCATGGACAACGTTGATTATACCTTCAACGAAAATGGCATCCCCTGCTGTCCTCATGATCCGACACTTCCAATGAAATGTGAAGGGAGTAAATCCCACTTAAAAAGCAAACTGCCGACCATGAAGTTCGTATGTCCGAAGATGAAATGGGAATACAACAAAGCTGATAAATCCAAACGCCGTGTATGCCATTGTGATAATCCCTGCACCACTTCTTGTGGAAGAATGATTTATGTCTACCCCGAAAAGAATCTGCGTGCTTATCCCGGAGTGGAACGCGGTTCCAAAGAATGGGATGAAACCTACAAAATCAGGGTAAATGTTGAAAAATCAATCAAGCATTTCAATGATAGCTTTTGTGTTGCCAATCGCAATGCGTTATCGTAAGGATAACCTTTATGAGAATAGCTACGTTGCATGGATTCGGT
>JAJQGL010000006.1 GCA_021200535.1 Clostridiaceae bacterium | reverse complement strand
TGAGATGTTTATCAGCGACAGTAAACTGGCGGGGCAGCCATTTCTGTATCAGAAGTTTATAGAAGAGAGCTGCGGAAGGGATGTGCGGCTGCAGGTAGTGGGCAGTCAGGTTATTGCTGCCATGTACCGCTGGTCGGAAAACGATTTTCGGGCAAATCTGACAAATGGAGGCAGTATGAAGCCGTATCAGGCATCTGTGCGGGAGCAGGCGCAGGCGGTTCGGGTGGCAAAGGCATTAAAGCTGGATTTTTGCGGTGTTGATCTTCTTTTTTCCGGTGAAACAAACGAAGCGGATATACTATGTGAGGTCAATTCCAATGCCCATTTTAAAAATATTTATACCTGTACCGGCGTTAATACGGCAGATTATATTATGGATTATATATTAAGGAACTGTTAAAGAATTAATCTTTATATCTGACTTGTCTAAATCTTTCTATACTGCGTTACATGCAAATATAGCGTTTATACGGCACGGAGGAAGAAAATGCTTGGATACTTGATTTATCATCGGGATGAGGCGGAGAAAAATAAGGCATTTATCAGGCTTTTTCAGGAGGAAGGAAAGAGACTGGGAATTGTTTTTGAGCTTGCAGACAGTGAAGAATATCAGCAAAAACCGCTGCCGGAGCTGGTGTTAAACCGCACGCGCTCTGTTCAAATCAGCCGCTGGTATGAACAGAGAGGGGTACTGACGCTTCACAGTTCCCGGATTACGGAGATTGGAAATGACAAAGGAAAGACATTACAATATCTGGAAAGCCGTTTGCCGGCTTGGATTTCCAGACAGAAATGGGCGCCGGAGACGATTCGTGTACCGGCGGAAGCGCTTTCAGGGGTGTCCGTCCGGGACCTCTCTTTTTTTCAAATTTTAAAAACAGTAGACGGGCATGGGGGAAATGAGGTTTACGATCTTGCCGGTACAAAGGACAGCATTCGAAGCCTGCAGCAAAAATTTTATGGCAGGACGTGCATTTTGCAGGAAAAAATTGCAAGCGATGGAAAAGATATCCGTGTCTATATTGTAGGAGGACAGATTTATCAGGCGATGTTAAGACAGGGGGCAAAGGATTTTCGCTCTAATTTTTCTTTAGGGGGAACGGCGTCACCGTATTGGCTGTCGGAAGAGGAGAGAAAATTTGTACAGGGCTTTGCAGATGCATTTGCAGAGGATGTATTAGGGATTGCCGGACTGGATTTTATTTTGACAAGAGATAACCGGCTGGTTTTTAACGAGCTGGAGGAGATGGTCGGCTGTCGTATGCTGTATCAGTGCACCGATTTGAATATTGTCAGAGATTTTTTAGTCTGGCTGGTAAATTTTGTGGAAAATGACACTTGTCATCCGATAAGGTTATGATATATGATAAGAATTATCAAATAGTGCCCGGCGGGCAGAAAGGCGGTAGACATGAAATCAGACATTGAAATTGCACAGGAAGCCAAAATGATTCCGATCCGTGAGATAGCGAAGCAGCTGGACATTGATGAGGAAAATTTAGAGTATTACGGCAAATATAAAGCGAAGCTGTCAGATGATCTCTGGGAACAGATCAAAGAAAATCCGGACGGAAAGCTCGTTCTGGTGACAGCAATCAATCCGACGCCGGCAGGTGAGGGAAAGACCACAACGACAGTCGGTCTTGGCCAGGCGATGGGAAAGCTTGGAAAAAAGGCGGCGATTGCGCTGCGGGAACCGTCCCTTGGCCCTTGCTTTGGAATTAAGGGCGGAGCGGCAGGCGGCGGATATGCACAGGCAGTTCCGATGGAAGATTTGAATCTGCATTTTACTGGTGATTTTCATGCAATCACATCTGCGAACAATCTGCTTGCCGCCATGCTTGACAATCATATCCAGCAGGGGAATGCCCTCCGGATTGACACGAATCAGGTGGTCTGGAAGCGCTGTGTTGATATGAATGACCGTGTCCTGCGCAATATTGTGGTTGGCATGGGCAGACCGACGGACGGTGTGGTGCGCGAGGACCATTTTATTATATCGGTGGCGTCTGAAATTATGGCGATTCTTTGTCTGGCAGAAAACCGGAGAGACTTGAAAGAACGGCTTTCCCGGATTATTGTGGCGTATGATTACGACGGCAGGCCGGTGACAGCAGGCCAGCTTAACGCTGTCGGCGCAATGGCGGCGCTGTTAAACGATGCGATTAAGCCGAACCTGATTCAGACATTGGAAAATACGCCGGTGCTTGTGCATGGAGGGCCATTCGCAAATATTGCACATGGCTGCAACAGTGTCCGTGCGACCAAAACAGCATTAAAGCTGGCTGATTATGCAATTACAGAAGCGGGCTTTGGCGCAGATCTGGGCGCAGAAAAGTTTTTTGATATCAAATGCCGCATGGCGGGACTGAAACCGGATGCGGTTGTGCTGGTGGCGACAGTCCGTGCTTTAAAATACAACGGCGGCGTGTCAAAGGAAGAGTTAAATCTGGAAAATCTTGCCGCTTTAAAAAAAGGAATTGTCAATCTGGAGAAGCATATTGAAAATATTGCGAAATACAAGGTGCCTTGTGTTGTTACGCTGAATCGTTTTGTGACAGATACAGAGGCAGAGCTTGCTTATGTTAAGGATTTCTGTGAGGAACACGGCTGCGAATTTGCGCTTTCCGAAGTATGGGAAAAAGGCGGAGAGGGCGGCATTGCACTTGCCGAAAAATTACTTACAACGCTGGAGACGAAAGAAAGCTGTTTTGAGCCGGTGTATGATGAAAAACAGCCGATTTCCGCAAAAATCGAAAAGATTGCAAAAGAAATTTATGGCGCCGCGGAGGTAACCTATTCCCCGGCTGCAGAGCAGGCGATTCGGCGCCTCGAAAAGCTGGGATATGGTCAGACTCCTGTCTGTATGGCAAAAAATCAGTATTCTCTATCGGATGATCCTGCCAAATTGGGACGTCCAGCGGATTTTTCCATAAATATCCGGGAAGTGTATGTGTCAGCGGGAGCGGGTTTCGTTGTAGCGATTACCGGTACAGTGATGACGATGCCGGGACTGCCTTCTTCTCCGGCTGCAGAGCATATTGACGTGGATGACAACGGAAAGATTATTGGACTGTCTTAAGCGCATTGATTTTTGGAATAGCAAAAAATACAGGGGAATTCCTTTTAAAACGGAATTCCCCTTGTAAATTAATTCCCCTTGAATTTTGATTCACAGTAAATGCAGCGATAAATCCGGTTTGTACGGTCTGTCAGCTTAAAGGTGTGCGGAAGCTCCTGCTCAATGGAGGTAATGCAGCGCGGATTTTTGCACCGGATGATGTTGGTAACCGTATCGGGCAGTGAAAGAGTATGTTTTTCAACGATTTCATTGTCTTTTATGATATTTATTGTAATTTTGTGGTCGAGCACGCCAAGGACGTTTAAATCAATATCAAACGGGCCTTCAATCTTAATAATATCTTTCTTTCCCATTTTATTGCTTCTTGCGTTTTTTATGATCGCAACTGAACAGTCAAGCTTTTCCAAATTCAGATATTCATATATTTTCATTGCGCCGCCGGCCTGAATGTGGTCGATGACAACACCTTCGTTTAAACCGCCAATATTTAACATGAAAAATCTCCTTTCTGGTGTGCTGCTTCATTAGAAAACAGCAGTTTTGCTTTATAAGCGATGCGTTAAGAAAGACGGATATTATGTTCACCGCCCAGTCCAAGCAGGTTGATGATCAATGCCATGCGCACATAAACGCCGTATTTTGCCTGTTTAAAGTAAACGGCGCGGGGATCATTGTCTACTTCGGTGGATATCTCATTTACACGGGGAAGCGGATGCAGGATATACATATCCTTTTTTGCATTCTGCAGCTTTGAGACATCCAATATAAAACTGTCCTTTAGACGGATATAATCTTCTTCGTTAAAAAAACGTTCTCTCTGTACCCGTGTCATATACAAAATATCCAGATCCGGCATGTGCTGTTCCAGCTGGTCTGTTTCGATATAGTCAATCCTGCCGTTATCAAGAACCTCTTTGCGAAGATAGTCTGGGATCATCAGCTCTTTTGGTGAAATTAAAACAAATTTTACGTTTGGATAGCGAACCATTGCGTTAATCAGGGAGTGAACAGTACGTCCGAATTTTAAATCCCCGCACATGCCAATGGTCAGATTATCCAGACGGCCAGTCAGTGTCTGGATTGTGATCAGGTCAGTCAGTGTCTGGGTGGGATGATTGTGTCCTCCATCGCCTGCATTGATCACCGGAATTTCGGAGTGCATGGCCGCTACGGTAGGTGCGCCTTCCTTTGGATGGCGCATTGCACAGATATCTGCGTAGGAGGAAATGACACGGATGGTATCGGCAACACTTTCTCCTTTTGCGGCAGAGCTGGAATCAGCCGAAGAAAAACCAAGTACCTGGCCGCCCAGATTGAGCATTGCTGCTTCAAAACTGAGACGGGTGCGGGTGCTTGGTTCATAAAATAAGGTAGCCAGCTTTTTTCCGTCACAAATATGCGTATATTTTTCAGGATGTTTCATAATTGCCTGACCGAGTGTCAGGATATGGTCTAATTCTTCAACAGATAAATCAAGCGGACTGATCAAATGTCTCATAGCTTGCCTCCTCGATATTTTTATTAAATATTTTACTACAAGGCGTAAAACTATGCAATGACAAAACGATGCATTAAAATAAAATATTGCCGATAAATTCGGTTTATAGTATACTAAACTATATCGTGGTCGGGAGATTCCGACATGGAAGGAGAGTAGTTTGAAAAATCACACTGATGTGCTGATTATTCAAACGGCTATTTGTGCCGGAGCGTCACAAATTAGCCCTGATGGCAGATGAGAAATTGCCTTCGCAAATTTCTCATCGCCCATCGCGTAAAACGCTCCGGAATGGAGAGTATTATGAGATTAGTTACAAGATCTGATTTTGACGGGCTGGCATGTGCAGCCCTGTTAAAGGAAGCGGGAATCATTGATCACTGGAAATTTGCGCATCCCAAAGACCTGCAGGATGGGCTGGTAGAGATTACAGAGGATGACTGTCTTGCCAATGTGCCGTATGTAGAGGGCTGCGGGCTTTGGTTTGACCACCACTCCAGTGAACATGAGCGACAAAAACTTGCCGGAAAATATAAAGGGGAGAGCCGGATTACGCCGTCCTGTGCCAGAATTATTTATGAATATTATGGAGGCAGGGAAAAATTCCCGCAGTTTGACGACATGATGGAAGCTGTTGATAAGGTTGATTCTGCCAATCTGACGATTGATGAAATCCTGCATCCGACAGGCTGGGTGCTGGTTGGCTTTATTATGGATCCGCGTACCGGGCTTGGGCGCTGGCGAAACTTCCGTATCTCGAATTATCAGCTGATGGAAGTGCTGATTGATGCCTGCCGGGAGAAAACTACAGAGGAAATCCTTGCTATGCCGGATGTGATTGAACGCATTGAAATATACAATGAGCAGGCGGAAAAATTTCAGGAGATGGTAAAGGCAAATACCAGAGTTGATGGAAATGTCATTATTTCTGACCTGCGGAATGTGGATCCGATTTATTCCGGAAACAGGTTCATGATTTACAGTATGTATCCGGAGCAGAATATTTCCTGCTGGATTGTCAGCGGAAAGGGAGGAAAGGGGTGTTCTGCAGCGGTTGGTTACAGTATTTTGAACAAAACGTCTGATGTCAATGTCGGAAGTCTGATGTTAAAATACGGCGGTGGAGGCCACCGGGCGGTTGGAACCTGCCAGTTTGCAGATGAAAATATGGATCAGGATTTGCCAAAGATGCTTGAGGAGCTTTGCAGCCTGGCAAACCGGTAATAAAAATTCCGAAGCTTTGTCTGAGGAAAATTCTGTATCAATACAGAAAACAGCAACATGATTCAGTAATGGGCTCTGCGTCTGTGCGCTGTCTGGCGCGGATTCCGGTTACAAGGTAAGGGCAGCGCAGAAATGAGGTAAGATATGATTAAGTTATATGACAACGGTGTGTATCTGGTCAACGGAAAAGACATTGTAGAGGACAATGCAGACAGCGCGGCTGTTTTGCAGCAGAAGTGCGGCAGTATACCATCAAAGGACGAGGCAGCAAAGGGAACTATGGCTTATGGCATTTTAGAGTCTCATAATACTTCAGGCAATATGGAAAATCTCCAGATTAAGTTTGATAAGCTGACCTCACATGATATTACGTTTGTCGGAATCATTCAGACAGCAAGAGCTTCCGGATTGGAAAAATTTCCGGTTCCCTATGTACTGACGAACTGCCATAACAGTCTTTGTGCAGTAGGCGGTACCATCAATGAGGATGACCATATGTTTGGCTTATCCTGTGCAAAAAAATATGGCGGAATGTATGTGCCGCCGCATCAGGCAGTCATTCACCAGTTTGCAAGGGAAATGCTTGCCGGCGGTGGAAAAATGGTGCTGGGTTCCGATTCCCATACCCGCTATGGGGCGCTGGGGACAATGGCAATGGGCGAAGGCGGACCGGAGCTTGTAAAGCAGCTTCTGAACCGTACATACGACATTGCAAAACCGGGTGTCGTTGCGATTTATCTGACAGGAAAGCCGCAGAAAGGAGTCGGTCCGCAGGATATTGCATTGGCGATTATCGGCGCAGTATTTAGCAATGGCTATGTCAAAAATAAAGTAATGGAATTTGTAGGTGACGGTGTAGCGAATTTGTCAGCAGATTTCCGAATCGGTGTAGATGTCATGACGACAGAGACAACCTGTCTGTCATCTATTTGGACGACGGATGATCAGATCAGGGAATTTTATGAGATTCACAAACGGCCGGAGGATTACAAAGAGTTAAAGCCGGCTGCTGTTGCGTATTATGATGGCATGGTTTATGTGGATCTGTCTGAGATTAAGCCGATGATTGCAATGCCGTTCCATCCGAGCAATGTCTATACGATTGACGAGTTAAATGCGAATCTGCTGGATATTTTAGATGATGTGGAAAAGAAAGCGCTGGTTAGTCTGGACAACAGCAAAATCCAATACACATTAAAGGATAAGGTAAGGAATGGCAGGCTTTATGTGGAGCAGGGTGTGATTGCCGGATGTGCCGGCGGCGGTTTTGAAAATATCTGTGATGCAGCAGATATTCTCAGGGGCAGCTACATTGGAGCAGATGAATTTTCACTGAGTGTCTATCCGTCCAGTCAGCCGGTATTTATGGAGCTTGTGAAAAACGGAACCATTACTGATCTGATGAAAACCGGCGCAACGGTGCGTTCTGCTTTCTGCGGTCCTTGCTTTGGAGCAGGGGATGTGCCTCCGAATAACGGTTTGTCTATCCGGCATTCGACACGTAATTTCCCGAATCGGGAAGGCTCTAAGATCACAAACGGACAGATTGCATCTGTTGCGCTGATGGACGCCCGCTCGATTGCGGCAACAGCGGCAAACCAGGGCTATCTGACAGCTGCTACGGACATAGACGCCGACTACAGGAAGCCAAAATATTTCTTTGACAGCACAATTTATGAAAACCGTGTCTATAATGGCATCGGTAAAGCAGATCCGTCTGTCCAGATCAAGTTTGGTCCGAATATTAAAGACTGGCCGGAAATGACAGCGCTCACGGACAATATGGTTTTAAAGGTAGTTTCTGAGATCCATGACCCGGTTACCACGACAGATGAACTGATCCCTTCCGGAGAAACTTCTTCGTTCCGTTCTAATCCGCTGGGACTTGCTGAATTTACATTGTCCCGTAAGGATCCGGAATATGTCGGAAAGGCAAAGGCAGTGCAGGCAGGGGAAAAAGCGCGTGTGGCAGGCGAAGATATCTTTGCAGCGCTTCCGGAGATTCAGGATGTATTTGATAAAATCAACGGGAAATTTACGGTTAAGCCGGAAGAAACGCAGATTGGCAGCATGATTTATGCGGTCAAGCCTGGGGACGGTTCAGCGCGCGAGCAGGCAGCATCCTGTCAGAAGGTCTTAGGCGGTATGGCAAATATCGCAAAGGAATATGCGACAAAGCGTTACCGCTCAAACCTGATCAACTGGGGAATGCTTCCATTTCTCTATCCGGATGAGATTCCGTTTAAAAATGGAGACTATATCTTTATCCGTGATATCAGGAAAGCAGTGACAGAAAAGACGGATGTGATTAAGGCGTATGTTGTCGGGGATGATATGAAAGAATTTGATCTTCGTCTCGGCGATCTGACCGATGATGAAAGAGATATCATTGCTAAGGGATGTCTGATTAATTATTATAAGTCACAGATGTAAAATAAATTAAGACAGGTATTTTGCGGAAAGCCCCCATAAGCCGGATGGAATGATCTGGCCTATGGGGGCTTTTTGGGCGTTTTCGTTTCAGATAAAGTGATAGATAATGATACCAATGATCACACCGACAATGCTTCCGATCGTAATTTTGATGGACAGGGCAAATGTCAGGACCAGTATTCCGAGATCCAGCTTCAGGGGTGACGTGATCCCAAAGCTTTTTCCGTAATTCAGCCATGAAAGCGCGGATATTCCGGAAGCTGCCTGTGCAATAAAACTTCCCAGTACAATTCCTGCCAGTAATAATAAAAATAATGCCCAGTTGTTTTTTCCTGCTCCTCTTGCCATATAGGTACCTCCAGTTATATTTTTTTAATTCTGCCCCCGAATTATAGCATATTTTGTAAATACATACAAATGTTCGCAGAAGATTGTCACTTTTACGCATATCGGCGGAGGACTGTGAATAGTAACGATAAGGAAGAAGCATGCAGGCTGCACCACAACAGCGCTGTTTTTGCGGGAAAACTCTTGCTTGTTTTTTTATAGGCCGCATGCTACAATGGATAACGTATATCCAGATTAACAGTTATTTCGGAGGCTGATGAGGTATGTTTGCCATCAGGCAGCCGAAGCAATACATATGTGGGAGGGGTTGTGTTATGTGGAAGAAAATTGTGTTGGGAGTGTTGATTTTGCTCAGTGCAGGCGTTGGCTTTGGAATGGCAAAGGTGCAGAGCACGTTGAATCACACGCTCAATCAGGTGACCAGGGATACCGATTCCATATTAAAGGATGTCGATTTGAGCGGAATTGATGTGGAGTCCGATGATGAGATTATCAATCTTCTTCTGGTAGGGGATGATTATCGGAAAGAGGACAATTATACGGCGAGCGGATTACCGGATGTTATGATGATTGCCACAATCGATAAAAAACACAACACGTTAAAGCTGACTTCCCTGATGAGAGACATGCTGGTTGACATGACGACAGATGGTGAAGTAAACCGGTTGAACCATTCATTTTCCTATGGAGAGGGCGGTGTGAAAAACCTTTATAAAACGATTGCCCAAAATTTTAATATAAAATTGGACGGTTATCTGAAAGTAAATTTTAATGCGTTTGTAAAAGTGATTAATGCGGTCGGCGGCGTTGAGGTGGAGCTGACCCAGTCGGAAGCAGATTACCTGAATACAACGAATTACATTAAGCCGAAAAAATACCGGACCGTTAAGGTGGGCAAGCAGACACTAAACGGAGCACAGGCATTGGGGTACTGCCGGATTCGCAAAGGCGGTACGGTTACCGTGAATGGGCTGACAGATGATTACGGGCGTACATGGCGCCAGCGCACGGTGCTCAGCGCCTTGTTTGACAAGGTAAAAGGAATGTCCAGCTCTGAGTGGATTGATATTGCAAACAAGGTATTTAAGTCAATCAGCACAGATTTGGACAATGATACGATTATGAGCTATATGAAAGATGTAATCAGCATGGGGACGCTTCAGGTACACCAGCTGCAGATTCCGTATGAGGGGTATTATTTTAGCAATTCAGACGAAGCATATACTTCGCTGTACCCGAAATATTCTCTTGTTCCGACAAACGGAACGACTAGTGAGTATGATGTTTCAGAAAATGCGCGTATTTTGAAAAAATTTATTTTAAAATATGATGGACAGGATGAGTTTTCTGCGGAATAGGATTGCATAAATGTTTCTTATCATGTAAAATAAGCATGGCGTAAAAGTGCGCTCTGCTGTTTGTATACTGCATCTTAGAGAGCATGCAGCGCTGCAGTGCATCTACAGCGGCATAGCGTGTATACAGCATTGCAGTGCATTTACAGCGGCATAACGTGTATACAGCATTGCAGTGCATTTACAGCGGCATAGTGTGTATGCAGCATTTCGGAATGCTGCATGAAAAAAAGCTTTTAGGATACGATAAGAGAGAAAGGGTACGATCTATGTGGAAAAAAATTGTATTTAGTTTACTTTTGGTGATCAGCGCCACGGCCGGTTTTTTTGTGGCAAAGGCACAGACTGTTTTCTTTGATACGCTTAATCAGGTAAACCGCGACTATGACACGGTATTGGAAAATGTTGATCTAAGCGGCATAAAGGTCAATTCGGACAGTGACATTGTAAATATTCTGGTTATCGGAAATGATTACCGAGAGGAATCGAATTATAGTGCCGCCGGTCTGACTGACACAATGATTATAGCGACAATGGATTTAAAGCATAATACATTAAAAACAACTTCGTTAATGAGGGATTTATATGTAGAGATTCCGGGCTATGGGTACAGTAAACTGAATGCTGCCAATTCCTATGGCGGAATTGAACTTTTATACAAGACGATTGCCACAAATTTTAATATTGAGCTGGACGGTTATGTGGAGATCGGATTTGATGCATTTGTCGATGTAGTTGACGCAGTTGGAGGCGTTGAGGTAGAGGTGACGGAGTCAGAAGCAGAATACCTGAACACAACAAATTATATTAAGCCGAAAAAATACCGGAATGTTAAAGTTGGAAAACAGACGCTGAATGGTGCGCAGGCACTCGGATATTGCCGTATCCGAAAAAGCGGGACTACGGTCAACGGACTGCGTGACGATTACGGGCGTACTTGGCGTCAGCGGACAGTAATTAATGCGGTGTTTGACAAAGTAAAGGCATTGCCGAAAACCGAATGGATTCAGATTGCCAATAAGCTTTTGAAAAATGTAACGACAGATTTATCCAATGATAAAATTATTTCGTATATTATGGATGTGGTTTCCATGGGAACGACAACCATACACCAGCTGCAGATCCCAATCAGTGGATATTACCGCAGCGGGGGAAAGGATGAATTTAGCGTAGGCTCCTGCCTGGTAATGACAGATGGCGTTAACTCTACACTGGATACTTCAGCGAATGCGGAGGCGCTCAATTCATTTATCTTTGACTACAACGGAAAAAATAATTTTACTTACGGAACGTTTGAAAACGAAGAAGAATAAATCAGTATTTAGTCCGGTTCATTCGAAAAGGTTTTATCAGGGACACCGCAGGCAGACTGCCTGCGGTGTCTTTGGGTTAGGAAAAGACAAACCGTTCCCATGTGTTTTTTAAATAGTCCAGTAAGGTTGCTTTCTCTATGGTTTCGGCAGCAAGGATTGGCAGGGAACCGATTTCTTCCCCATTCAGCGTATACACAACGGATCCGATTGTATCACCCTCCCGGATGGGGGCGGTGAGGTTTTTGTCATATTGGATGCTGCGTTTTATCATTTCAGCGTTTTCCTGGTTTGTCAGGGTATAGGAAAAAGAGGTTTCTACCCGCGGGGTAATGGTTGCTTTTGTGCCGTGGGCCAGACGCCTGTCTGTCAGTGGGATATCATCAGCCTTTTCTTCATAGCTTGTGCAGTTGGCAAACCCATAGTCAAGCAGGCTTGCAGCCTGGGTAAAACGTATTTTTGGGTCTGGAGCCGCCATCACAACAGCAGTTAAACTGATTCCGTTTCGTTTTGCGGTAGCAGAAAGGCAATATTTTGCTTTTGAGGTAGAACCGGTTTTTAGCCCGGTAATCCCCTCGTAAGTGCGAATTAATTTGTTGGTATTGGTTAAACCGAATTTTGTTTCGCCTTTTTTAGTTGTATGTGTGATTTCATCCATCCAGATGGTTGAATAATTTGAAATTTGCGGATAATTGGTGATCAGCGCACGGGACATCAGCGCAACGTCATAGGCGCTGCTGTAGTGTCCGCTTTCGATCGTATCATCAAGACCGTTGCAGTTTTTAAAATGAGTATGCTGCATTCCCAGCGCCTCTGCTTTTTCGTTCATAAGCTTAACAAAGGCTGTTTCTGAGCCGCCTATGTATTCGGCCATGGCGACGGCGGCATCATTGGCGCTGGCGATACTGATGCATTTGATCATGTCATTGACTGTCTGTGTTTCCCCGGCTTCCAGATAAACCTGAGAGCCTCCCATTTCAGATGCATATTCACTGACGGTTACAGAATCCTCTAAAGTGATTTTGCCGGCGTTAATTGCATCAAAAATCAGAAGCAGTGTCATGATTTTTGTAATGCTGGCAGGAACCAGCTCCTTGTCTTTATTTTTTTGATACAAAATCCGCCCGCTGTTATTTTCGATTAGCACAGCTGATTTGGCGGTGATGTCAAGATCCTCATTGGCGCTCTCTGATGAGGAATCTGCCTCATTTTCAGCCTGTACAGAGCAAGACTGGCCAGGCGGGTACAGCAGAAGGCAGAACAGAAGAATAGATGAACACAGGCGGTATAAATGCTTTTTGAAAGCTGATGTTTTCATGGGAAAATCCTTTCCATGGAAAATTCCTTAGTGAAGTATACGGCGCAGCTGCAGAAAATATGCAAAGAGAAAGCAGGAAAATGGCTTGACAAGAAAGCAGGATAATGCTACTATTCTTTTTATGAGAATATGGTATGCGCAGACTACATGGTTTGCGTTTTCTTTTTAAAAAACTGTTAGCACTCGTTTACATAAAGTGCTAACAAATAAAGCACTGCAACAGGAAGAGCAGTTGAGGAAAGGAAGGATAGAGTTATGTTAGTGATACCGGTATATGATACGTTAATTTTATCGAATGTGCAGATTCATGTCCAGGAAGAAGTGTTTTCCGCTGCAGAGATTGAAAATATAAAAAATGAAGATACGTTTTTGATTGTTCCAATCAGGGAGCAGAAGGAACGAGGCTCGCTTTGTGCAGATGATTTTTATGAGATTGGTATTCTGGCGCAGGCGTCATCTGTGACAAACGCAGATGGAAACCTTCTTTTTCAGGTAGAAACGGGAGAGCGCGTCCGGATTCAGGATGTTTTCGTTCAGGAGGATCGGGTAGACGCATCCTATGAAATTGTAGTTGATGAAAATGATCTGTCGCCGGAAGAGGCGGAAAGCTGTCTGCGGGAATTTAAGCAATATGCGGAGGCACTGGTGAAAGATGTGCCGGGAAATGCGGTAATACGCAGTTATATCAGGCGTTGGAAAACCATGCATGAGGCGGCGACAAATATTGGCGGATATCTGGCATTAGACGCGGAGGAGCGTTTTGCCATTCTTGCTGAAAATTCGCTCAAAAAGCGTTACCATCTCTTGTTAGAAAGCATTCGTCAGATGCTTAGCATTCGTTCTGTCAATGAAGAGATCAAGAATAAAATGACAAAGGAACAGCAGGATGCATATAAGGTTGCGGCCATCCGTAAACAGATGAAATATCTGGAAGAGGAGCTGCAGGAATTAGATGATGAGAATCTTTCTGAGGCAGAGCTTTTTGCCAAAAAGATTGAGGCTGCCGGAATGCCGGAAGAGGCGCGCCGGGAGGCGGACAGAGTGCTGCACCGCTTTGAGATGGAGGGAAGCAGCGGGCATGAATATGGCACGTTATATGATTATCTGGACTTTGTGACAACGCTGTCATGGAAAGAGGAGCCGGAAATGCCGCTTGATCTTGCGAAAGCAAGAAAGGTGCTGGATAAGGAGCATTACGGGCTGGATAAGGTAAAAAAGAGGGTGTTGGAGCAGCTGGCAGTCACCAGCCTGAAGGGCAGGCAGACCGGTTCAATTCTTTTGTTTACAGGTGCGCCGGGAACTGGAAAAACCAGTATGGGGCACAGTATTGCTGAGGCTATGGGCAGAAAATATGTGCGTATCAGTCTGGGAGGCATCCGGGATGAAGCTGAAATCCGTGGACACAGGAGAACCTATGTCGGTGCAATGGCCGGACGCATCATGGAAGGCATTCGGCGCGCAGGAGTCAGCAATCCGGTTATGGTTTTGGACGAGATTGATAAGCTGGCAAGTGAAATTCACGGTGATCCTGCCAGTGCCCTGCTGGAGGTTCTGGATCCGGAGCAGAATGTGTCGTTTGTCGACCATTATCTGAATGTGCCGTATGATCTCTCCAAGGTGTTTTTTATCTGTACGGCCAATTCGACAGAGAGCATACCAAAACCGCTCATGGACCGTATGGAGGTAATCAGCCTGTCTGGCTATACGCCGGTTGAAAAATATCACATTGCCAGAAAACATTTGCTTCCGAAGGCAGTGAAAGACGCAGGGCTGAAAAAGGGGCAGGTGGCCATTCAGCAGAAAGCGCTGAAAACCATTATTGATGAATATACAATGGAAGCCGGTGTCAGAGGTTTAAAAAAGCAGTTGGATAAAATATGCCGTTATGCGGCGGTACAGCTTTTGGAGCAGGAACAGGAAAAGGTAGTGGTTACGGAACAAAATTTGCATGATATTCTTGGAAAAAAGCACCTGCACCATGATGAAGCATTGAAAAAGACAATGCCGGGTGTGGCAACCGGGCTTGCGTGGACACAGGCAGGCGGTGAAATTCTTTTTATTGAGACATTATTTACAAAGGGGAGCGGAAAAATCCAGATTACCGGACAGCTGGGAGATGTGATGAAGGAATCGGCAGAGATTGCCTTTACGCTTGCGAAGGCAGTCTATGCGAATCAGAAAAAAGATTTTGATAAGACAGATATCCACATTCATGTACCAGAGGGGGCGACGCCCAAGGATGGTCCATCCGCCGGAATTACTTTATTTACGGCACTTTCCTCTCTGATTTTGGAAAAACCGGTCAAAAAACAGCTTGCAATGACCGGAGAGCTTTCTCTGCGCGGTGAAGTGCTTCCGATCGGAGGGCTTCCGGAAAAGCTGATGGCGGCACAGCGTGCCGGTGTGAAAACGGTGCTGATTCCACAAAAAAATGTAGAAGATCTGGAGGAAATACCGGAAGAAATCCGAAAAAAATTAACCATTATTCCGGTGGGGAAAATCCAAGAGGTTGCCAGGGAAAGCTTAGGCGTGGAACTGCCATAATGTATAAAAAAACAGGGACTGTTATGGCAGTCCCTGTCAATCGTTTAATTGTTTTCTTCGTGCATCATCGGTTCAAAGGTGCGTACCGGATGGTCGGCAAGTTTCCGGTTCTGTGCAGCTTTTATGGCTTCTTCTTTAAAATAATCCTGTGCACAGAGTTTTTCCCTGCCTCGCCGGCTGACTCGTTTGTAGCTTCCGTCCGGCTGCAGTTCTCTTGCCTTTAATGTATCCTGCAGCTGGATATTCAGAATGTGGATTACTTCTTCTTTTAATGTATTATCTTCTACCGGAAACAGGATTTCTACACGTTTATCCAGATTTCGCGGCATCCAGTCAGCACTTCCCATATAGACTTCTTCGAAGCCGTTGTTGTGGAAGTAAAAGATGCGGCTGTGTTCCAGAAAATCACCAACCAGTGAACGTACAGAGATATTCTCACTGATTCCTGGAATTCCTACCTTCAGGCAGCAGATGCCGCGGACAACCAGTTCAATCTGTACGCCGGCAGCAGAAGCTTCATACAGTGCAGAGATGATTCCGGCATCGCAAAGGGAATTCATTTTTGCTTTAATAAAGGCTTTTTTCCCGGCTTTGGCAAATTCGGTTTCCCTGGAAATCATCTGCATAAAGCGGTCGCGGAGCCAGATTGGCGCTACGGCCAGTTTATTCCATACTGCTGGCTCAGAATAGCCGGAGAGCATATTAAAGACAGCGGTGGCATCCTCGCCGATTGCCTTTTGGTGTGTCAGCAGTCCCATATCGGTATATAGCTTTGCCGTGCTGTCATTGTAGTTACCGGTGCCCAGATGTACATAGCGGATGATGCCGTCTTCTTCCTTTCGCACGACGAGAGTGATCTTACTGTGTGTTTTTAGGCCAACCAATCCATAAATTACATGGCAGCCTGCTTTTTCCAGTTTTCTTGCCCAGATAATATTGTTTTCCTCATCGAAGCGGGCCTTTAGTTCCACCAGGACAGTGACCTGTTTTCCGTTTTCTGCCGCTTCGGCCAGGGAAGCGATAATTGGGGAATTGCTGCTGACGCGGTACAGGGTTTGTTTGATTGCGAGAACGTCAGGATCTTTTGCGGCCTGTCTGACAAAGTCAACAACCGGGTCAAAGGTTTCATATGGATGGTGTAAGAGGATATCATGTGCCTTAATCTGTTCAAATAGATTATGGTTTCCGTTTAGCCATTTTGCCGGCTGCGGGGTATATTTTTGGCTGCGAAGATGTTCATATCCCTCCAGCCCGGACAATTTCATTAAAAAGGTCAGGTCAAGAGGACCGTTAATCTGAAAGATATCCGCTTCTTTGATGCACAGCTCATCCTTTAAGGTCTGCAAAAGATTGTTATCAATGCTTTTTTCTACCTCAAGGCGGATTACTTCGCCCCACTGGCGCTTTTTGAGCTGACGTTCGATTTCCATCAGAAGATCGGCAGCTTCGTCCTCTTCAATCGTCAGATCGGCATTGCGCATGACGCGGTAAGGAAATACGGAGAGGATTTCATAGTTCAAAAATAATTTGTCAATATTTTTCTCGATAATCTGTTCCAGCAAAATAAATGTTTTATCCTCTTCCTCGGCAGAAGGGATTTCTACAAAACGCGGCAGGCCGGAAGGAACCTGTACTGTGGCAAATTCAATATCGCTGCGCTGTTTTTTCTTTTTGCCGCTGTGTGACATATAAAGTTCATGGAATTGCCCCTTGCCGGCATCATCACCGCTGTGCTGCTTTGTTTTTAACAGTGCGCCAATGTTAAGCGACTTGTTCCGGATCAGCGGGAATGGGCGGGAGGAGTCTACTGCCATTGGAGTCAATACCGGATAAACCTCTGAATGGAAATAATTATCGACATAATCAGACTGTTCGGTATTGAGCTTTTCATGGTGGTCAATGATAATGATATGTTCTTTTTTTAGTGCCGGAATCAGCATTTTGTTGTAGGTTTCATACTGATCCTTTACCAGTCTGTGTGTTTCCTGGTTAATGGCTTCCAGCTGCCTGGCAGGGGTCATGCCGGCAATGTCCTTTTTGGTATAATTGACATGGACCATATCTTTTAAAGAAGCGACACGGATCATGAAAAATTCATCCAGGTTGGATGCGGTTATGCTCAAGAATTTTAGCCGGTCAAGCAGTGGAAGAGATTTGTCCTGTGCCTCCTCCAGAACACGGTAATTAAATAAAATCCAGCTGAGTTCTCTGTTATAAAAATATTCTGGTTTGGAATAATTGGTTTTTTCACTCATAGTTTACCTCGTTTCCACAAAGCCGGATGAAGAACTGGCTTTGTCAATTTAATTGGTCTTTTTTATACATTTTGATTTTTAGGCTGCAATTTCTGATGCAGCTGCGCTCTTTTAAAATAAAAAACTTAAAAATCTTTTTTCTGTTTTAGCAGTGGTGTGATGCCAAACACCTCTGCAAAGAAATCACCGTGATGGGAAAATATACCCTGTTCCAGGGCAATGTCATACAGGCTGTGTCCGGTGACATATAATATGTTCCGCCGGAGCACCACAGTGATTTTTTTAAATTTCTGGAGATGGCTGCGGTCCATGGCGTCAGCAAGACACAGTATGGCGTTTAATTTTGTGATTTTAATATATTCTTCGCGCTCAAAGGAATCGGACAGATGGCTGTATTGCGGAAATTTTGTTTTGAGATACCGTACAACTGTTGCAACCATCATACGCTGTTTATGTGAAATTCCTATGATCTCTGTGGAGGTCACAATTTTATAAGTATTCTCGCCGATATCATTCACGTTGATAAAGGCGCCGCAGGTGTGCAGGATTGCCGCAATCTGCAGCATAAGACGGTCCTGCTTTGTCAGATGATTCTGTTTTTTTACGGCGTCAAATATTTTCAGTGCAGTGCTTTCAACCGCCGCCGTGTGTTTGACGCTGTACTGGTACCGCTCAGCAATGCGTCTTGCGGCAGAGAGGATATCGTTTGTAAAATTATGTGCAGGGACAAGTTTTATTTTGCGCTCTGCAAAATCGGCTGCTATACCGTCGCAGATGGTAATGTCGGAAAGCCACATCTGCTCTGCCTGGGTTTTTTCAAAAATATTGTGGCAGATCATGGCGGTCGGAATCAAAAGAGACGCCTGTTCCAGGCTGATGTTTAGCTCCTGACCCAGCTCTTCCGGCTTTTGGGCAATCATAGAACGGTAAAATTCTTCGTATTCACTGCGGTTTACGGAATCCTTTTTGCTTCCTCTGGCATCTACAGGGAGAAGCCGGTCAAAGTTATGGGTAGACAGATACTGTATAAAGCTTGGCAGCTGGTTTCCGATTACAATAATATTTTTCACCTTTATGTTTTTCAAAAACATTTTCCGATAGGCATGCAGGTCATGGGAAATATATTCGTAGATCAGGTTGAGGTAATTGTCCGTGCTGTTTTTGATAAATTCCAGTGTTTCATTGATACGGAGCGGCCCAAGAAGAATATTTTGCGTTGCAATCATCGCGCTTTTGTCAAAAAGGGAGAGCTGCAGGCTCCCGCCTCCGATGTCGATGAGCAGGGTTCCTTTTTGAATCAGCCGGTGAAAGGTATTTTCCTTTAATGCAATCGCTTTGTAAAAAAGAAAACGCTGTTCGGAATTACTTAATATTTTAATCTGAAAACCGGTGCGCTGCTTAACCTGGTCTAAGACAATCAGGTTGTTGTCGGCTTCCCGCAATGCGCTGGTTGCGGTAATCATATAGTCTGCAACGCTGTATTCTTTCATTTTATCAGAAAACCCATTTAAAATCGTACACAGCGTATTGATCGACTGTGAGCTGATATGATTGGTCGAATACGTCTCATATCCCAGCCGTGACGTGTGATACACATAGTCCAGCTCGCGCGTGCCGATTTGTTTTGAAATTTCATATATGCGAAGCGAGGTCTGATGGGACCCAACGTCGATTGCTGCAAATGTGATAACAGCCATAATGTATTCCTCCTATTACTGAATTTGTTGTCATTCTACGTCATTTAGAAAAAAAAAACCAGCGTTTTTACGCGAAAAGAAGATTTTTTACATAGATTTTCCATTTTTTACAGATCCTATTTACAAAACATCTATTGCGAAGCATTTATTGCGAAGCATCGATACAAAGTATTTATCTAAAATATCGATACAAGACATAATCAATGGAAAGCCATGGTATAAAATATGGAAAATGGAATCATACTAGTACAGTGTTTCGTAAATAACTGAGCTTTATGCGCTATCAGGAAAACAGAATTGCCCAACAGGGAAAAAGAAAGGAAGAAAATCAATGAGTAAATCTACAGGTATGTATCAGATTCAGGAGGTAAAAGGCAGACAGATTATTGATTCCAGAGGAAATCCTACCGTGGAGGCAGAGGTGATTTTAAAATCAGGCATACGTGCCAGAGGAGCCAGCCCCAGCGGTGCGTCGACCGGTATTTTTGAGGCGCATGAGCTGCGGGATGAAGAGGCAGAATATGGAGGGAAGGGAGTAAAAAAAGCGGCGGGGCATATATGCCGGGATATTGCTCCGCTGCTTACCGGGATTGATGTCAGGGAGAGCTATGCGATTGACCGCCTGATGATCGAAAAGGATGGAACAGATAATAAAAGCAATTTTGGTGCAAACAGCATTCTTGCAGTTTCCATCGCTGTGGCGAAAGCGGCGGCGAAGGCACAGGGGATGGCGCTGTACCGTTATCTGGGCGGGATCAGCGCTACTGTTCTTCCGGTACCCATGATGAATATTTTAAATGGAGGCGCCCATGCTGCCAATACCGTGGACACGCAGGAATTTATGATTATGCCTGCCGGAGCCTCCTGTTTTTCGGAAGGGCTTCGCTGGTGCTGTGAGGTTTATCATACGCTGCAGGGGATTTTAAAGACGCAGAAGCTGACAACGGCCGTGGGGGATGAAGGCGGGTTTGCGCCTGACCTGGCGGGAGACCGTGAAACGATTGAACTGATTTTACGCGCAGTTGAAGAAGCAGGCTATCAGCCCGGAAAGGATTTTTTGCTTGCGCTGGATGCAGCCTCCAGTGAATGGAAAACGGAGCACAGCGGCATTTACCATCTGCCAAAGCGGCAGCAGAAGATGACGACGGAGGAGTTGATTCATCACTGGAAAAAGCTGTGTGAAGAGTACCCGATTGCATCCATTGAGGATCCGCTGGATGAGGAAGACTGGCAGGGATGGAAGGAGATTACAATGGAGCTGGGCAACAAGGTGCAGCTGGTTGGAGATGATCTTTTTGTCACCAACACAAGCCGTCTGCGAAAGGGAATTGATAAGGGATGCGCCAATTCTATACTGATTAAGCTAAACCAGATTGGAACGATTTCGGAGACCATAGAAGCCATCAAGCTGGCTAAGAAATGTGGATATACTTCTGTTATTTCACACCGCTCCGGAGAGACAGAGGATACGACGATTGCTGACCTTGCCGTTGCATTAAATGCAGGGCAGATCAAAACAGGAGCGCCGGCCAGAAGTGAGCGTGTGGCAAAATATAACCGCCTTCTTCGGATTGAGGAAGAGCTTGGTTTTTGCGGAAATTATCACTATGCAAGTTTTGCCAAATAACGTGTTATCTGCTATACTGTTACCCAAAGCTGTTTTCGGGTCAAAACGCCGCATAACTGCGGAATTCCGAAAAAATGGCTTTGGGTATTTTTAATCAGAACAAAAAACGGAGGAGCTTTATGAAAAAGAGAAGAATTGCTGCGTCGCTGCTGGTGATGCTATCCTTGCTGGTTACTTCCTGCAGCTTTGGGGGAGACACAGAACAGAAAGAAGAAAAAGAACTTGTAAGGGAAAATAAAGTAAAAGATACCTTAAAGCTGTCCTATGATGAACCGGCAGAATTTTGGGAAACCAATTCCCTGCCGATTGGCAATGGCTATATGGGTGCAAGTATCATGGGCGGAATTGAGGAAGAATCGATCTGCCTGAATGAAAAAACGCTTTGGACCGGCGGGCCTTCCGAAGAGCGGTCTGACTACAATGGCGGAAATCTGGAATCTGCTTCCGGCGCACTGGAAAAAGTGCAAAAGGCGCTTGCCGATGGAGATACAGATCAGGTTGACAGCCTGATGAGCCAGCTGGTGGGGGATACGGAAGGATACGGCGCGTATCAGACACTTGGGAGCGTATTGTTTTCCTTTGACCAGGTCAGCAGTAAAAAGACAGAGAATTATCAGCGGTATCTTGATCTGAACCAGTCGGTTGCCGGTGTCAGCTTTGACTGCGGCAATACCACTTATACAAGAGAATATTTTGCAAATTATCCGAGCAATGTAATCGTCATGCGTTTTTCGGCGCAGGGGGAGGAAAAGTTAAATTTTAAAGCAAAGATGAATATCAATACAACACAGTATGGTGCAAAGATTGAGGCGTCTGACACGGATCTTTTGTATTACGGTGAGCTTACCGATAACCAGCTCCGCTATGAGAGCCGTTTTCATTTTATATTGAAGGATGGGACGGCAAAAGCAGGGAAAAAATCTGTTGTGATTAGCGATGCGACAGAAGTCATTGTCCTGTTTACGGCAGCGACCGACTACAGTAACGTGTATCCATCCTACCGAAGCGCAGAGGATCCGAAGGACCGGGTTGACAGTGCGATCGAGGCGGCAGCAGACAAAGGCTATGATGCGCTTTTGAAAGAACATCAGGAGGATTATCAGGCACTGTTTGGAAAGGCATCTGTCAGTTTTGGGGGTGAATATACGGAAACATGCACGGACGACCTGCTAAAACAGTATCAGAAGAATGATTCTTCAGAGCCGACAACGGATGATCTGTATCTGGAAGAGCTGTATTACCAGTATGGAAGATATCTGCTGATTTCATCTTCCAGAGAGGGAAGCCTTCCGGCCAATCTGCAGGGAGTATGGAATAACAGCAACAGTCCTACCTGGGCAAGTGATTATCATATCAATGTCAATCTTCAGATGAATTATTGGGCGGCGACCGTGGCAAATCTGTCAGAAACCATGATTCCTTTTGTAGAGTATGTAGACAGCCTGCGGGAACCGGGGCGTGAGACGGCAGGAATTTATTATGGAATTGAGTCGGATGAGGAAAATCCGGAGAATGGCTGGGTGGCACACACGCAGAGCACGCCGTTCGGATGGACCTGCCCGGGCTGGGAATATACATGGGGATGGTCTAGTGCGGCAACCGCATGGCTCGACCAAAATCTGTGGGATTATTATCAGTTTACTGCAGATACGCAATATCTGGAAGAAAAGATTTATCCGATTATGAAAGAGAGTGCGTTGTTTTATACACAATTTCTGATTTATGATGAGGAGCAGGGAAGGTATGTATCTTCTCCGACTTATTCGCCAGAGCATGGTCCGGTCACGATTGGAAATACATACGAGCAATCGTTGATTCAGGATCTGCTGCAAAACTTTGTGACGGCATCTGAGCTGTTAGGCAAGGATGAAGAACTGCGTGAGACAGCGCGCGAAATGGCTTCCAAAATGGATCCGTATCAGATTAGTGAAGAGACGGGGCTGTTAAAGGAGTGGTATGAGGAGGATGATGAAGATTTTGATGACAGTAGCGTGGAAAAAGCGCACCGCCACACTTCTCATTTGCTGGGACTGTATCCTGGCAATGAAATCAATTATGACACAACAGATCTGTTAGAAGCAGCGAAGGCATCGCTGAATGACAGGGGAGATGAATCCACCGGTTGGGCGCGGGCCATGAAGGTTTGCCTCTGGTCCCGCACCGGCGACGGTGACCGCTCCTACCAGATTCTGCATGGTCTTTTGGCGGATTCTACCTATGAAAATTTGTGGGATACGCACCCTCCGTTCCAGATTGACGGAAACTTTGGCGGCACGGCAGGAATCTCAGAGATGCTGCTGCAGAGCCACATGGGATATATTCAGGTATTGCCGGCACTGCCGGATGCCTGGAAGGATGGAGAATTTGACGGACTGTGTGCGAGAAACGGATTTGAGCTGCAGGCAAAATGGAGCAATAAAACGCTGACAGAGCTTTCGGTATTATCAACGGCAGCGAAGGAATGTAAAATACAGATAGATGCGTGCAGGGTTACGGATTCTTCCGGCAATGAGGTGGAAACTTCTTATGAGGATGGCATTTTATCTTTTGAGACAGAAAAGAATGAAACATATACTCTGGCGGTGGGAGAGTAGAGCTGCTTTTTTTGCCGACAGCATGGCGGGCAAATAAAAAACGCATAGGGGCAAACCCCATTCTGTTTTGGATCACCGGGCAAAGGAGAGAGGAAACGATTGAACAATCAGGGTAAAGGAAAGAAAAACAGGAGGCAGAGAATACACTGGGAAAAGCTTGACAATACGGCAAACCTGTTCCCGGCGATTGCAGGCCACAACAGGACAAATGTCTATCGTATCAGTGTTGTCCTGCGGGAAAATGTGGATGCAATGCGGCTGCAGCAGGCGCTTGACATGGTATTGCCGCGGTATGATACGTTCCGCGTGCGCATGCGCAGAGGGATTTTCTGGCATTATTTTGAGACAAATGACAAGCCCGCCCCAAATGTGCTGGAGGAGGCAAATTATCCCTGCTCGTATATAGAACCTTATGCCAATAATAATTATCTGTTCCGCGTTACGTATTACAAAAAAAGAATTAATCTGGAGGTTTTTCATGTGCTGGCTGATGGGATGGGAAGCGTAAATTTTTTAAAGGAAATCACATACCAGTATCTGCGTCTGACGCAGGAAAGCCTTTCCGGGGCAGATCAGACCGGTTTTTCTGATGAGACGTCTCTTAACACAGAGGACAGCTATCTGAAGCACTACAAAAAAAGCCATAAAAAAGGGTATCAGACAAAGCGCGCAGTGGAGGTAAAGGGAGAGAAATTTGGCGGCGGGGAGATTAGCGTTTTCCACGGTTACATGCCTCTGACAGAGCTAAAAGAGGTTTGCCGAAAAGCAGAGGCAAGTATCAATGAGTATCTGACTGCTGTTTTTTTGTATAGCATATACAAAGAATATCTGCATGGCCAGCCGTCTGATAAACCGCTGGCTGCGTGCATACCAGTTGATTTAAGGCCGTTTTTTGACTCTTTGACAACAAGAAATTTCTTTGTGATGGTCAGCGCTGTCTTTTTGCCGGAGAGAGAGGATATGCCGCTGCAGGATGTGGTAGATCTTGTAAAGCAAAGCCTTCGCGGGCAGATCAATAAAGAGCATCTGGAGGAGCTGTTTTCCTATAATGTTGCCAATCAGAAAAACATTTTTTTACGTTCTGTTCCGATTTTTGTCAAGCTGGTTGCGATGCGGATGGTTTACCGTTCGTCGGCGAAGGCTAATACAACAACAGTGACCAATATTGGCAAGATTCAGGTCGGTGAAAAATACCGCCCGTTTATCCGGAATTTTAGTGTGATGATTTCACGGTCGGTCGGGCAGAACATAAAAGGAGCAATCTGTTCCTACAATGACTTGCTGAGCTTTACAATTACATCTGTATTTACAGATGTTTCCATCCAAAGGCGTTTTTTTAAGACCTTGTCTGAACAGGGTATCCGGGTAATTGTTGAGAGTAACGGAGTGACATACTGATGCTGTACTTGCTTTGCAGCGCCGGAAAAAGAAGAGGGGGTGTGTTTTGTGAATCAATGCAAACGATGCGGTGTCGAGATTGTGGATGACACTGCCGTGTGTCCCTTGTGTGAGACTATTCTTACAACAGATGGGGACGGGCAGACGGATACTTATCCGGATGTGCGGAGCCAGACAAAGATTTTTCGGCTCCTGCTTAAGCTCTTTGTCTTTGTTCTTGTTGTTTTGGAGATGATATTTCTTGTTGCTGATTACTATTCGGATGACCGTTTTTCCTGGTCTCTGATCACGGGGGTATGTTTTTTGTATGCCATTTTTACAATATATTATTCTTTTAACCGGCGTAACAGCCATATTCGGAAAATGTACTGGCAGACACTGGCAGGGATGTTTTTTTTGCTGCTGTTAGACCGTGTTACCGGTTCATCCGGCTGGTCCGTGGTATATGCGATGCCATGTGCGGTGCTTTTTCTGGATGCTGTGCTTGCCGTGTGCATGCTTTTTAACCGGCGGGACTGGCAGAGCTACCTTTTGGTACAGCTGTTTGTTTTGCTGGTCAGCGCTATACTGCTTGCGTTATTTTTGTTTGGTGTGACGGCAAAGCCGGCGCTTCCATGGACTGCTTTTTTAGTGTCTGCAATTTTATTTTCTCTTTGTTTCTGTATAGGGAACAGGACGGCAAAAAATGAGTTAAAAAAGCGATTTTATATCTAAATGAATCATAATAAAAGAAAGATGAGGTACTGGTTTTGAAAAAGGAAATCAGCGTCAGGGCAAAGGTTGTGCGTGAGTTGCTCCGGCTTGCAACATCAGAGCGGCTTTTAGGTCCTCAGATAAAAAATGGAATGCTTTCCAAAAAGGTGCATGAAGCGCCGTGGCATCCGCCTGATGGGTATTCCCTTTTGCGGGTAAAAGCCGGGGGATGTGATGTGGAGATACTTACACCGCCTCAGGTTGCCGGAGAGAAGGCCGTGTTGCAGCTGCATGGAGGCGGCTATATCGGCAGAATGAAAAACAGGCACCGCAATTTTGCAAAGCGCTATAGTGATGCGATGGGAGGCATCAAGGTGTTTTCTGCAGATTACCGGGTTGCACCGAAGCATCCATATCCTGCGGCGCTGCAGGATGCATATTCTGCGTATTGTATGCTGTTAAATCTGGGCTACAGGGGAAAAGAGCTTGTTCTTGCCGGGGATTCGGCAGGAGGGGGACTTTGCCTTGCATTAGCCGCTTACCTGAGAGATCAGGGGAAGGAACTCCCGGCAGCAATGGTTTTGATGTCTCCGTGGACTGACCTGACTGCTTCCGGTGAATCCTATGAGAAAAATTTTTATACGGATCCGCTGTTTGGGGGAACGAAGGAAAGCATGATTTACAGCGGACAATATTATCAGGGGCATGATCCGTCGGAACCTTATATTTCGCCGCTTTTTGGCAGCTTTGAAGGACTGCCGCCCATGCTTTTTCAGGTGGGGAGTGAAGAAATGCTTCTGAGTGATTCTGTCGATGCGGCAAAGAAAGCAAGGGAGTCAGGCTGTCAAGTCAGGCTGTCTGTTTATGAAGGCATGTTTCATGTGTTTCAAACGGCGCTGGAACGGCTTCCGGAGTCGGAAAAAGCATGGGAAGAGGCACTGGAATTTACGGAAGAAATTTTTTCTTCCTCTTGTGAACAGGAAATACCGGAAAAAAAGGGAATGCAGTAGAAGATGGAGCTGCATTCCCTTTTTGGAAAACATTGTTCACAGAATACGTATCTATGCCAGCTCAGCAATCCGGCTGACGCCGACATAGATTTCACTGATTTTATACCATGTCGTAAAGTCAACGACACCGGTCTGAGGAAGATTAAAAACCTTCTGGAAAACTTTTACTGCCTCCGCCGTCTGGCTGCCATATACACCGTCAGCGCTGATTTTGGGGATGAGCGGATAGGCATTGGAAATCACATTTAGCTGCTCCTGCATCTGCTGCACTTTACTTCCGGTGCTTCCAATCGTGAGGTCGCTTCCGGGCCAGGAGGCAGGCACGCCGGAAATCTCCTGTGCTGTGTTGATAAACATGGTATCTCCGTAGAAATAGCGAATGATTTCGATAGCGGAATATCCCTGATCCCCTAATGTTTTGGATTCCCATTGCCGCAGCCAGTTCGGGCAGGAGACACGCTGGCCGTCGCAGTATTGCGTGAAAATTGGCTGCAGGACATTCGGCCTTGACAGATAATTTGAGAAAATGGTATCGACAGCCTCCGAGATGCTGTCATAGACATTTCTTCCGGCTATCCATTTCTGGTCATACGCAGTCGAGTTGGTAATGGTAAAATCTTTTCCTTTATTCCGGTACCATTCGGTGTAGACGCGGTTCAGGGTAAAGGACTGGATTGCCAGTATATTGGCAAAGATTGTAGCTTCCGGCCATGTGGCATAAATTTCGCTGGAGGCTACGTTTTTGATATAATCTTTGTATTTGACATAGTAATTTTGTGCTGAATTATCAGATGGCGGCCCGTCATGCACCACAACATATTCCGGGATTACAACACGGCTTAAGACAATTTCGCCGGTCTGCGTGGTGTCTTTGATTTCTTCTTCTGGTATTTTAGGCGGATACTGGGCGTATAAAGTGTGGGGCGGTATGACAAAAAGCTCTGTTGTGCCGCTGTCGCCTGTGTCCTCCAGAGGGAGCAGGGATGTATTTTGAAGTGCGGTTTCTCCAGACAGAATCTCAGCCCCGTTGATGTCCTGAGATTCAAAACCGGCAGCCTGAATATGGATATTGTATTCCGAATAGGGCTGATTTGCTTCCGGCTGCATGCTGTATTCCAGCGGCGGTGCCGGAAGCGGGACAATCTCGGTCTGGCCGTTGCTGTCTGTGGCAAGGTCGGCAATGATTTTTTCCGGATTGCTGCTATCCGTAATTTGTATCCGTGCGTCACGGATTGGGTAGGAGTCAATCTGTGATGTAATGTTTGCCTGAAAATATCCGGTGTCAGGCAGATCCTGCATTGCTTTTAAGCTTGGCATAGTATTCCTTTCCTGAGAAATGATTTACTACCTCATATCGAAACCCCTTGTGCAAGTTTGTACAGGCGCTTCGGAAATGCTGTACCAGTCCTCTCATTATAGAAGCCTTCTTTTCATTTTATGCAGCAGAAGGAAAAGTGTGCATCCAGTGACAGGACTTTCCAGTCAGGAAAACAGATTGCGGCATTTGCCATCCTGTTTTCAGTTATGTTATACTGCTTTTGGCACAAAAAGTTAGTACAGAAAACAGATGCGGAGGAAACGCTGTACCAGAAATACACAAAGGCTGGCAAGACCGGTACATTGTTTTTGCCGGCCTGTAAAAAAGGGGAGACAAATGGAACAGATCAAAATAAAGTATTTTACGGATGAAATTGACAAACTGACTTATATTGATGGCAAATCAGACTGGATTGACCTGCGGGCTTCGGAGGAAGTAGCTTTAAAGAAAGGAGAGTTTTGTCTGATTCCGCTTGGGGTTGCCATGCAGCTTCCGGAAGGTTATGAAGCACATATTGCACCGCGCAGCAGCACCTATAAAAACTTTGGAATAATCCAGCCGAATTCAGTTGGAGTGGTGGACGGCTCTTACTGCGGGGATAATGATATGTGGCGCATGCCGGTGATTGCGATGCGTGATACCGTGATCCATGTCAACGACAGAATCTGCCAGTTTCGGATTATGCGGAACCAGCCGGTGATCCAATTTGAAGAAGTGCGTCATTTGGAAGGGGAAGACAGAGGCGGATTTGGGACTACAGGGAAACAATAGTGCAGCCTGCGGCAGGGACTGCGGCTGCAGGGAAACAATAATGCAGTCTGCGTCAGGGGCTGCGCCTGCAATAAAATTTCGTAAAAAAATGGGAGATTGTATACTCGCAGGCAAGTGACTTGACACAAATTGAATTTCTGTATACACTATAAAATAGTGCTTTTAGAAAGAAAGACAGTGTGACAGATAAATGATCACACGCGGGATTTGTGTCTGCGCGCACTTGACACAAACCTCGTTAAAGCGAATATCATTCGCTTGTACAAAGAGTGTGCGCAGAAATGAGGATTAGCATGAATTATAAGATAGCATCCATTTCAGGAGATGGCATTGGTCCTGAGATTGTGAGAGAGGCAAGAAAAGTATTGGAAAAGGTGGGTCAGGAGTTTGGGCACACATTTGCATATGAAGATCTTTTGATGGGTGGCTGTTCGATTGATGTCTATGGGGAATCCCTGACCGATGAGACACTGGAAAGAGCAAAGGCGTGCGACAGTGTGCTTCTCGGTGCGGTTGGCGGCAATGTGGGACAGTCAAACTGGTATCAGATTGCGCCGGAGAAACGTCCGGAGGCAGGCCTGTTAAAAATCCGCAAGGGTCTGGAGCTGTATGCGAATATCCGCCCTGCGATTCTTTTTGAAGAGCTGAGCGGCGCCTGTCCGTTAAAGCCGGAGCTGACAGAAGGCGGTTTTGATTTCGTGGTAATGCGCGAGCTGACCGGGGGGCTTTATTTTGGTGAGAGAAAAACGGTGGAAGAAAACGGTGTCAAAACAGCGTTCGACACCCTTACATATAATGAAAATGAAATTCGGCGCATTGCCAGGTGGGGCTTTGATGTGGCAAGGAAGAGAAACAAAAAGGTATGCAGCGTTGACAAGGCGAATGTTCTGGATTCCTCCAGGCTGTGGAGAGCGGTTGTCCGGGAAGTGGCGGCTGAATATCCGGAGGTTGAGCTGACAGATATGCTTGTCGATAACTGTGCAATGCAGCTGGTTCGCGACCCGAAGCAGTTTGATGTCATTTTGACAGAGAACATGTTTGGCGATATTTTATCGGATGAGGCGAGCATGGTAACTGGTTCAATCGGAATGCTGGCATCCGCAAGTCTTGGTGCGACAAAGGCGGGGCTGTATGAGCCAAGCCATGGTTCTGCGCCGGATATTGCCGGGCAGGACAAGGCAAATCCGATTGCGACGATTCTTTCGGCTGCTATGATGCTGCGGTATTCCTTTGATTTGGAAAAAGAGGCAGATGCCGTGGAAAATGCGGTGAAGCAGGTGTTGAAAGAAGGATTCCGCACGGTGGATATCATGTCGGACGGAAAGACACAGGTTGGAACGGTGCAGATGGGTGATCTGATCGCAGAGCGCATTTCATCCTGAGTGCTGTTTTGTGAGTGCTGTTGTGACTGATACCATTGCCGTGATAGAAGAAACGACAATTTTTCAGAGTGAACATGCTGCCAGAGGGAGGCAGCAGAATGGAGGAAATCATGAAAAGTGATGTAGTGACAAAGGGGATACAGGCCGCCCCGCAGCGTTCTCTGTTTAACGCGCTTGGCCTGACGGAGGAAGAACTGAAAAAGCCGCTGGTAGGCATTGTCAGTTCGTATAACGAGATTGTGCCGGGACATATGAATATAGATAAAATTGTTGAGGCTGTGAAGCTTGGCGTGGCAATGGCTGGGGGAACCCCGATTGTTTTTCCTGCGATTGCAGTCTGTGACGGTATTGCAATGGGACATGTCGGGATGAAATACTCGCTGGTGACCAGGGATTTGATTGCAGATTCTACGGAGTGTATGGCGATAGCACATCAGTTTGATGCGCTTGTGATGGTGCCGAACTGTGATAAAAATGTGCCGGGGCTTTTAATGGCGGCGGCAAGGGTGAACGTGCCGACGGTATTTGTCAGCGGCGGTCCAATGCTCGCCGGTCATGTCAAAGGAGAAAAAACAAGTCTTTCCACAATGTTTGAAGCGGTTGGGGCACATGCGGCAGGAAAGATGACAGAAGAGGAAGTGGACGATTATGTCTGTAATGCATGTCCGACCTGCGGTTCCTGTTCCGGGATGTATACGGCAAACAGCATGAACTGTCTGACAGAGGCGATCGGTATGGGATTACAGGGAAATGGAACCATCCCGGCAGTTTATTCTCAGAGGCTGAAGTTAGCGAAGCATGCTGGCATGAAAGTTATGGAACTGCTGGAAAAGAATATTCGTCCGAGAGACATTATGACAGAGAAGGCATTTATGAATGCGCTGACTATTGATATGGCACTGGGCTGTTCTACAAACACAATGCTTCATCTGCCGGCGATTGCGCATGAGGCAGGAGTCAAAATCAATCTTGACATTGCAAACCAGATCAGTTCAAAGACGCCGAACCTGTGCCATCTTGCTCCGGCAGGACATCATTATATGGAGGAATTAAATGAGGCAGGCGGCATTTATGCGGTGATGAATGAGCTGGATAAAAAAGGCCTGCTGCATACCGATCTGATTACAGCGACCGGAAAGACAGTTGGCGAAAATATCAAAGGATGCGTCAACCGGAATCCGGAGATTATCCGTCCGATTGACAATCCGTACAGTGAGACAGGCGGAATTGCTGTACTTCGCGGAAATATTGCACCGGACAGCTGTGTGGTGAAGCGTTCCGCAGTTGTACCGGAAATGATGGTACATGAGGGACCGGCACGCGTGTTTGACTGTGAGGAAGACGCGATTGCTGCCATCAAAAATGGCAGTATTGCTGCAGGGGATGTTGTTGTTATCCGCTATGAAGGACCAAAGGGCGGTCCCGGTATGCGTGAGATGCTCAATCCGACTTCGGCGATTGCCGGGATGGGACTTGGCTCCAGTGTAGCGCTGATTACCGACGGGCGTTTTTCCGGCGCATCCCGCGGCGCATCCATTGGGCATGTATCGCCGGAGGCTGCGGTTGGAGGGCCGATTGCATTGATTGAAGAGGGCGACATCATTTCGATTAACATTCCGGAAAATACAATCAACGCAAAGGTTTCTGATGAGGAGATGGCACGGAGGAAGGCGGCATGGACCCCGAAAGAGCCGAAGGTAAAAACCGGTTATCTTGCGCGTTATGCTTCCATGGTAACATCCGCAGACAAGGGCGCCATTTTAGAGATCAGATAATTAACCCAGATTAATTATGCGCAGAGAGCAGCGCAGAAATGAGGATAAAATGCAATTAACAGGTTCAGAGATTGTAATAGAATGCTTAAAAGAGCAGGGAGTGGATACGGTGTTTGGTTATCCCGGCGGTGCGATTTTGAATATCTACGACGAACTGTATCGCCATCAGGATGAGATCCGGCATATCCTGACCTCGCATGAACAGGGAGCTGCGCATGCGGCGGACGGCTATGCACGTTCTACCGGGAAGGTTGGCGTATGCATGGCGACCAGCGGACCGGGGGCAACCAATCTGGTGACAGGGATTGCAACCGCATATATGGATTCTGTCCCAATGGTAGCGATCACCGCAAATGTTGGTCTGCCGCTTCTCGGAAAGGATTCCTTTCAGGAAATTGATATTGCCGGTGTGACCACGCCGATTACAAAATACAGCTTTATTGTGAAGGATGTAAAAGATTTGGCGCCGACGCTGCGGCGTGCATTCCGTGTGGCGCAGACAGGACGCCCTGGCCCGGTGCTTGTGGACATTGTAAAAAATGCGACCAGCGATCAGGCGGAGTATGAGAGAATGGTGCCAGAACCGGTTCTGCCACAGACAGATAAGATAAAACAAAAGGATATTGATGCGGCACTGAAGCTGCTTGAAAAAGCGAGGAAGCCGATTGTGTTTGTGGGCGGCGGCGCTGTTATTTCCGGAGCGTCAGAGGAATTAAAGGAATTTGTGGATAAGCTGCATGCACCGGTTACCGATACGCTGATGGGCAAAGGAGCTTACTCCGGGCTGGAGAACAATTATATCGGCATGCTGGGGATGCACGGGACAAAAACGGCAAACCTGAGTTTGTCGGAAAGTGATGTTCTGGTTGTGGTCGGTTCCCGTTTCTCAGATCGCGTTACCGGAAATACGGCAACTTTTGCCAAAAATGCAAAAATTATTCAGATTGATGTTGACGAGGCGGAAATCAATAAAAATATATCGGTGGATGTCAGTGTGATTGGCGATATCCGGGAAGTGTTAAAATGCTTTAACCGAAAACTGACGCAGCAGTACCACAAAGAATGGATGGATAAAGTGCTGGCAAGAAAGGATGCGCTTCCGTTAGATTATAACCATGAGGGGCTGACCGGACCTTATATCATAGAGAAGCTTGCAGAGCTTACTGACAATGAGGCGATTGTAGCAACCGAGGTTGGACAGCATCAGATGTGGGCGGCACAGTATTATTCCTATAAACATCCCCGTTCACTTATTACTTCCGGGGGGCTTGGGACAATGGGTTACGGTCTGGGCGCTGCGATTGGCGCTAAGGTTGGAAACCCGGATAAGACGGTTGTAAACATTGCGGGAGACGGATGCTTCCGCATGAATATGAATGAGATTGCGACTGCGGTCAGGAGTAAGGTGCCGGTCATTGAGCTGGTTTTTAACAATCATGTGCTTGGCATGGTAAGGCAATGGCAAACCCTGTTCTACGGCAGGAGGTATTCTCATACCGTATTAAATGATGGGGTTGATTTTGTCAAACTGGCAGAGGCAATGGGGGCAAAAGCCTGCCGTATTACGAAAAAGGAAGAGGTAGAGCCGGCTTTAAGGGAAGCGATTCGTTTAAATGAACCGGTATTAATCGACTGTATTATTGACAGTGATGATAAGGTCTTTCCTATGGTAGCGCCAGGAAAAAATCTGGATGATGCTTTCGATGAGAAGGACTTAGAGAAACAGGAGCAAAAATAGGCTGTCCGTCCGGCAGGTACAAATACATATCATTTGTATTCCGGAAATGGCAGCCGGGCGGTTTCCCGTATGCGCACCGGGACGCTGCCTGTTTTATACAGTGCGTGGGAAATGGAGAGAAAAAATGAGCAGAGTGTATAATTTTTCAGCAGGTCCGGCCGTATTGCCGGAGGAAGTGTTACAGGAAGCAGCAGATGAAATGTTAGACTATCAGGGTTCCGGTATGTCTGTGATGGAGATGAGCCACCGGTCGAAGGTGTATGACAATATCATCAAGACAGCGGAAAAGGATTTGCGGGAATTGATGAATATCCCGGATAACTATAAGGTGTTATTCCTGCAGGGCGGCGCTTCACAGCAATTTGCAATGATTCCAATGAATCTGATGAAAAATGGCGTTGCAGATTATATTGTAACAGGGCAGTGGGCGAAGAAAGCATGGCAGGAAGCTTCTAAATATGGTAAGGCAAATAAAATTGCTTCCTCTGAGGATAAGACATTTTCTTATATTCCGGATTGCTCTGACCTTCCGATTTCTGAGGATGCAGATTATGTATATATCTGTGAAAACAATACCATCTACGGCACAAAATACAAAGAGCTTCCAAATACAAAGGGAAAAACACTGGTAGCAGATGTTTCCTCCTGCTTTTTGTCTGAACCGGTTGACGTATCAAAATACGGAATTATCTATGGCGGTGTACAGAAAAATATCGGTCCGGCAGGCGTGGTGATCGTGATTATCCGAGAGGATCTGATCACAGAGGATGTGCTTCCTGGAACACCGACCATGCTTCAGTACAAGACGCATGCAGATGCGGATTCCCTCTATAATACACCTCCTGCATATGGAATTTATATCTGCGGCAAGGTATTTCAGTGGCTGAAAAAGATGGGCGGCCTGGAAGTCATGAAGCAGAGAAACGAAGAAAAAGCAAAAATCCTTTATGATTTTCTGGATTCGAGCAAGCTGTTTAAAGGTACCGTTGTGGCAAAAGACCGCTCTCTGATGAATGTTCCGTTTGTGACAGGAAACGACGAGCTGGATGCAAAATTTGTAAAAGAGGCAGCGGATGCAGGCTTTGTTAATTTAAAGGGACACCGCACCGTTGGCGGCATGAGAGCCAGCATTTACAATGCAATGCCGAAAGAAGGCGTAGAGAAGCTGGTCAGCTTTATGAAAAAATTTGAGGAGGAGAATGCGTAATGTTTCAATATACATGTTTAAACCCAATCGCGCAGATTGGTCTGGATGGATTTACTGATGCGTATCAGAAAACAGAGGATGTGAATGCGGCAGATGCAGTGCTTGTACGCAGTGCGGCAATGCATGACATGGAGCTTTCTGATTCTCTTTGCGCTGTTGCGAGAGCCGGTGCGGGAGTCAACAATATTCCGTTGGATAAATGTGCGGAAAAGGGAATTGTAGTATTTAATACGCCGGGCGCCAATGCAAATGGTGTAAAAGAGCTTGTTGTTGCCGGAATGCTTTTGGCTGCCAGAGACATTGCGGGCGGAATTGACTGGGTCAGGGAAAATGCTTCTGATGAAAACATCAGCAAGTCAATGGAGAAGGCAAAGAAAAATTTTGCCGGAACGGAGTTAAAGGGCAAAAAGCTTGGCATTATCGGACTGGGTGCGATCGGTGTGCTGGTTGCCAATGTTGCAAGGCATTTCGGGATGGATATATATGGCGTTGATCCATTTCTCTCTGTGAAAAATGCATTGTCACTTTCCAGGGATGTTACTGTGTTAAAGTCTTATGATGAGCTGTACCAGATCTGTGATTATATTACCGTTCATGTGCCATATATTCCGGATACGAAAGGTATGTTAAACAAAGCAGCGTTTGACCAGATGAAGGATGGCGTTGTTATTCTGAATTTTGCGAGGGACCTTCTGGTCAATGATGATGATATGAAGGCAGCGCTGGATTCCGGAAAGGTTGCAAAATACGTAACTGATTTTCCGAATCCTGCAGTCCTTAAGATGAAAAATGTCATTGCGATTCCGCACCTTGGCGCATCTACTGCAGAGTCAGAGGATAACTGTGCGGTTATGGCAGTCAGCGAATTGCGGGAATATCTGGAGAACGGAAACATTATTAATTCCGTGAATTATCCAAATTGTGATGCAGGTGAGTGCAGCACGCAGGGACGCATTACGGTTGCACACAAAAATATGCCAAAGATGCTGACGCAGTTTACTAATGTATTTTCTGAGCTTGGCATTAATATTGACCACATGACGAATAAGAGCCGTGGGGACTATTCTTACTGTGTATTTGATATTGATGCGGCTTCTTCGCAGGAAATTGCAGATAAATTAAGCGGGATTGACGGTGTGTTAAAGGTTCGGATTATCAGATAAAACAGATGGCAGCTATGTGCGAAAAGGGAGACAGCAATGGATTATCAGGAAGCGAGAGCATATATTGCACAGATTCAGGCAGGGCTTGGAAGTGATTACTCCCTGCGCGATGTGAGAGAGCTTTGCAGGCGCGCGGGGAGGCCGGACCGGGGGATTGCGGTTATCCATATTGCCGGAACGAACGGTAAGGGATCTGTGGGAACCTTTATTGCCAATGTGCTTGCTGCTTCCGGTTATCGGGTAGGCCGTTATGTCTCTCCTGCGGTATTTAGCTACAGAGAACGGATTCAGCAGATTTTTCAGACAGAAAAATCTGCTGATTTTGTTTCTTCCCCGGAATGGATTTCCCGAACAGATACGGCACGCATTCTTACGGAATTAAAAAAAGAATCAGAAGAAATGCAGGGGGAAGGTTTTTCCCAGCCGACTGCATTTGAAATGGAAACCGTTATGGCGTTTGTGATGTTTCAGCGCTGGAATGTAGATGTGGCAGTGGTTGAGTGCGGTATGGGAGGCAGGCTGGATGCGACCAATATTATAGAAAAGCCGCTTTTGTGTGTCTTTTCTTCTATCAGCAGAGATCATATGGCAATTTTAGGAAATTCTGTGCAGGAAATTGCCGCAGAAAAATATGGAATAATAAAAGAGAATGCTATTGTTGTTTCGGCAAGGCAAAAAGAATGTGAAACGCTTTTAAAGAAGGTATGCGGACAGAAGCAGGCAAGGCTTTTCTGGGTGCAGGAGGAAAAGAGCAGCCAGACAGAAACGATGCAGGATGGGCAGTATGCAAAAGAGGAGACCGCCTGCAGGGGGGACGGGCTTTGCTTTTCGTATCGGGGGGAGATATACCGCCTGACGCAAGGCGGCATTTACCAGATTGAAAATGCCAGGCTGGCAGTCGAAGCAGCGTTTGCCCTGCAGGGAACAGGGTTATTTCACATATCGCCGGAAAGCATAAAAAATGGTTTGGCAAACAGCCGCTGGAAAGGGCGGTTTGATGTCGTTTCCCAAAATCCGTTTTTACTGGCCGATGGTGCGCACAATCCGGATGCGGCGCGAAAGCTCAGTCTTTCCTTATCGGCCTGTTACCCCGGAGAAAAATTCCGTTTTATTATCGGAGCGTTCCGGGATAAGGAATATGGTCAGGTGATGGCTCCGCTGCTTCCTTTGGCGGAGACTGTTTATACTGTCAGCACATCCGGGGACAGGGGACTTTCTGCAGAACAGCTGAAGGCAGAAGCAGAAAGGCTGGTTTTGCAGGGATGTCAGGCTGGAACATTGGAAGAAGGGATGGATGTCTGTGCGTGTGAAACAATGAAGGATGCGCTGGACAGGGCATTAGAGAGCGGAAAACGCACGGTGGTTTTTGGATCGCTTTCGATTATTCGGGATGTCTATTCTTATGCAGGATAGTCAGGGCAGTTTTTCGCTGTACCAGAGGTTTTTGAAATGGACGGTAAAAAAGGAGGAGCAGGATGCAGATTGGCAGGAAAGAGTTTTTGTTTAACGGCAGTCACACATATGTCATGGGAATTTTGAATGTAACGCCCGATTCTTTTTCCGATGGAGGAAAATACAATAACCCTGATAAGGCGCTGAAACATGTGGAGGAAATGGTGGCGCAGGGAGCGGATATAATTGATGTAGGGGGAGAATCAACCCGACCCGGATACACAAAAATATCCATTGAAGAAGAAATTTCCCGGGTGACGGCAGTAATTGAACAGATTCAGAAACATTTTGATGTTCCCATATCCGTTGATACATATAAAGCGCCGGTGATGGACGCTGCTTTGATGGCAGGCGCAGATATGGCAAATGACATTTGGGGTCTGCGCTATGATTCCTTAGTTGCACAGACTGGACAAAAGTCTTTCCGGGACGGTGAAACGATGGCAGAAGTCGTTGCCAGGCATGGCAAGCCGGTATGTATCATGCAGAACAGAAAAGAAGCTGTCTATAACAATCTGATTGACGATATGCTTGCAGATTTGCAGGAGAGCGTACGGATTGCCGGGGCGGCAGGAATATCTAAGGAGCAGATCATCCTGGATCCCGGAATCGGGTTCGGAAAAACCTATGAGCATAATTTGGAGGTGTTGGCAAAGCTTGACCGTTTCCGGTCATTAAAGCTTCCTCTTTTGCTTGCGGCATCCCGCAAATCAGTGATTGGGCTGACCCTTGGGCTTCCCGCAGGACAGAGGGAGGAAGGAACGCTGGCAACAACCTTTCTTGCTGCAGATGCACATTGGGACATGGTTCGTGTCCATGATGTAAAAAAAAGCGTCCGGGCAATCCGTATGCTGGAAAAAATATGGGAATATCGGGATGCTGATTAATTGACAGGATGCCCAGAAATTGTTAGTATAACATATCAGAAGAAAATCAAGAGGTCGCACAGCGGACAGTTGATAAGAAAATGGCATTGGAGGCAAATGAGATGAAAGTAGCAAAATTAGTTGGATCAAGATTTAAAGAAAGGCCGGCAGATTGTGTGATTGACAGCCATGCACTGATGGTGCGCGGCGGTTATATGAAAAATGTCGGAAATGGAATATATTCTGAATTTCCTTTGTTAAAACGGATTACTGCAAAAATCGAAAATATTATCCGGCAGGAGATGGATGCAATCGACGGACAGGAAGTGCTTTTTCCGGTTGTGCTGCCGGCAGAGCTCTGGGATGAATCCGGAAGATATGATTCGGTAGGCAGTGAGCTTTTGCGTTTTACAGACCGCAGCGATTCGAGGATGGTATTGGCCATGACGCATGAGGAGGCGGCTGTCCATCTGGTGCGGGAGTATGCACAGTCCTATACAAAGTATCCGTTTATGATCTATCAGCTGCAGAGAAAGTTCCGTGATGAGGCAAGACCGCGTGCAGGAATGATTCGCGTCCGCGAATTTACAATGAAAGATGCGTATTCGTTCCATACTTCACAAGAGGATTTGGAGCAGTATTACAGGAAATGCTATAAGGCATATAACCGTATTTTCCAGAGAGCCGGCATTCCTGATGTGGTTACGGTGGCTTCTGATTCCGGTATGATGGGAGGCAGCATCTCTCATGAATATATGCTTTTAACGCCGGTTGGCGAGGATTCGATTGTTTTGTGTGAGTCCTGTGATTACCGCGCCAACATGGAGGCGGCAGAAAATAAAATGCAAAATGACGTTTCCGGTGAGCCTGTTTCCCTTGAATGTGTTGAGACACCTGACTGTAAGACGATTGAAGATGTCTGCCGTTTTTTGGGCGCGGATATCCAATCTTCCTGTAAGGCGGTTGTATATCAGAAAAATTCTGACGATACCTTCGTTGTCGCGTTTGTGCGCGGAGATTACGAGGTAAATGAGACGAAGCTGCGCAATCTGGTGGGGGAGGAAATTCACACGGCGGAGATTACGGATGCTTCTATATTAGTTGCAGGCTATATTGGACCGTATGGGATTTCTGACCGGGCAGAATATTATCTGGATGTGACATTAAGGGGCATTCCAAATCTGGTGGCAGGTGCAAATAAAGAGGGATGCCACTATAAAGGGCTGAATTTGGAACGTGATCTGGAAAATGCCCGGTATGTTGATATATCTAAGATTCAGCAGGGCAGCATCTGTCCGTGCTGCGGCAGAAAAACCATCACCATCCGGCGCGGCATTGAGGTGGGCAATATTTTCCAGCTGGGTACAAAGTATACAAAAACAATGGGAATGACTTATACCGATGAAAATGGGAAACAGCAGTATCCGGTTATGGGGTGCTATGGAATCGGAGTAGGGCGCCTTGCAGCGTCAATCTGCGAGGCATACCATGATGAATATGGGCCTGTCTGGCCGATTACGATTGCACCGTGGGAGGTTCAGATCTGTTGTCTGCGGGCAGATGATGCAGAGACAAAAGCGGTTGCGGACAGCCTGTATTGCGATTTGCAGAATGCAGGAACAGAGGTACTCTACGATGACAGAGAAGGCGTGCGCCCGGGCGCAATGTTTTCTGATGCGGATTTGTTTGGCGTGCCGGTGCGTGTTGTGGTCAGTCCGAGAAACCTGAAAGAGGGGTGCGTTGAGATCACAACAAGGGACAAGTCAGTCAAAGAACTGGTTGCTGTGGAACAGGCAGTTCGTTCCATTCAGGAAATAAAGGAAAAATTATATGCACAGATTGCACAAAAGGTAGAACCATACGAAGAAGGATGATTGGAGGATGAGCGGATGCTTTTGACAACAACGGAGCAGTTGCTTGCGGAAGCAAATAAACAGCAGTCGGTGATCATTTTTGGTACAGGGCTGGTCGCCAGAACCGTTATTCGTTTTTTGCAGAAGCAGGAAATTTCAGTTGCGGGAATTGCCGGAATGTCTGGCCGGGATAAGACAATGTTTGGCTTTACGGTCAGGCATCTGCGGGATTTTTCCGATCAGGCAGAGAAAGCGCTTGTTTTGCTCTGTGAAAGAAGTGACGTGCTGGATGAATATCGTTTACAGGCAGAGCAATCTGGTTTTCCGTCGGTAGCTTCTGTTGATTATAATCTATATGTGGAGCTTTCCGTAGCAGAAAACATGCATTTGGATTTTATGTGTGCCGGGTTTTCCAAGTCCGGTACGACTTCGCTGCATACCGCTTTAAAAAAGCATCCATCGGTTGTTCTCCCAAAGACAAAAGAATCCTATTATATGCACTGGCGGGAACAGTATGACAATGCGCCGGAGCGCTTTTTTGAAAAATATTTTGGGGTAGTTCCGGAAGGGATGCTTGCAGGCGACATAGAGCCATCCTATCATCGCATTGCGAGTGAGATCGGGGAATGTTTTGGCACGGATTTAAAAATTATTTTGATGATGCGCAATCCGATTGACGCTACCTTTTCGAATTTTAAGATGCTGATGAAAAATCCGACCGAGATTCGGCAGATTTTTTATTATATAAGACATAATAAATACCATGCTGATATGTTTGACAATTATCTCCGGGATTATATTTACAGCGGAAAGGATACCCGTTATCAGTATAGTGCGTATGTCAGACAATTTATTGATGTATTTGGCAGCGAAAATGTAAAGCTTGTGATTTTTGAAGAGCTGATTTCAGATACCACGCGGGTTATGGATGAGATTCAGGAATTTATCGGAGTGCCGCGGAAAAAATACAGCAAATTCCCAAAGTCAAATACCGGTGGAAAGGTTTCTAAAAACTTTTTCTGTATGGGGATTAATTTTTTGCTATACCGAAAACGGCTTAAATTAAAATCCGCTTCTCAGGAGCAGAGAAAAAAATTTGGGAAAAAATACGATGCGTGGCATCAGAAAACATTAGTTGAGAGTGATGGGAAAATGACGGAGGACAGCCGCAATGCGCTGCGGGATTTTTACCGCAGCAGTGTATCGGAGCTTTCTGTGCTTGCACAGAGGGATTTTAGCCAATGGTGGAAAGATTTCAAATAAACTGCATGGAATGAGGTGGTGACGGATGCAGATATCGACAGAAAAGCAGCTGCTGCAGGCAGTCAGCAACAGAGAGGGAGTCCTTGTGTATGGAGATGGGGTTCCAATCCGGACAATCGTGCGCTGGCTTCGGAAGAATCAGATTCTGGTTTTGGGGATTGCACCGGTTTCGGATGGCGGCGAAAGCATGTTTGGACAAAAAACAAAGACTCTGAAAGCGTTATACAAAACGTCGAAAGACAGCTGTCCGCTTCTTGTCTGCGGTTATGGGCAGAATCTGAAACAGCTTTGTGCAGAGGCAGAACGGACGGGGTTTTCTGAAATTTTGCAGATCGATTATACTTTATACTGCAGCCTTTCGGCGGCAGAAAATATGCATCTGGATTTTCTGTGTGCCGGCTTTTCAAAATGCGGGACAACTTCCCTGCAGACTGCATTAAAAAAGCATACACAGATTCAACTGGCCCAAAATAAGGAATCCTATTATCTTCACTGGCGAAAGCGCTATGATGATGCGCCGGAGCGTTTTGTAAAAAAATATTATGGTGAGCCGGGACAGGGACTGGTACTTGGGGATATTGAGCCGTCCTATCACAAGAAAGCAAGGGATGCCCGTGAATGCTTTGGCCCGGATTTAAAGGTTATACTGATGATGCGAAACCCGATTGATGCTGTGTATTCCAATTTTAAGATGCTGATGAAAAATCCAAAAGAAAAAAAGCAGGTAATGTATTTTCGCAGACACAATCGGTTTCACGCGGATATGTTTGACGCCTATTTTCAAGATTATAAAAACGAGGGGCCGGTAGACCGCTATCACTATGAAAAATATGTACAGGAGTACATAGATTGTTTTGGCAGGGAAAATGTGCTGCTGGTAATCTTTGAAGAGCTGATTGCAGAGCCGGAGCGGGTGATGAATCAGATTCAGGATTTTATTGGGGTAAAGAAAAAGAAGTATCCTGCACTGCCAAAGTCCAACGAGGGAAAAAAAGTATCCAAAAATCTGCTGGGGGCAGCCATTAACTGCAGGCTCTATCAAAAGAAGCTCAGCCTGAAAGCCTCATCTGAAAAGGAGATGGAGCGCTATCGCAGACGCGCAAAATTCTGGCACAAATATACATACGTTGACAACAGTGAGAAAATGTCTCAGGAAAGCCGTGCAGAACTAAGGGAATTTTTTGCAGACAGTGTGCGCGCGCTAGAGCATCTTTGCGGCAGAAAGCTTGGGGAATACTGGAAGGATTTTGGTTAGACGGGGCGAAGCGGAAAGTCTTGCATAACAATATGCTTTCGTGTAAAATAAATATTGGCAAAAAATGTGCGTTTGACATTTCTTTTGCAGCATGCAGATGATTTAGAATATATATTAGGAAAGGTGGATCACAGATGTTTAAGATCAATGACAATTATTTGAAATTACCGGGAAGTTATCTTTTTTCAACCATCGCAAAAAAGGTAGCCTCTTTTTCAGAAGCACATCCGGACAAAGCGGATCAGATTATCCGTCTTGGGATTGGTGATGTGACGCTGCCGTTAGCGCCGGCAGTTGTTTCGAGGCTGCACAGCGCAGTAGACGAGATGGCAGATCAAAGCACCTTTAAGGGATATGCACCGGATCTGGGATATGAATTTCTGAGAACGGCGATTGCTGACAATGACTATAAGGCAAGAGGATGTGCAATTTGTGCAGATGAGATCTTTGTCAGTGACGGCGCAAAGAGCGATTCGGGAAATATTGGCGATATTTTTGCGCAGGATAATAAAATTGCAGTCTGTGATCCGGTCTATCCGGTTTACATTGATACCAATGCAATGTCAGGGCGTACAGGTGTATACAATACAGAGACAGAGATGTGGTCGGATGTCATCTATATGCCGTGCACAAAGGAAAATAATTTTTGCCCGGAGCTTCCAAAGGAGACACCGGATTTGATTTATCTTTGTTTTCCGAACAATCCGACCGGAACGACGATTACAAAAGATCAGCTTCAGGTATGGGTTGACTATGCGTTAAAAGTTGGCGCTGTTATCATTTATGATGCGGCGTATGAGGCTTATATTTCTTCTGCTGACGTGCCGCATTCTATCTATGAGTGCAGCGGTGCAGAGGGCTGTGCAATCGAGATTCGCAGTTTTTCAAAAAATGCCGGCTTTACCGGGACAAGGCTTGGCTTTACAGTGGTTCCGAAAGCGCTTAAGTGCGGGGATGTCTCTTTGCATTCTCTGTGGGCGCGCCGCCATGGGACAAAGTTTAACGGTGCGCCATATATCATTCAGGCGGCAGGGGCTGCGGTATATTCCGATGAAGGAAAGAAGCAGACAGGAGAGCAGATTGCATACTATATGAACAATGCAAAGCTAATCCGTGAGGGTCTGCTTGCGGCAGGATATGAAGTGTTTGGCGGAGTGGATGCGCCGTATATCTGGTTAAAAACGCCAGACAATATGAAGTCATGGGATTTCTTTGATTATCTGTTAGAAGAGCTGCATGTGGTGGGAACACCGGGCAGTGGATTTGGACCGAGCGGAGAGGGATATTTCCGGCTGACGGCGTTTGGCAGCCAGGAAAATACCATCCGGGCAATGGAACGCATTCAGTCGGGAAAAGTAAATAAATAAATTGCAAGACATGAGGTGAAATATGAAAAAACGTTGGAATACACTGGCAGCAGCCTGCCTGCTTTCTGCTTCTATGCTGCTGTATCCGGTGCAGGCATCCGCAGATGCGGTTGTGGAGTCAGAAGATACAAGCTATGACCGCTACATTGCTTTTGGTGAAGACCTGACAGCTGCGGAAAAGGAAATGGTATTGGAGGCATTTGGCATTACCGAGGATGATCTTTCAGACTACAAAGTCATTGAAATTACCAATGAGCAGGAGCATGAGTATCTCGGAGATTATATTTCCTCTTCTGTGATTGGAACAAGGGCGCTGTCCTCTGTTATGGTAGTCAAGACAGAAGAGGACAGCGGCGTAGGTGTGACAACGCACAATATTAATTATTGTACATCCGGCATGTATTGCAATGCGCTGGTGACGGCAGGGCTGACGGATGCACAGGTGACTGTGGCAGGGCCGTTTAATATTTCAGGCACTTCTGCACTGGTCGGCGCAATGAAAGCATACGAATCCATGACGGGGGAAGAAATTTCAGAGAGCACAATGGATACGGCAACAGATGAGCTGGTGACAACAGCGGATTTGGGAGACAGCATTGGTGATCAGGAGCAGGCGGCGGAGTTGATTGCCGCAGTGAAGCAGAAGGTTTTTTCGGATGGACTGACTTCAAGCTCGGATATCCGCGATGCGGTTGATGCTTCTGCAAATGCATTGGGAATCAGCCTGTCTGAAGAGGATGTGGACAGTATTGTCGATATGATGGAAAAGGTTGCTCAAGAAGATATTGACGTTGATGCAATCACAGAACAGGCAAAGGAAATATACGATAAGCTCAGTGAGGCGGGTATTGATTTCAGCGAGGTGGATACCAGCGGGCTGCTTGAGAAGGTTGGAGATTTTTTTGCCGGCATTTTTGAGGCAATCGCAGATTTCTTTACCGGATTGTTTGGATAGGCATGGAATGGAGGCAAGCGCAATGGCAAATCATATATCAGATGAAACGATCGACTATGTAGGTATTTTGGCAAAGCTGGAGCTTAGCCGGGAAGAAAAAGAACAGGCAAAAAAGGATATGGGGGAAATGTTAGACTATATTGACAAACTCAATGAACTTGATACGTCAGGAGTAGAGCCGATGTCCCATGTTTTTCCGGTTCACAATGTATTTCGGGAGGATGTACCGTCCTGTGAGGATGGCAGGGAACAGACGCTTGCCAATGCACCGGAGCGGAAAGAGGACAGCTTTGTTGTACCAAAAACGATCTGACAGCGCAGTCAAACTGCCAATTACTTGATATTCGATGTACTGGGTCAGGAAAAGAAATTAGGAGGAAAGTTTATGTCTTTGATGAATTTTACCGCTGTTGAATTAGGCAAGAAGATAAAGGCAAAAGAGATTACTGCTGTGGAGGCGGCAAATGCTGCGCTGGATGCGATCCGTATGCGTGAGCAGCAGGTTCACAGCTTTGTGACGGTAGATGAGAAAAAGGCACTGGACAGAGCAGAACAGGTGCAGAAAGGAATCGAAGATGGAACCTATACGGGTCCATTGGCAGGTGTTCCTGTTGCGATCAAGGACAATATGTGTACAAAAGGGATGCTCACAACCTGCAGTTCGAAAATACTGGGCAATTTTGTCCCGGAATATACGGCAGAGGCTGTTTTAAACCTGGAGCGTGCCGGGGCAGTTATTCTTGGAAAAACCAATATGGATGAATTTGCCATGGGAAGCACAACGGAGACGTCGGCGTATGGCGTGACGAAAAATCCATGGAATACAGAACATGTTCCGGGTGGTTCTTCCGGTGGTTCCTGTGCTGCAGTGGCAGCGGAAGAGTGCTTTTACGCGCTTGGTTCTGATACCGGCGGCTCCATTCGCCAGCCAAGTTCTTTTTGCGGTGTGACGGGAATCAAACCGACATATGGCACCGTATCGCGGTACGGGTTGATTGCATATGGTTCTTCTCTGGATCAGATCGGTCCGATTGCAAAGGATGTGACAGACTGTGCGGCGGTTTTGGAGGCGATTGCTTCTTATGACAGTAAAGATTCTACTTCTGTCAAAAGGGATGCATATGATTTTACCGCCGCTTTGGTGGATGACGTAAAGGGGATGAAGATTGGCATTCCAAGAGATTATTTTGGGGAAGGCCTGGATTCGGAGGTAAAGGAAGCTGTTTTGTCAGCGGCAAAAGAGTTGGAAAACAAAGGCGCCATCGTGGAAGAGTTTGATCTGAGCCTGGTGGAGTATGCGATTCCAGCCTATTATGTCATTGCCTGTGCGGAAGCAAGCTCAAACCTTGCCCGTTTTGACGGTGTCAAGTATGGTTACCGCACGCAGGATTATCAGGGACTTCACAATATGTATAAAAAGACACGTTCAGAAGGTTTTGGCGCAGAGGTAAAACGGCGGATTATGCTGGGGTCTTTTGTCTTGAGCTCCGGCTATTATGATGCTTATTATCTGAAAGCACTGCGCACGAAAGCCTTGATTAAGCAGGCGTTTGACAAAGCGTTTGAAAAATATGACCTGATATTGGGACCAGCGGCGCCGACGAGCGCGCCCCGCATTGGAGAAAGCCTCAGTGATCCGATCAAAATGTATCTGGGTGATATCTATACAATTTCAGTTAATCTGGCAGGGCTGCCGGGAATCTCTGTGCCATGTGGAACAGATTCCAACGGTCTGCCGATCGGGATGCAGCTAATCGGAGATTGTTTTGAAGAGAAGAAGCTGATTCGGGCAGCATATGCGTATGAACAGACGAGAGGTTACAGGCATTGCCCGATTGCAGAATGGAGGTAGCTATGAAACAGTTTGAAACGGTCATTGGACTTGAAGTACATGTTGAGCTGGCAACAAAAACAAAAATCTTCTGCTCCTGCTCTACTGAGTTTGGCGGAGCGCCTAATTCCCATACCTGTCCGGTGTGTACCGGGATGCCGGGCTCTCTTCCGGTATTAAATAAACAGGTAGTTGAATATGCCATTGCGGTAGGTCTTGCGACAAATTGCAGCATTACACAGAACTGTAAATTTGACCGAAAAAATTATTTTTATCCGGACAATCCGCAGAATTACCAGATTTCCCAGCTGTATCTTCCGATTTGCCGGGATGGAAAAATTGAAATTGAGACAGAGGAAGGCGTTAAGGCAGTCGGAATCCATGAAATTCATATGGAAGAAGATGCCGGAAAGCTTGTCCATGATGAATGGGGAGAAAATTCTTTAGTTGATTTTAACCGTTCAGGCGTGCCGTTGATTGAGATTGTGTCAGAACCGGATATGCGTTCGGCAGACGAGGTGATTGCCTATCTGGAGAAGCTTCGTCTGATCATACAGTATCTGGGTGCATCTGACTGCAAGCTTCAGGAGGGCTCTATGCGCGCAGATGTGAATTTGTCTGTCAGGGAAGCTGGTTCCAGTGAGTTTGGCACCCGGACAGAAATGAAGAACCTGAATTCGTTTAAGGCAATCCGCAGAGCGATTGAGGGAGAACGGGAGCGCCAGATTGATTTGATAGAGGCGGGCAAACCGGTTATACAGGAGACTAGAAGATGGGATGATGCAAAGGAATACTCTTATGCAATGCGTTCCAAAGAAGACGCACAGGATTACCGCTATTTTCCGGAACCGGACCTTGTGCCGGTGCAAATCAGTGATGAGTGGCTGGAGCAGATCCGGAAGCGTCAGCCGGAGCTTCGCACAGAGAAGCTGGAGCGTTATAAAAAAGAATTTAATATTCCGGAATATGATGCAGGAATTATCACTTCCAATAAAAAGCTTGCTGATTTTTTTGAGACGACAACAGCGATCTGCAGCAATCCTAAAAAAGTTTCGAACTGGCTGATGGTTGAGACAATGCGTCTTTTAAAGGAGCATGACCTGGATCTGGAACAGATTCCGTTTTCGCCGGAAAATCTGGCAAAGCTGATCCAGTTGACGGATGACGGTGCCATCAACAGCACAGTGGCAAAAGAAGTGTTTGAAAAAGTTTTTGAAAGCGATATAGATCCGGAGCAATATGTCGAAGAGCATGGATTAAAGACGGTTTCAGATGACGGCGCCCTCCGGGAGGTTATTGAGAAGGTAATCGCACAGAATCCGCAGTCAGTTGCAGATTATAAAAGCGGTAAAAAGAAGGCGATCGGCTTTTTAGTCGGACAGACGATGAAAGCAATGCAGGGGAAAGCAGATCCGGGCAGTGTAAATAAAATCCTGACAGAATTATTACAATAATTCCGGATGCCGTCATTTTGGGATAAAAAGGGGGAATTGTGTATGAATAGTGAACAGCGCAAAGCAAAAAGAATACCTTTGGTGATGCAGCTGGAGGTTTCTTCCCTGTTTAAACAGGAGAATGTAAAGGTGGATAACATCAATGCCCCGATTGAGGTACAGGATGTATCAAAGACCGGAATTGGTTTTACCACAGAAAGCGTTTTGCCGATTGGTTATTACTTTAATGCAAGGCTTGAATTTGGGGGACAGAAAAACAATGCGCTCAACTGCGTTGTGCGTATTCTCCGTCAGTCTGCCATGGATGATGGCAAGTTTTTTTATGGCTGTGAGTTTATCGGCATGCCATCTGTATTTGACTATATTTTTGAAGAAATCGAAGAGCCATTGGAATAATTATACAGGCAGATATGGGCAGATCCGGGCATGCTCTTGCAGCGGCTATGCCCGGATATCAAAGGAGAAGCGTTTCATTTCTGTCGTAGCGTGTGTGTTGACTTTGCTGTTAATAAAATCATCAACGGAAGGAGATGGCTGTTCCCGTTCCTTAAATTGCAGCCGGCAGGAATAGCCCTGTTCCTGCAGTGCGCTTTCAAGCATAGCTGCATTGATACGGAAGAGTTCAACTGTCTCATTGTCATTTAACGAAAAATCAGCGATCAGGTCATTGTTGTTTTTTTCAATCCGAATATCTGTTTTTCCGAGATTTTCCATATCCAGATGAAGCAGGACGCTGGCTTTCTCAGGGTGCTGGCGAAGTTTTTCCTTTTGTGAGTATACGTAGAGGTCGCCGTGTGCATCCTGGCTTTGCAGCTTTAGCGGCATCTGGAAAAACGAAAATGTCTCATTTAATGTTTTCATAAAAGACAAATTATTTTCCATATCCTGCGCAGCGTGCCCAAGCTGTTCGGAATCAGCGCCAGAGAGTGTATTCTGGATGAGTGTGCGCAGTTGGGAAAGCTGGTTCTGCATTTTGGTATAAAAATCAGAAAGCTTGCCGTCACTTAATTGCTCCGGCGTAAGCGTCCAGCTGCTCTGCAGCATTCTGGAAAACAGCTTTTGAAATACATCAGACTGAAACAGGTTTTTGATGTTTTCACTGTCCGTAAGAGGAATGGTATTCTGGATTACGGTCAGGATATCTTTGGTTGCAGCACTTCCGGAGATAATTCTTTGCAGCAGGGAGTTACTCACCGGCATATTCTGCAGATGCCGGACTAATTGTGCGCGTTCGTCTTCTGTTAGGTAGCTGCTTACAAAATCCTGGTTTCTTGCGCATTTTGTATATGCGTTAAGCAGGGTATCGAGCGTGCCTTCCGGGGTTTTTAGGGAGCTTTCCTGCGCGGAAGCGCTATTGCTTTTCAGTGCGTCGTTTAGTACGTTAAACGTATCAGACAGCGTGTTTTTGGCATTTTCTGAAATAGACTGCAGAAATTTTCCGGCAAACGCAAAGCGGCCGGAATTTTTTTCGCCAGTCTGTTCTGCTGCCTCCTGTTCCGAAAGTATGTCAGGCTGCGCACTTTGCGGATTTGTCTGGCTTTCCCCGGCAGTATCTGCAGCGCCTGCTTCTGTCTGGTTTTCCTGCAGGGTAACTATATTTTTGACATAGTTTTCCGTGATCGGAGATTGTACGGTGTCTGTCGGTTCCAGAGCAGCATTGATCTGGTTAAGAT
>JAJQGL010000024.1 GCA_021200535.1 Clostridiaceae bacterium | reverse complement strand
TTTTATAGTACCTGCAGAGATTTTTCTAATATTTAAGTGTCAAACTTCCGTCTTTTCTGTAATTTTTCTTGTATTTATATAGAATATTACAATATGTTTCTTGTATTTTCTCCATATTTGATATAGAATAGTAATGTATGATGTATTATCTGTCTTTGCAGATAAAATTACTTATTTAGGTTCCTATCGTCCAAATTAAGCATCCCACAGCAGGAAATAGGATACGAATCAATCAGTAAAGATAGAAGAAAAGAGGAAAAAGAGTTGGAAAACGAATTACGGAACAGCTGGGATAAAATATTAGAACATATGCGGACAGAATTTTTAATTTCTGATGTATCATTTCGTACTTTCATTAAGAAATTAAGTGTCTACAATATTCAGGATAATATTCTTACTATTTTAATTGATGATACCGGAATCGGAAATAGTAAGTCTTTTATTGAGCAAAAATATTCTTCTTTTCTTTCTGTTTCGATTGAAGAGATAACAAATATTCATTTTGAACAACTCAAATTTATTGCTCTTTCCGAATTAGATACCCGGGCTAACAATCAGGACATGCATTCCGTAAAGCCGCAGAAGCGGCATCCATCTATCAACCCGCAGTATACCTTTGATACCTTTATTGTAGGTGATAACAATGATTTTGCACACGCAGCATCCCTAAAGGTTGCTGAAGAACCGGGAGAAAGCATTAATCCTCTCTATATTTATGGAGGACCAGGACTTGGAAAAACGCACCTGATGCATGCAATCGCAAATTATATTTTAGACCATGACAGTTCAAAACGTGTCGTATATGTTACAAGCGAAACCTTTACCAATGAGATTGTAAATGCTTTGCGCGGCAGCAAAAATGAACATTCCCAGTCCCTGGAAGAATTTCGTGAAAAATACAGGGAAAACGTAGATGTGCTTTTAATTGATGATATCCAGTTTATTATCGGAAAAGAATCCACACAGCAGGAATTTTTCTTTACTTTCAGCTATTTAACGGATTCCAAAAAACAGGTAATTATCACCTCAGATAAACATCCGTCCAACATGACGATGTTAGATGAGAGATACCGATCCCGTTTTGAAATGGGAATCACTGTCGATATCAAAGCGCCAACCTATGAGACCAGAATGGCAATTCTGCGCTCAAAAGTAGAAATAGAGCACATTCAGATTGATGACTCTATATTAGATTATATTGCCAGCAACATTATTTCTAATATCAGGGAGCTGCAGGGTGCGATCAATCAGGTAATCTCTTTTTCCAGACTTTGCGGCAGAGAAATTACAATGGAACTGACAAAAGAGGCGCTTTCAGACAAGATCAATCCGAACATGAGAAGACCGATCACAATCGACTATATATTAGAAACCGTTGCAGATCACTTTGATATCTCAGTTAAGGATATTCTCTCCAACAAGAGAAGCAGCAATATTGCCTATCCAAGGCATATCTGTATGTACCTGTGCAGAACCCTGACGTCAAGCCCGCTTGCTGAGATTGGCAATAAGCTTGGTAACCGCCATCATTCTACTGTCCTGCACAGCTGTGAATTTATCGAAAATAAGATTAATGAAAAAGAAGAAGAAACCATGAAACACATTGATGTATTAAAGAAAAAGATTGATCCGGAATAAACATTTTGTGAATATCATCATTCACATTTCCACAAAAAAAGTGGACAATCTATTTTTCCTAAATTGCCCTTTTTTGGGAAATTGTGAATAAAACAGGGGTTTTAAACATCAATTATCATTTTATCAATGTGGTTATTAAATTGAGAAAAGTCCGGTTTTATATAGTCTGAAGCCGTTTATCAACTTAATAACAGGCCCTAATAATACGAATACGATATATAAAATATATTATATATTTTTTTATAGCAACCCAATTTTGGAAAGGAGTTTTACACATGTATATCATTTGCGATAAATCAAATTTACTGGATGGCATTAATATTGTCATGAAAGCGATTTCCGGAAAATCGACAATGGCGATTCTGGAGTGTATCGTAATTGAAGTCAGAGGCAATACGATTAAGCTGATATCAAATGATCTCGAAATGGGTATCGAAACAGTTATTCAGGGAGAAATCAAAGATGAAGGCTGTATTGCGATCAATGCAAAAGTGTTTTACGAGATTATTCGTAAATTTCCGTCCGATGAAGTTAATATTTCTGCAGATGAGAATTATCAGGTAAAAATTTATTGCGGAAAGGCAAAGTTTGCTATTTCTGCAAAACCAACTGAAGAATTTCCTTTTCTTCCAAACATTATCAGAGATCATAACATTGTGATTTCACAATTTACACTGAAAGAGATTATCAGGCAGACTGTATTTTCTATTTCCGATAATGAGAATACAAAAATCATGACAGGTGAGCTTTTTGAGATAAAAGGAGATCAGCTGAAGGTGGCTTCTCTGGATGGACACCGTATTTCGATCAGAAAAGTAAATCTGAAAAACAGCTATGATGATACAAGTGTGATTATTCCCGGTAAAACTTTAATTGAAATCAGTAAGATTTTAAATGGCGGTGTGGATGATGATGTATATATTTATTTTACAGATAAGCATGCCCTGTTTGAATTTGGTGATACAATCGTTCTTTCCAGACTGATTGAAGGGGAATATTACAAGATTGAAAAGATGCTTTCGAATGATTATGAAACAAAACTGGTAGTAAACAAGAAAGAAATGCTGGATTGTATCGACCGTACTACTTTGTTGATCAGGGAATCGGAAAAGAAGCCGGTCATTATTGATATAAATGAAGGAAAAATGGGATTTGCAATGCATTCTATGATTGGTTCTATGAACGAAGAAATTATGGCAGTTCAGGAAGGAAAGGATATCATGATTGGATTCAATCCAAGGTTTTTGATAGATGCGCTTCGTGTCATTGACGAAGAGGAAATTACAATCTACATGATTAATCCGAAGGCGCCTTGTTTTATCAAAGACAAGGATGAAAGTTATATTTATCTGATATTGCCAGTTAATTTTAATGTGTAGATTGCTTGTAATGATACATCAGTAGCATGGAAGTGAGGAAATGTATGGAAGCAGTGGAAATTAGTGACGGTTTTATTAAACTGGGACAGCTTTTAAAGCTGGCAAATCTGGTATCTTCCGGTGTGGAGGCAAAGCTTGTCATTCAAAATGGAGAGGTAATGGTAAATGGAGAGGTTGATACCAGAAGGGGCAGAAAAGTTTATCCTCAGGATGTTGTTGAATATCAGGGACAGCAGATTACTGTGATTGGAGAATAGTCATGCAAGTGGATTCTCTTGAAATTGGAAATTTTCGGAATTATCAATTTGGAGAAATAGAATTTCACAATAAAATAAATATTTTGTATGGGGATAATGCGCAGGGAAAAACAAATCTTCTGGAGGCAGTTTTTGTCTGTTGTACAACGAAATCTCACAAAGGAAGTAAGGATCGTGATCTGATTCGCATTGGGGAGGAAGAATCTCATATTCGGATGCATTTGACTAAAAAAAATATAAAACACCGGGTTGACATGCATTTGAAAAAAAATAAAGGTAAGGGAATTGCGATTGATGGCGTACCGATCAGGCGTTCAAGTGAATTGCTCGGTTTGCTGAATGTGATTTTCTTTTCCCCGGAGGATCTTCGGATCATTAAAAACGGCCCTGCCGAGAGACGAAGATTTATTAATATGGAATTGTGTCAGTTAGATGGATTTTATCTGCATGATTTAAGTGAATATAATAAGGCTTTGATGCAGAGAAATAAATTGTTAAAGCAGATCAGTTACCAGGCATCTCTTTTGAATACATTGGAAATCTGGGATAGCAGCCTGATAGAATATGGCACAAGAATTATACAGAGAAGATCTTCGTTTGTGGAGGAGATTGGTGAAATCGTTACCAGAGTAAATGAAAAGCTGACGGGAAACAGTGAACATATCAAAATGCTCTATGAACCTGATGTTTTGATTGAGAATTTTGAAAAAAAATTAAAAAATGCAAGAGAAAAGGATTTAAAATTCTGTACTACAAGTGTAGGTCCACATCGGGATGATCTTTGTTTTTTAAATGGCGGTGTAGATATTCGGCAGTTTGGTTCCCAGGGACAGCAAAGAACCTGTGCACTTTCTTTAAAACTGGCAGAAATTGAATTGGTAAAGAGGGTTACCGGGGATTCTCCGGTATTACTTTTAGATGATGTATTGTCTGAGTTGGACAGAAACAGGCAAAATTATCTTTTAGATAGTATTGACGATATTCAGACAATTATAACCTGTACTGGTATTGAAGAATTTGTCAGCAGCAGGTTGACCTTAGATAAAATATTTCATATTGCGGACGGCACTATTTCCGTAGAAAAATAAAGAATCGAAGGATTGTGCAATAAGGCACAGAATAGGAGGAAAACTATGGGAACAGAAGTGAATGGTGAATATGGAGCGGATCAGATTCAGATATTAGAAGGTCTGGAGGCAGTGCGTAAAAGACCGGGTATGTATATTGGAAGTACGTCGATTCGCGGACTTCATCATTTGGTCTATGAGATTGTAGATAATTCTGTAGATGAGGCGTTAGCAGGATATTGTACGGAAATAGATGTAATTATCCGCAAGGACAATTCGATTAAAGTAATAGATAACGGACGCGGCATACCGACAGGTATTAACCATAAGGCCGGGCTGCCGGCTGTAGAGGTTGTATTTACTGTTTTGCACGCCGGGGGAAAGTTTGGCGGAGGAGGATACAAAGTTTCCGGCGGACTTCACGGTGTGGGTGCATCTGTTGTTAATGCACTTTCAGAATGGCTGGAAGTAACTATTCATCAGAATGGAAAAAAATACAGGCAGCGGTATGAACGCGGACATGTAATGTATCCGCTGAAAGAAATCGGAGATACTGCGAAAACAGGTACAGAGGTTGTTTTTCTTCCGGATAAAGAAATTTTTGAAGAGACCGTATTTGATTATGATACGCTGCGGCAGCGTCTCCGCGAAATGGCCTTTTTAACAAAGGGCATTAAAATTGTATTAACAGATGAGCGTCTGGAAGAAGAAAAGACCAGGGCATTTTATTATGAGGGCGGCATCAAAGAATATGTATCTTATCTGAACCGCCACAAAGATCCTCTGTATGAGCAGATTATTTATTGTGAAGGCCAGAGAGATGATATTTATGTTGAAGTGGCAATGCAGCACAATGATTCTTATCAGGAAGGAACCTACAGTTTTGTAAATAATATTACGACGCCGGAGGGCGGAACACATTTAACGGGTTTTCGTAATGCATTGACAAAAACATTTAATGATTATGCAAAGAAAAATAAATTGCTAAAGGAAAATGAGACAAATCTTTCAGGAGAAGATATCAGAGAAGGTTTGGCAGCAATTATCAGCATTAAAATTACAGAACCCCAGTTTGAAGGGCAGACAAAGCAAAAGCTTGGAAACAGTGAAGCCAGAGGGGCAGTAGAATCTGTTGTCACGGAGCAGCTGACCTATTTTCTGGAGCAGAATCCGGCTGTTGCTAAATTGATCTGTGATAAAGCAATTCTTGCACAGAGGGCAAGGGATGCTGCGAGAAAGGCGAGAGATTTAACCAGAAGAAAAACAGCGCTGGAAAGTACAAGCTTACCTGGAAAGCTTGCTGACTGCAGTGATAAAGATCCTGCAAACTGTGAAATTTATATTGTTGAGGGTGATTCCGCAGGCGGCAGCGCAAAGACAGCGAGAAATCGTGCTACACAGGCAATTCTTCCGCTCCGCGGAAAAATACTGAACGTAGAAAAATCCCGTCTGGATAAAATATTGGTCAACAATGAGATAAAAGCGATGATTACAGCTTTTGGTACAGGAATTGGGGATGATTTTAATATTGAAAAGCTTCGCTACAACAAAATTGTAATTATGACAGATGCCGATGTGGATGGTGCGCATATTGCAACTCTTATGCTTACATTTCTGTATCGGTTTATGCCAGAGCTTATCCGGCAGGGACATGTTTATCTGGCACAGCCGCCGCTTTATAAAGTGGAAAAAAATAAAAAAATTTTTTACGCGTATGACGATAATGAGCTCAATAAAATTCTGACAGAAATAGGACGTGACGGAAATAACAAAATCCAGCGCTACAAAGGTCTTGGGGAGATGGATGCAGAGCAGCTTTGGGATACGACAATGGATCCGGAAAAAAGAATACTTCTGCGTGTAAATATTGATCAGGAAACAGAGTCAGAAATTGATATTGTATTTAATACGTTAATGGGAGATAGAGTAGAACCCCGCCGTGAATTTATTGAGGCAAATGCAAAGTATGTCAGAAATTTGGATATATAAGATAATATCTGATTTTTTAAGAGAATATTCTCTTTGCAGAAAATAGCGCAAAACGCTTTGAAATGGAGGAAAAAATGGACGAAAAAATCTTTGACAAGGTTCATGAAGTGGATTTGAAAAAGACGATGGAAACATCATATATTGATTATGCTATGTCCGTTATTGCCGCCCGTGCACTTCCAGATGTCAGAGACGGTCTGAAACCAGTGCAGCGAAGAATTATGTATGCAATGGTAGAATTAAATAATGGACCAGATAAACCACATCGTAAATGCGCGCGTATCGTCGGTGATACCATGGGTAAATACCATCCGCATGGAGACAGCTCAATCTATGGAGCTTTAGTCAATTTGGCTCAGGAATGGTCTACGCGTTATCCGCTGGTAGATGGCCATGGGAATTTTGGTTCTGTAGATGGAGACGGCGCAGCTGCTATGCGTTACACAGAAGCAAGGCTTAGTAAAATTTCTGTAGAAATGTTAGCGGATATCAATAAGGATACCGTAGATTTTATTCCAAATTTTGATGAGACAGAGAAGGAACCTGTTGTATTGCCTTCCCGTTTTCCAAATCTTCTTGTCAATGGAACTTCCGGCATTGCAGTCGGTATGGCAACCAATATTCCTCCCCATAATCTGCGCGAGGTGATCAATGGCGTTGTCAGAATTATAGATGATATTGTAGATGAAAAAGAAACCACAATGGAAGACATTCTGGGAATTATTAAGGGACCGGATTTTCCAACTGGTGCACAGATACTTGGCACAAGGGGAATTGAGGAAGCTTATCGCACGGGAAGAGGAAAAATTCGTGTGCGCGCGGTCACAAATATAGAGCCAATGGAAAATGGAAAGAACCGGATTGTGGTAACAGAGCTTCCATATATGGTAAATAAGGCAAGATTAATTGAAAAAATTTCAGAATTACATAGAGATAAAAAAATTGATGGGATTACTGATTTGCGTGATGAGACAAACCGCGAAGGAATGCGTATCTGTATTGAGCTGCGCCGTGATGTGAATCCTAATATTATCTTAAACCAGTTATTTAAACACACACAGATGCAGGATACTTTTGGTGTTATTATGCTTGCCTTAGTTAATAATGAACCGGTAGTTATGAATCTTTTGCAGATGCTAAAGCATTATTTAGCGCATCAGGAAGAGGTTGTCACACGCCGTACAAAATATGATCTGAATAAGGCAGAAGAGAGAGCGCATATTTTACAGGGGTTGCTGATTGCCCTGGATAATATTGATGAGGTTATTAAAATTATCCGTGGTTCAAAGACAACCAACGAAGCAAAAGATAAATTAGAAGCACGTTTTCAGCTTACAAGAGTGCAGGCAGATGCGATTGTTGAAATGCGCCTGCGCGCTTTAACCGGTTTGGAACGGGAAAAGATTGAAAGTGAATATGCAGAGCTTCAGAAAAAGATAAAAGAGTATAAAGAAATTCTTGCAAACCGAAATATTCTGCTGGGGGTTGTAAAGAAGGAAATTCTTGTAATCCGCGATAAGTATAGTGATGAGAGAAGAACTTCGATTGGATATGATGAATTTGATTTGTCGATGGAAGATTTGGTTCCATATGAAAATACAGTCATTGCAATGACGAAGCTTGGATATATCAAAAGAATGACAGTGGATAATTTCAAAAGTCAGCATCGTGGGGGCAAAGGAATTAAGGGAATGCAAACGATTGATGACGACTATATTGAAAATCTGTTTATGACAACAACACATCACTATATTATGTTTTTTACAAATAAGGGGCGTGTTTATCGTTTAAAGGCGTATGAAATTCCGGAATCAGGAAGGACAGCAAGGGGAACTGCCATTATTAATATGCTGCAGTTAATGCCGGATGAAAAGATTACTGCAGTAATACCGATTCGGGAATATGAGGAAAATAAAAATCTTTTTATGGCAACCAAAAATGGTATTGTCAAAAAAACACCGATTATTGAATATAGCAATATTCGCAAATCAGGATTGCAGGCAATTAATCTTCGGGAAGAAGATGAACTAATTGAGGTAAAGATAACCGATAACCATAAAGAGATCATATTAGTTACAAAACATGGACAGTGTATTAAATTTAAAGAATCAGATGTCCGCTCCACCGGAAGGACGTCCATGGGTGTAATTGGCATGAATCTATCCTTTGAGGATGAAGTTATTGGCATGCAGTTAAATACACAGGGTGATTATATTATGCTGGTTTCTGAATACGGTATGGGAAAATGCACCAATATCAATGAGTTTACGGTTCAGTACCGCGGCGGTAAAGGTGTAAAATGTTATAAAATTACAGAAAAAACAGGTAATGTAGTCGGTGTAAAAGCAGTTAATGATGATAATGAGGTAATGCTGATTACAACAGAAGGAATCATTATTCAGCTTAAAGTATCAGAAGTGTCAAAGCTGGGACGTATCACATCTGGCGTTAAACTGATTGATCTTGACCCGGAAAAAGATATTGTTGTGGCAAGTATGGCAAAAGTCAGAGATGCAAATCCGGAAGCTAAAAAAGAGGAGACAACATGAGAATAATTTCCACAGAAGAAATTACGAAAAATATTAAAGAAATGTGCATGGAAGCGAATTTTAGATTGTCTGGTGATGTAAAAGAAAAGATTTGCCAAAGTGCAGAAGATGAAAAAAATAAGTTAGGAAAACAGATTTTACATCAGTTAAAGCAAAATATGGACATTGCGGATGAAGAAAACATTCCAATTTGTCAGGATACCGGAATGGCGGTTGTATTTATCCGGGTTGGTCAGGATATTCATTTTGAAGGCGGCAATCTGGAGGATGCAATTAACGAAGGAATACGTCAGGGGTATACAGAAGGGTATTTGAGAAAATCTGTCGTAAAAGACCCGATTGATCGGGAAAACACGAAAGATAATACGCCGGGGGTAATTCATTATGAGATTGTATCAGGTGACCATGTTGAAATTACAGTAGCTCCAAAAGGTTTTGGAAGTGAAAATATGAGCCGTGTTGTAATGCTGAAACCAGCAGATGGCATTGATGGCGTAAAAAAAGTAATTTTAGACACAGTCAGATTAGCGGGACCAAATGCATGTCCGCCGGTTGTCGTTGGTGTTGGAATTGGAGGGAACTTTGAAAAATGCGCATTGCTTGCAAAAAAAGCTTTGACAAGGGAGCTTGGCTCACATAATCCGATTCCTTATGTAAAGCATTTAGAGGAAGAAATGCTTGATAAAATCAATAATTTAAAAATTGGTCCGGCTGGTCTGGGCGGAGATACGACAGCTCTGGGGATAAATATTGAAACATATCCCACACATATTGCGGGATTGCCGGTGGCAGTTAATATGTGCTGCCATGTAAACAGGCATATTACGCGTATTTTATAAAAAATGTTACTATTCATAGCTGATTTTGCTGCGTCGGACAACATGAGAAAATATATGCAAAAAATATATGCAGAAATGAGGAAAAAATGGAAAAATATATTACAACGCCATTAACAGATGAGAAGGTATCTGATTTGAAGGCAGGGGATTATGTATATATATCCGGTACAATTTACACAGCGAGAGACGCTGCACATAAGAGGATTTATGAGGCAATGCAGCAGGGGCAGCCGATTCCTCTGACCTTGCAGGATAATATTATCTATTATTTAGGGCCATCACCTGCAAGAGAGGGGCAGGTTATAGGATCTGCAGGCCCGACGACCAGCAGCCGGATGGATAAATATACCCCATTATTATTAGAAAATGGATTAAAAGGAATGATTGGAAAAGGAAAACGTTCTGCTGAGGTGATTGATTCAATGCATAAAAATCATGCAGTTTATTTTGCAGCAATCGGCGGCGCAGGAGCATTGCTTTCAAAATGTATTAAAAAATCAGAAATTATTGCATATGATGATCTGGGTACAGAGGCAATCCGAAAATTAGAAGTAGAAAATCTTCCGGTTATCGTGGTAATTGATTCAGATAAAAAGAATATGTACGAAAAAGCGGTTCAATAGGATTGCTAATGGAATAATAAAATATACAATAAATAAAAAAATAACTTGAAAAAGTAATTGACATTGTATTTAAAAGTTGATATACTAGTCTTTGCTTGATGATTAAAATCGTTTGATATGAGGAGAAATACTCAAGAGGCTGAAGAGGCGCCCCTGCTAAGGGTGTAGGTCGTTCACGCGGCGCGAGGGTTCAAATCCCTCTTTCTCCGTTAAAAAAACAATAACAAAAATGGTATTGTTTTTTTTACTCTATGGGAGTTATAATTTATGGATAAAGCATTTATAAAAATATTTCCATAGAAAAATGCAGATTGCGCAGGCTTATGCAGAGCAAAGCCCTTTGTAAAAAAAATGGTATTTTTTGAAAAAAAGTGTTGACAAAGGGAATAAAGCGTGGTAGTATATATCTTGCTGACGCGCAAAAGCGCAACACAGTA
>JAJQGL010000100.1 GCA_021200535.1 Clostridiaceae bacterium | reverse complement strand
CCCCCCCCCCCCCCCTTTTTTTTTTCACCCCCAACCCGGCAAACGCCATACCGGTTCGGGGCGGGGGGGCGGCTTTGGGTATAATCCCCATATGTTCTATAACCCTTTACCCCCCCCCCCCGCACCATTTTCTGCGATTGCTTTCTTATTATATCTTTCCAATACCGGTGCAAGTATTTGTTCTGCTTTTCCCTGCATCAGCATGACAAGTTCTATATCCCGATGCATTACTTGCAAAAAAATATATTTTACTGTATATACGACACCAAAATTCGTGATTAGATTCTTCACCTGCACAATTCTCTTTTTTACTTTTTCTATCATATGTTTCCACCCTTTCCTTTCTTTGTAAAACTTCTTAGATTCGTCAGCAGAAAATCATCTCTCATAATCAATAATATAGCCACATAAACAGCAGCTCCTGACAGCATCATAAAACAGGTACTTAACACAGACGCGTTTAAACACCTGTCTTCATATAGCAAAACCGCCAGCATCACAACTCCAGCGATTACATAATTTTTTGACAGTGCTAAAATTCGCATGGGTGATAATTCCTTCCTCACCATGATGAGCTGACAAATCGCAATAGATGCCTCGGCTGCCACAGAAGCAATCGCAGCTCCTTTCGCCGCATATAAGTTGATGAGGAAACTGTTTAAAATCACATTGACAGCAGCGCCTGTTATGACACTGATTGTATAAAGCTTTTCTCTTTTTGTCGGAATCAACAATTGATTTCCAAAAATATTGTTCATACCCACTGCAAGCATAAGGAAACTCCCAACCTGCAGGACAGCCACCGCTCCATCATACCCTGATCCAAAGAACCACGGCACGATATTGCGTGCAATCCCCATAAGTCCCAGGCACATTGGCACCCCTAAAAACCAGACAAAATTACAGCTTCGGTACATATACCCTCTAATCTTCGCCAAATCTCCATTAATATAACAATGTCCTATCCTTGGAAGCATCACCGTACCCAAAGACGTAAGAAGGGTTACCGCGAGCTTTGGTATTTTCATTGCCTGCTCATAATACCCATTTTCTTCTGAAGAACCAGTAATAAGTCCAATCATCGTTTTATCCATTACCCCATAAATTGAGATTGCCACCGCCGGTATAAACAATCGGAATGAAGGTTTTAAATGCCTCCAGATATGTAATTCAGACAGCTTTGGCCGATCTACATACTGCCCAATCACAGGCCATAATAACAAATTCCCCACAAAAACCAAAAAAGTACACCCAAAAGCATAAACCGCGGTATCATCCGCATCCCTGACAAACAAAAAAATAAACGCTACTTCGCTAAGCCTTATCACATAATTGCGGATCGCGACAATTTTAAATTCCTCAATTCCCTGCAAAAGCCATATAACATTTACCCCGACTGACAGGATTGAAAATACCTGGACAACATAAACAAGCGAAACATGATTTGCCATGCAGAATACAAAATACACAGCCAGCACAATGAGATTGAGAATCATTACCATGCAGCGCAGTTCCCAGAAAACGATACTTCTTTTTTTCCGGTCATTCTGATAATACGATATTTCCCTCCTTCCATATGACTCCGTTCCCAGCGTCGCAAAAAGGACAAAATATGCTACTATTGACGAACTGTAGCTGTATTCTCCTATACCGGAAGCACCAAGAACACGCGAGACATAGGGTGTCGTAATTAGTGGTGTCACCATCACCAACACATTATAAGACATATTGTAAAAATAATTTTTCTTAATATCTGTTCCCATAAACAACCCTTCTATTAATCATTTGACTCTGCATTTTAGAGTGCGATACTTTTTACCCGAATCCTTTGATAGAACCCAGAATATTTCAACGCTTCTTTTAATATACTTTTTTCAGTTCTTATATTCTTCACCATCACAGCCAGCCTCCCATCATAGGCTATCGAACTTCCTTCTAAATTTCACGGAAATTTTTCGCGATCTGCCCTCTGTCTTTATTTCTTTTAACTCAGAATATGTAATTCCCATATAAAAGATAAAACTTACAACACTGGTTGCTGAAGCAACACACAGCAAACCTCCGTAAGCAACAGCGACCGCAAAAGAAATTCTATCAATTTTACGTACCGAAAAGAGTAATGCCAAATAAAACAATGCACATCCTATATATCCAATCGTATATCTATAAACTACGATTCCCGTCATATATACATCCGGTCTGTTAACATATCCCACACCCCATAAGAGGCTTTTTCCCGACAACTGACTTAAATACAATTCATTGGCAAAATTCCGCCCTGCGATTGCATTGTACCCGTCCACGGTTCCAATTACCCGATTGATAATGCTATCCACATGAAACAATCCCGTCACATAACAGATTCCCACTGCCAATATCAACAGTGTAAGTATAACAATTATTCTGAACATTTTCGTTGTCATATTTCCTCTTTTTACATAGATCCCCCAAACCCATGCTAAGAGCATAAAAACCAGCCCCTGACTTGATGTAGTGCATATCATTCCAAACGATATCAGTATGCTGTATTTTATTGACGTTTTTCCCTTCGCATAATGGTAAAGCGCCATCAAAAGTCCAACAACCGCATACTGGCAGAAATGAGCCGGCTCAAAAAAAAATGCACTGGGTCTGTACATGCCGCCTGATGAACCCATGCCCATTCTGAATGCGGTATCATACCCCTCTAAACCACTTGATATGAAAGAGACAGACATCATTTGAATATGAAAACCCAAACTATAATAAACAAGCGTCTGCAATATAACACATATACTTGCAAACATACTAATGCCAACTATCATTTTCTTTAAAAATTCAAAATCAACAATTCTGTTATAAATAGAAAGAATATGGACAATGCAGACTGCGCAAAATACAAAATAATACAAATAATCTCCCTCAGTCCTATACATAAAATACACAAAAAACAGCCATACAAAAATGATTTGTCTGCTTATTAACTCTTTCCCGATTAGCTTGAAACACAGAAACGGTATAAGAATAATGCATACGATATAAGAAATTCCTATATCCGTAAAGGGAAACCTTATACTATAAAAAATCGGCAGAAGAGAAATAATAACTGCATATATCTTTCCAAAGCTTACCTTTATCGTTCGCGTTTTATAATCATCATTGGTCATATTTGTCATATACCTTTTCCTCTCATGCTAAGTTATTTCCCAATACCCTTTCCAGAATCCGGGCTGATTTTCTTATTTCATATTCCGATTCTAAAACCTGTTGACCTAAGCTATGTCTCACTTTCCCATCTTCTCTTGGAACATTCAAAATGCAGTCTGCCCAATAATCTGCCGTTTCCTCCAATGGCAAAAAATGCAGCTGTTTTGTCACTTGCGCCTCCCATGGAACTGTGTCTGCAGATGTAAAAACATGAAGCCCATTTGCCTGTGCTTCTATTAATACTATTCCTAATCCTTCATGCCTTGACGGCAGCAAAAATACATCCATCACATTCAATATTTCACTTACATTTGATATATTTCCCATAAGAATTACTTTTTGTTCTAAATGATGATTTTGAATATACTTTTCTATCTCCAGACGCATATTTCCTTCCCCAATCATGAGCAATCTGGCTCTGTCATCACGAGCATAAATTTTCTGAAAAATATCCAATGTGAATAACGGATTTTTCTGGTAAGCTAATCTTCCTACACAGCCGATAACAAACAAATTATTCAGGCAATACTTTTCTCTGATTGTTTTTCTTTTTTCTTCTGAAAAAACATATTTTTTAACATCTATTCCATTATAAACCAGCGTTGCGTCGGACCTCCCAAAAAGAAATGTTGAAGCAAGCTGCGAACAAGTCAATCTTTCAATGTGCATTCTCCCTAGCATATAACGATTGACTGCATTAAAAATCTTATAAATTCTTTTATTATTTGCATCTATCAGAGCAGCATTATGCGAATGCACTACTACTCTATAGCCCATCCTTTTCGCAACTAAGATTGGATAAATCCACGACGCGGATGACAAATTATAATATATAGTTTCATAGGTTCTTTTTACACTTTTATATAAATTTATAATGTCTCTCATATATCTGGCGGGATGCGAATGTCTCGAAGCTATCTTGTAAATATGCCCGCCTTTCTTTTCGATTCTAGCCGTATGAATACAGCTCTCCTCTTCTATTACATAGTCGAAAATACAGTTGTCTGACATTGCATCATTCATATTCAGCAAAAAAGTTTCTATCCCGCCCAAATTTGTTCCTACTAAACCATGAACTAAAATACGCATTTCATCCTCTTCTCCTTTTGTTTCTTATCCTGACAATGCACAACATTCCTCATCTGCCTGTCACAGCTTAATCACTCTTCCTTCCTCTGCAGACATATAGGCCGCATAAATGATTCTCACCGTCTGATAGGCCAAATCAAATCCGGATTTCGGCTCTCGGTCATACTGGATGCACTCCATAAAATCCTTCATTTCATCTGTATATCCGCGCATGATTTCATCCAGAAGAAACGGTTTGTTCCATCCAGTTTTGCTCGGAAGCATCTCAGACAGATACACATCATCAAGCCCATCCTCATCAAGAAAATATGTCTCCATCATATCTGCCATTGTCAGCGTACAATTGATTGCTGTGTCATTGCAGTACAACTCCACATAATTTCTGCTGCCGCCGAGCAATGTATCATTTGCCATGATTACTGCTTTGGAGCTATCCGAAAATGTTAAAATAACTGTTCCGGAATCCTCCACATCATGCGGTCTTGCCGCGATATGGCGGTGTTCATATTCCGTCAATGTCGGTGTGATCCTTCCCATGTCCGCAAGCACAGCCGTTACTGTAATCTCTGTTCCAAATGTCTCTGCTTCGCGCTGTTTCAGCCACAGAATAGCACTTAACGGATGTGCCCCCGTCCGAATAAATGTACCTCCGCCTGTCCTGTTCCATTCACCTGCTACCGGCGAGCTGGAACCCTTGAGGCTTTCTTCTCCCTTTGCGAAAAGAATGCGGCTCTTTTTGGCCTGTATGATTTCCGCTGCTTTTACAATAGACGGCGCATAGATAAAGTTCTCTGCATACATAAATTTTCTTCCGGACGATTTAACAATCCCTTTCAGCCGCTCCAGCGAATCCAGAATTTCCCTATACATTCGCGCTTTTTCCACCCTGAGACCAATCGGCTCTGCATCACCCGGTTTTCCAAAATATCCGGTCAGCGGTTTCTCACAAATGACATGCTTGCCTGCTTTCAACACCTGCTCAATCATTTCTTCATGAACATACGGAGGGGTACAGATATCAATCACGTCAATCTCTTCATCTTTCAACAGGTCGTTAAAATCCGTGGAGCCAATTTCAAATCCATAACGCTCTTTCATCTGACTGATCTGTTCCGGTCTTCTTGCAATAATTCTTTTATATCTGACCGGAAACCCGCAGAACCGCTGCAGCGCATTCATATGTAATTCTGTTGCCCTTCCGGCCCCTGCCATGCCTATACAAATCTCATTTTCCATATCATCCTCCCGATAGCTCTCCGTCCATCTTGCTTTTAATAAAGTCAATGAGCCCGCCAATCACATGAATTTTCGGGTTTTCCAAATCCTCATCTGCAAATTCTATTCCAAACTCATCCTCAATTGTTGCGATAAACTGAACCAATCCCATGGAATCTATGTAGCCAGACTCCACATAATTAAAAGTGACGAAATCAACATCTTCCGGCAGTGAATACTCGCGCTGTATATAATCAAGTAAAAATTCCTGAATTTTATCCATTTCCTGTTTTTCCTCCTTACGCTTGTCCCTATGTTCCCTCTTTTATTCATCCAACCCAAGCTCTCTGACATGATTCAAAATGTTCATACGCTGCAGTTTCCCCATCGTATTCTTTGGAAGGCAATCTACGACAAAAATCTTGTGCGGCTGCTGAAAATCTGCCAAATGCCTAGCACAATAAATCTGAACCTGGCGTATATTGATTTCACAATCTTGTTTAGGGACAACGGCCAACGCAACCACTTCCCCAAGTCTGTCATCCGGATAAGGAAACGCTGCACACTCTTCAATCTCTGGCAGAACGCTTACCACAGCATCTATATCATGCGGATACACATTAACGGCACCTGTGATAATCAGCTCTTTCTTCCTGCCTGCAAAGTACAAATATCCATCTTCATCCAAATATCCGAGATCGCCTGTACGGAAATACCCTTCAAACTTCGCCGCTTCCATCAAAGCCTCCTGCCTGTAATATCCCTTACAGGTCAGTGAAGAAAGGCAGGCAATCTCTCCGATCACATTCGGAGGGCAGTCTGTCCCATCGTCATTTAAGATGCGGATTTTTCCTTCGTCAAATGGAAGTCCAACCGATTTTTGTTTGTCTCTCACTTTCTGGAAGCAGATTGTCGTCACTGTAGAAGTTTCTGATGTGCCATACATCTCATGGAACTCACAATGCAATAAATCAATCAACTTTAGTTTCACATCCTTTTCCAACAGCGCTGATGAAGATACGATACTCCGAAAGCTGTCAACTGCCGGCGCATCCGGCCTAGAGAGCGCTTCGAGTATCTGTGCAAGCTGTGCGGAAACGGCAATCGTAAAAGTCGGCTTCTGTTCTTTCACACATTCCAGCCACAGCGCCGGTGTAAACCTCGGCAAAAGGATTGATGCTGCTCCAAGAATCAGCGGAAGGATTACCAACCGCTCCGCCAGTGAATGATACAGCGGTGTTGCCGCAAGAATGCGGTCCTCCCTTGTCAATTCATACACACGGATGTGCGCCATAGCCCGGTCATACTTGTTGTTCTGGCTGATATCAATCGGCTTCGGATTACCTGTGGAACCGGATGTCATCGTAAGAATCAGGCTCTCATCTCCCTTGATATTTTTACAGGGATGTCTTTCTGTGGACATGTTCTCTATCGCAGAAAAAGGAATTGCCCCGGGATACTCACTGTCCAGACAGATAGAAAATCCGCTGACCTCCACTCCACCCTTCTTTTCGCATTCCCTAAAGAAAGCCTTCCTTGCAATGAGATGCTTCGTATCCCCAGAATCCATTGCAGCTTTGATTGCTTCCAACGGAAGTGTGGGGTTTAACGGTACAAGGCAAACGCCAAGATCCGCTGCCGAGAAAAAAATAGCCACAGACTCAATACTATTATTCATAGGGATAGCGATATGATCCCCATATTTTACCCCGCAGGAAAGCAAGAGATTTGAATATTGGCTGACCAGATCACACATTTCCCGATATGTCGCTGTCTTTCCATCGCACCATATAGCAATTTTCTCCGGTGTTGCTGCGCCATTTTCATACAGCATATCTGCTAATCTGCTTCTCATTACACTACCTCCCTTGATTCTCCGATTCATTTACTGCCCGGCACTACTCTCGCCGGGTTACCAAAGACTTTAGCTCCCGGTGCCACATTCTTCAGCACGACAGAGCCAAGACCAAGATACGCTCCATCTCCAATCGTCAGATCCTGCGCAATCGCTACACCGGCAGCAAGGAACACGTCCTTACCAAGCTTTACATTTCTCACAATGTTGCAGCCACCGCTGATAACGGAGTAATCTCCAACATAGGTATCATGGCCAATGAGTGTGGCGAGAAGCGTAACAAAATCCCCGACTTCCGAGTTGACTGACAGCTTTGCACCAGGGAACATAATAAAGCCTTCGCCATATTTAGCAAACTCTGTCACAATTGCCTGAGGATGTATCACTGTGGCAAACTTCGCGCCTTTCTCCTTCAGCATAGCCACAACCTTTCTTTTCAGTACCGGTGAACCCATAGCAAGCGCAAATTCCTCGTCTTCTTTCGGCTGCCATTCCTTTATTGTACCAATCACCCCATAATCGATTTCCACGCCTTCCAGTGCCTTTAAATTATCGTCAATAAATCCGAGAATCTCCCATGTCTGCTTTTCTTTATTAATATCCTTAATCCATTGAAGCAGTTCCCGTCCAAATCCGCCGGCACCTACGATTATTATTTTTTTCATCCTGAAACTTCTCCTATCAGCTTATGGGTATGTCATACCGAAGTCATTACCCTTCCAACTTTTTCATGACAAGATCCACAAGATTCTTCACCACATGATTTTCTTTATCGACCATTTCTTCCATTTCAAATTCGATACCATATTCATCCATAATCATGGTATAAAACCGAAGCATTCCAAGCGAATCAATATAACCGGAGTCAACATAGTTAAACTCCATAATGTTCGCATCACTCGGAAGCTGGTATTCTTCCTGCAATAACTCTACAATGTAATTCTTAACTGTCTCTCTGTTCATGGTAATACCTCCGTAATAAATTAAAATTAAGCTTTCGCTTTCTTTTCCCGCGCTTCATCAAATCGCTTCCAGGCGTCATTGATATCCTGTTCTGTAAGATGCTGATTCTTTATCACAGGGCATTCGTCTTTCTTCATCTGGCGAACCGCAGAATACATACTTAATTTTCCTACTACCTTTCCGGGTACACCCTGAACAACCGAATTGTCAGGTATATCGGATTCAACAACAGTTCCAGCTGTAATTAAAACATTGTTTCCGATTTTCACACCCCCCACGACGACTGTATTGTAGGAAAATGATACATTGTTACCAATTTCAATCGGCTCAAGCTTTTCTCCATGCCCAAAATCGGCGTTCGGATAAATTCGCTTTAAAAATGTGTTAATTCCATCGTGGGGTATTAATTTTGTTGACCTGTGAATCAGGACATTGTCGCCCATTCGGATAAGCTCCGGATACAGCGGAATCAGCCACGGTCCAAACTGGCAATTTTCACCGATGCTCCCCATAATATTGTGTTTCTTTAAATACTTCGCCCTCTTAAACTGGCTGATAAGCAGAAACATAAAAATACTGTGATATCCTCTCTTGAAAGTCATAAGTACCTCCTCATATATTGGCATCCTTGTACCATAATTCACAATTTGTCTTTTATGTCAATACAACCAATCTGCTCGTGAAAGGAATCCCCCGAGAGATTTTTTAGACATACCATTTAACATTACATGTGTAATATCGTGCATGGTAAATGCACTTCAGAAGCGATGTGGACATTATTCCCAATACGGATCAAATTCGCATAGAGCGGCACTTTCCTGCCCTAATGTCCACAGTTAATTAATTTTCATGTAGTTTCCTTCGCTGTCGGTCATCAGTTCTTCCACATCAGCCGTACCGATGAATTCCCCTCGGCTGTCGCCATCAGTGGCTGTTGCTCCTTCATGTGTGAAAACAATCTTTACTGTATCAAGTATGCTTTTCACATCTGTCAGAAAACTAATGTGGTCGACATACCACACATCTCCTTCAAACTGCTGCTCCCAGCTCTGTGCGTTACGGCCATTGACCGTGGACGGACTGGAAAGACCGGGTCTAACCTCATGGCGGCGTTTCTGCTCGTCGGTATACCTGTCAAGATAACGCACCGGAAGCGGTCTAGGTCCAATCACACTCATCTCGCCTTTTAATATATTAATCAGGCTCGGAAGCTCATCAATAGAAGTTGTTCTGATGAAATGCCCCAGCTTTGTAATTCTCTCCGGATCCGGCAGATAAACACCATTCTCGTCCCTGGCATCTGTCATGGAACGAAATTTCAGTAAATTAAACTCTTTATTATCCTTACCGATTCTCTTCTGCTTAAAAAGCACAGGCGATCTCATATCATGTTTAATACACGCTGCAACAATCAGCATCGGGATTCCAAGGACAATCAAGGCAGCCAGAGAGCAGCAAATATCCACTAATCGTTTTATGTATTTTTTATATATCGTATTATGTTTATTCTCGCTATCCATAATTCTCACTTATCCCAGCCTCAAAAATTATCACCCATGATTCAATCATATAACTTCGTCTAAGAACCTAAGTCTTTCTTCAACATTCTCCGAACTAAACTTCTCTTCAAATTATAAGGTTGAAAACCTCCGGTATTTCATCTAAACTAGTATTTCTTAAGCATTTGCCAAACTTTGTTAGTCTTACTTCATCCGGCAGCAACTCTCCATTTTCATCCCTTGCATCTGTCATTGTCCTAAATTTATATAATTTGAAAATCTTTTCGTTCTTACCAGGCCTCTCCTGTGAAAACAGAACCGGTGACCCCAATTTGATCCTCACGAGCATTGCAATAATTATGTACAACCACCAGAACACTCCCAGTGCCATCAATGCGCAGATAACATCCAATACTCTTTTAAATACAACCTCATAAACGCCTTTACCATTTTTTTTGCGTTGCGACATACAACTCCTCACATTCTTTTTCTCTCGATAACGTACGAACAATTGAGCAGGAGGCGGCTCGCCAGCCTCCTACTCATCCGTACATCAAGATAGTACCGGCAACTGCAGGAGCTACCGGTGTTCTTGCTCCACCCAATATAAGACATTAGATAATTGTCTCAATCGAAAGAACGCTCCACTCACCAGTGGATGCACAATTCAGAATTACCTTGACAAGATGACTCTCCCCATTCAGAACCGACAAATCCTGACGAGACAAAATCATATGATTTGTGCCGTTAACGAGCTGCGTACCAGCATACAAAACAGGTACGTATTTTGCACCCGCAATATTGTTCATAAGCTCACTCCATGCTGTCGCAACCTTTTCAGGGAGATTCCCTGGCTGCATGGTATCTGCCAGAACCCAACCGCCTAATTTAGTTGTTTCCATTCTGCATATCCTCCTTTCCCATCACATTCGTGACGCATATTTATATCCACGGTCAGATTTTTATCAATCAAGACCCGTGACATACCTAATACATTAACATCTGAATTATTTTTATTTATTCAAAACACGACCACACTATCTCAATCACCTTATCCTGCTCTTTTTCCGTCATTTTGTTATCACTCGGC
>JAJQGL010000065.1 GCA_021200535.1 Clostridiaceae bacterium | reverse complement strand
AGAGCATCTGCCTTACAAGCAGAGGGTCACAGGTTCGAGCCCTGTAGGTCCCATTATTGTTTCGATGTGACATAGTGCCTGCAAGAAAGGGCATAATAATGTATGGCGGAATAGCTCAGTTGGCTAGAGCATACGGTTCATACCCGTAGTGTCATGGGTTCAAATCCCTTTTCCGCTACTGAAAGTCTTGGGACGAGCAGTTGTTTGTTTCAGGGCTTTTTTGTTCTATATTAATAGTCTGGAGGAGAAAAATATATGAGAGTTGGAATGGGATATGATGTGCATAAACTGGTTGCAGATAGGGATTTGATACTGGGTGGGGTAAAGATTGCCTATGAAAAAGGGTTATTAGGCCATTCGGATGCGGATGTGCTGCTTCATGCGGTTATGGACGCTCTTTTGGGGGCGGCTGCACTGGGGGATATCGGAAAGCACTTTCCGGATACGGATGAAAAATACCGAGGTGTTTCCAGCTTAGTGCTATTAGAACAGGTTGGAAAGCTTTTGGAAGAGGAGTGTTACCTGGTCGAAAACATTGATGCCACGATTATTGCGCAAAAACCGAAGATGCGCGGATACATTGCTGAAATGGAAAAAAATATTGCAGAAACGCTGGGTATTGAGCAAAAGCGGGTTAATGTGAAGGCAACTACGGAGGAAGGGTTAGGTTTTACCGGTTCCGGACAGGGGATATCCGCACAGGCAATCTGTTCGCTTTCTTCCATGTATGATCATCTGTCGCCTGATCTTGCACAGGCAGGCGGCTGTGCATCCTGCGGAGGCTGCAGCAAAAGCGGCACGCCGCAGCAAAAAAGCAGATAGTCGGGCAGATTGCACTGCGGTATTACTTGCAATCTCTTCCTGATAATGGTATATTTTTAAAAGCGCTGTACTAGTGCAGCAGCGGCTGCAGAAAAGAAAATCTGCAGCTGAAAATAAACAGATCAAGGAGAATTTGAACAATGGAGAAAACAATGGAAAAAACAATGGAAAAAATTGTGGCTCTTGCAAAAGCGAGAGGGTTTGTATATCCGGGTTCTGAAATTTACGGTGGACTTGCCAATTCCTGGGATTATGGAAATTTGGGCGTAGAGCTAAAAAATAACATCAAAGCAGCGTGGTGGCAGAAGTTTATCCGTGAAAACCCATATAATGTTGGCATTGACAGTGCGATTCTGATGAATCCGCAGACCTGGGTAGCTTCCGGCCATCTTGGAAGTTTTTCGGATCCGTTGATGGATTGTAAGGATTGCCACGAACGTTTTCGCGCGGATAAGCTGATTGAAGATTATATGGCAGATAACAGCATTACCCCGGAGGGCAGTGTTGATGCGTGGACGCATGAGCAGATGGCGGATTATATCGAAGAGCATCAGATTGCGTGCCCGAGCTGTGGTAAGCATAATTTTACGGATATTCGTCAGTTTAATTTGATGTTTAAGACATTTATGGGGGTAACGGAGGATGCCAAAAGTACAGTTTACCTTCGCCCGGAGACAGCACAGGGGATTTTTGTGAATTTTAAAAACGTTGCGCGTACCTCCAGGAAAAAAATTCCGTTTGGTATTGGTCAGATCGGAAAATCGTTCCGTAACGAGATTACACCGGGCAACTTTATTTTCCGTATTCGTGAATTTGAACAGATGGAGCTGGAGTTTTTCTGTGAACCGGATACTGATCTGGAGTGGTTTGCATACTGGAAACAGTTCTGCATTGAATGGCTGCAAAATCTTGGCATCAGAGAGGATGAGATGCGTGTCCGTGACCATGAAAAGGAAGAGCTTTCCTTCTATAGTAAGGCTACCACGGATATTGAATATCTGTTCCCGTTTGGCTGGGGAGAGCTTTGGGGGATTGCAGACCGTACAGATTACGATTTGACACAGCACCAGAATGTTTCCAAGGCGGATCTCACTTATTTTGACGATACCAAAAATGAAAAATATATTCCATATGTAATTGAGCCTTCTCTGGGCGCAGACAGAGTAACGCTTGCGTTTTTGTGTTCAGCTTATGATGAGGAAGAGATTGGAGAGGGAGATGTGCGGACGGTAATGCATTTCCATCCGGCGATTGCTCCGGTCAAGATTGGTATTTTGCCGTTGTCAAAGAAATTGACGGAACAGACGACAAAAATTTATACAATGCTTTCTAAAAAATATAATTGTGAATTTGATGACCGTGGAAATATAGGAAAACGATACCGTCGTCAGGATGAGATTGGCACGCCGTTTTGTGTTACCTATGATTTCGATTCGGAAGAAGATGGTGCAGTTACGGTGCGCGACCGTGACAGTATGGAACAGGAGCGTATCAAAATAGAAGAGCTTGAAGCATACTTTGAAGATAAATTTGCATTTTAATATTTTAGTCCCTGTTTCGGAGCGTTTTACACAAACTCGCTATGCGCATATGTTCTGCGCATAGCGAGTTTGTGTCTGTTTTAACGGTGACTGCAATAAATGATTTTTTCCAAGACAGTATCAGCTGTTTTTTTGTCTTTTAGGCGTGCGATAATCGCTGCAGCAAATTCGATTGTTGTTCCGGCGCCGCGGGAGGTGATAAAAATATCATCCTGTACCACTGGCTGGATAACATAGGTGGCGTCGCCTAGATTTTTCTCCTGACCGGGATAACAGGTCGCTTTGCATCCGTGAAACAGTCCCAGCTGACCATATACAGTTGGCGCAGCACAGATTGCAGACAGCCATTTTTTGGCTGCGGCAAATTCCTGTATTTTTTCAGTTAAAGGTTTATAGGCAAGCAGATTTGGTGTACCAGGGATTCCCCCCGGAAGAATAATCATTTCTGCCTGATCAAAATTCGCCTGATGAAAGAGCTTGTCAGCGCGTATGGTCACATTGTGGGAACTGGTGACCTCTAGTGCATCCGTGATGGATACCATATCAACTGCTATGTCTGCACGGCGAAGAAGGTCCACTACTGTAAGCATCTCTACTTCTTCGTAACCCGGTGCTAAAAATATAAGTGCCTGTGCCATATTATCCTTCCTTTCTGCGCAAATTTTTGGCGCATTACGAGTTTGTATTCGTGCATTTGAGAAATAAAAATGTCTGCCATTATTGTAAGAATATTCCGTGTAAATGTCAAATGCGGCAAATTATTCTGCTGCCTTTTCCACTAATCCGCGATAGCTTTTTTCTACCTGTTTTCGGGGAAGCATAACCTGATGTCCGCAGCCCTGGCATTTTAGCCGGAAATCCATTCCAGTCCGTGTAATTTGCCATTCGTTGGTGCCGCAGGGGTGCGGCTTTTTTAATTTAATTACGTCGCCAATTTGTAGATCCATAATTCGCCTCCATGTTATTTATTGTGCAATAGCGATTGGATTTTCATCGTCATCCAGCATTAAGGTTACGATAATCGGTTCTGAATCGCATTCTGTCAGGTCTAATTCCAGAAATTTTAATGTGTAAGCTTTTTTCTGTCCCTTGCTGGTTCCGGTTGTCTTTATATCCCAGATCAGGCTGCCGTCCGGCAGCGGAACACGCACTGAAACAGAGCCCTTTGGAGTGATTTGTGTATCAGCAAGGATATTTTCGCCCCAGGCATCCTGTCCGTATGCGGAGATGCAGAGTGTCTGGACCAGATAATTTGGAATTTGATTTTGAATAGTCAGCGAGATTTCGGTGTACATCTCTGTTTCTGAGGAACTGCCTGTGTCCTGTGCAGCATTGTCTGTGTCCTGTGCAGCATTGTCCGTGCTTTGTGGAACGCTGTCGTTTTGGAGGGCAGCTCCGCTAACGGTATCTGCATCCGGGGTATTCTTTCCTTTTTCTGTGCCGCAGGCATTTAACAGTATTGTACAGCACAGAAAGTAGAATAATAATCGTTTTTTCATTCCGGTATGCCTCTTTCTGTTTTTTTCTGCATGAATGGGTGTGATCAGTTCTCTGCCTGATAATATTCCCCAAATTTAGCATTATCATAGCATGGAACCTTAAAATCTGCAAATCTAAAATTTCTCCCAATATTTATAAAAAATCAGAGATAAGAAAAGTGATTGAAGAGAAAAGTGCTTAAAGATGCAAAAAAATTCTTGCATTCATTTTTTGCCTGTGTTATCATGTTTAATTGTGATACGTTAAATTTTCCTTGTTCTTTTCTGTTAGGGCAAAGCGTATAGGAATGCGCCGTTTCGTCTTATCACACGGGACGTTGCCATGAAAAGGGCCAGAGACCAAAAGGAGGTACAGACAACTATGAACAAATATGAATTAGCTTTAGTTGTCGATGCTAAGATCGAAGAAGATGTAAGAGTTGCGACGGTTGAAAAGGCAAAAGATTACGTTGCCAGATTTGGCGGAGCTGTTACAGAAGTTGAAGAGTGGGGCAAGAAAAAACTTGCTTACGAGATTCAGCATATGAAGGAAGGATATTATTACTTCATTAAATTCGATGCTGAGGCAAATGTTCCGGGCGAGCTTGAGCAGGTCGTTCGTATTATGGACAATGTCATCAGATTCTTATGCATTAGACAGGAAGCCTAGAAAGGATGGTGTTTCCTTAATGAATAAGGTTATTTTAATGGGGCGGCTGACCCGTGATCCGGAGATTCGTTATTCTTCCGGAGAAAATCAGACAGCTATCGCAAGATACACACTTGCGGTTGACCGCAGATTTAAGCGTCAGGGTGACGAACAGACGGCAGATTTTATTAACTGTGTCGTATTTGGCAGAGGAGCGGAATTTGCTGAGAACTATCTTCATCAGGGCACAAAGATCGTAGCATGCGGACGCATTCAGACAGGCAGCTACACAAATAAAGAAGGACAGCGTGTTTATACCACAGAAGTGATTGTAGAAGAGCAGGAATTTGCCGAGAGCAAGGCTGCTGCAGCAAACAATGGCGGTGGTTACCAGCAGGCTGCGCCGTCCAGACCGGAGCCAACACAGCCGGCAGGAGATGGCTTTATGAATATTCCTGATGTCATTGACGAGGAGCTGCCGTTTAAGAACTAAATTATGTGATATTCGGGCAGGTGATCTGGGACAGACAGATTGCCGGGAAAGTTTTTTAATTAATTAAGGAGGATTCCACAATGGCGTACAATAAAGGCGACAAAGAAGGCGCTTCTTCCAGAAGAAGACCAATGCGCAGAAGAAAAAAAGTATGTGTATTTTGTGCAGACAAAGAAAATGATTACATTGACTATAAGGATGTAAACAAATTAAAAAGATATGTGTCTGAAAGAGGGAAAATTCTTCCAAGAAGGATTACAGGCAACTGTGCAAAGCATCAGCGTGCATTGACAGTAGCTGTTAAGCGTGCCAGACACGTAGCAATTATGCCATATACGACAGACTAATCGTTTGTTTTGTGACAGTGCAAACCCTTCCATTCACAGAGATTGAAATGGCTTTCAACCGTTGGATTTTCGGTTCGGCTTTTGAAGGCCGGCTCATCTGTGAAAGGAAGGGTTTTTTTTGTAAATCAATCGTTCCAATCCATCAGTTTTCGGATTTTTTCTGTTATAAGGTCAGCCGTTTTTTTCTGTGTGACGGCTGTGGGATGCCAGAAGGTTCCAAATCCATCTTCTTCTTTTTGGAGAGGAAGCGAAAGAAATTCGGCGCAATTTTTTGTGTCTGGAATATCTTCCTGGAATGTGTTTACAGCAGCAGCAACTGTGCTGCAGAGCCGTTGCTCCATAGTTCCAAGCACACATAGGATTTTTGCGTTGGGATGGATGTCATGGATCCGTTTTAAAAAGGAGAGATATGCATTTTTGAAGCAGCGGCTGCGCTCTGGAATATCTCTGGTATAGCTGGCATCGTTGGTTCCAAGATTGATAAGAACCAGATCAGGCTGATAGCTGGAGTGATCCCACTTTTCCCATTCTTTTTTTGCTGTATGGAAAACATCTCTCTCACATCCGGCATCGGTGTATTCGTACAGCATCGGTACTAACCAATCTGCATGGGGCAGATTATCTTCCTCACCGACATATTCTGTGATAACCCCTTTTCCGTTCCATGCAATCAATTCTAATTCCGCGTTTAAAGCCTGTGCAGTGAGAAGGGAATATGCTTTGCATGGATTTTCCGTACTGGTTCGGTGGATTGGCTCACGCAGGCTGCCTTCTACGCCATAGCCGCAGGTGATGGAATCTCCGATAATCTGTATTTTTCGTTTTCGGGGCTCTGGCGGGGCAAGCAGGCTGGCACTGTCCGTCTCAATCCATTTTATGCCGAGCGGCGCATATTCCGGTTCGGAATATTTCATTAGCGTAATGGTTACCTCTTCGGCTGTCTCTGATTCGTATAATATGTAATCAGCTTCGTCGGCGTTTATGCAAAAGCGCTGGTTAGGAGTGATGCTGCCATTGATAAAAACGGCAGCCCAGGCACGGTGAAATTCTTCAAAGTGCGCGGTGTCTGAAAGAATATGTGCCACGGCTTTTTTCCCTATAAAGCGGAATGAAACAGAGGTACCGCTGTAGCCAAGGAAACGAACGTCGTTCCGGTACAGCGTTCTGCCGGATATTTTAGTATATTTTTCTAATGCATGAAATCTCATGGTAATCCCTCACTTGCTGCGTAGCGTTGTTTTTATTTTGATTATAGCGGCTTTCGTTATGAAGTGCAAGAAAATAAAAAAGGCATACCGTTTGAGCTGTGCAAGAAAGTAAAAATGGCATGCCGTTTGAGTTGTGGTGAAAATAAAAACGGCATACCGTCTGTGCTGTGGTGAAATTGCGGAAAGGCTCTTTTTTTTAGGAAAAGCACGAACAAACTTTGCCCCGCATAGGATATAAGGATATCGAAATGAGGTGTCCGTGGTGCAATCTTTTCCTAAACCTTTAAGTGCGAAAGAAGAGAAGGCGTGCATTGAGCGGTGTCAGGCGGGGGACAGGGAAGCAAGAAATTGCCTGATAGAGAAAAACCTTAGGCTGGTAGCGTATATTGCCAAAAAATATAATATGGGTGACAAAGACATGGATGATCTGATTTCAATCGGAACTATTGGGTTGATTAAGGGGATTGATACTTTTGATGCGTCAAAAAATATCCGTCTGGCAACCTATGCCGCAAGATGTATTGACAATGAGGTGCTTATGATGCTTCGTGCCAGCAAAAAATCTGCAAAGGATGTTTATTTGTACGATTCGATTGGCTCGGATAAGGAAGGCAATGAGATTAATCTGATTGACGTGATCGAATATGAAGATGAGGATGTGGTAGAAAGAATTTCAATCACAGAGCAAATTTCACATTTGAATGCGTATATTGACCAGGCGTTGAGCCAACGGGAAAAAGAAATTATACAAATGCGGTATGGGATGGATGGAAAAACGGAAAAAACACAGCGCGAAATTGCAAGTAAATATGGTATTTCCCGATCGTATGTGTCGCGTATTGAAAAAAGGGCGTTAGAAAAGCTGCGCAAGTGTTATCTTGATGAGGAAAAAAGGGGAGATACAGGGCATAAAAAGTAAAGGGTGCATACTTGTGCCAGAGATAGAAATGTGATAATATAAAAACAGTTTTAAGTTTACAAAAATTGAGTTAAAAAAGCAGAAATTTCGCATACAGGAATCGGTGAAATGCTGCAACAGGGGGAGGATACATATGAAAGTATTATTGGTAGATGATGCAGTATTTGTACGTATGTCACTGAAAAAAATATTAGAGGATTCCGGATATGGTTTTGATTTTGTGGAAGCTTCCAGCGGAACAGAAGCACTGGAAAAATATAAAATCAGCAAACCGGATTTGGTGATTATGGATATTACGATGCCGGAAATGGATGGGATTACTGCAGTAAAGAAAATCAAAGAGATTGATAATGATGCAAAGATTATTATGTGTTCTGCGATGGGATATCAGGAAAAAGTAGTAGATGCGATCACAGCAGGGGCACTTGATTTTATTGTAAAACCATATGAGAAAGAAAAAATCATGGCTTCGATTAAAAAGGTTTTAAATATATAGTATTATACATTGATATTAAAAAAGTGCGCAGAATGTTTTTTAAAAATCGGGCAGGGACAATGCAGAAGGATTGTCCCTGTTTATTCGGCTAAAAAATGAAACTGGATTTTCCCAAAAAACAGTCGCAATGTGGAGGCAGAAAATGACATATATTGAACAGTACAAAGAGGGGAATAAATTTTTTGGAATTTATTTGTGTAAGTCAAAACAGGTTTTAAAAACAAAGGCAGGCAAAACATATTATTCACTGATTTTGCAGGATAAGACAGGGATTATTGATGCAAAGGTCTGGGAATTAAACAATGGAATTGAAAACTTTGATTCTATGGATTTTATAATGGTTGATGGAATGATAACAACCTTTCAGGGAAGCCGTCAGGTGAATGTCAATAGAATCCGTAAAGCGCAGGAGGGAGAGTATGATCCGGCAGAGTATATACCGGCTTCAAAATACGACAGGGAAGTAATGTATCAGGAGCTCAGGCAGCTTGTAGAGACCATTGGGGAACCGCATTTGCGGGAGCTTGCAGAGAAATATTATGTGAAGGATGCTGAATTTATTAAAGAATTTAAAGAACATTCTGCAGCAAAATCAGTTCATCACGGTTTTGTGGGCGGTCTGTTGCAGCATACCCTTGCGGTGGCAAAAATCTGCGATTTTTATGCGGGACAGTATCCGATTCTTGACCGTGATCTGTTGATTACGGCAGCGTTATTTCATGATATTGGAAAAATGTGGGAGCTGTCTGAGTTTCCGTCTAATGAGTATACCGATGAGGGGCAGCTTTTAGGACATATCTTTTTGGGCGCAGAATTGATTGGCAGGGAAGCGGCATTGATTCCGGGATTTCCAAAACAGCTTGCAGCTGAGCTGCGCCATTGTATATTAGCGCATCACGGCGAATTGGAGTATGGTTCTCCGAAAAAGCCTGCAATAGCAGAAGCGATGGCATTATATTTTGCAGATAAAGCAGACGCGAGGATGGAAACGATGACAGAAATATATGATAAGGCGGATTGTACGACAGACTGGCTGGGATTTAGCCGCTATGTGGATTCCAATGTTCGCCAGAGCTCCGGGTATATACAAAAACGTAAGAAATAAATTGGAAAGGCAATGGCATTTTGAAAAGCAGTAGAAACCATGATCAGACAGACATAGTCTGCAGGAAAAATGATATTTTTGAGCTTGATATCCAGGCTATGGGAACGGAAGGGGAAGGCATTGGCAAGATACAGGGCTATACATTATTTGTAAAGGATGCTATGACTGGAGACAGGGTACGTGTCAGGGTGATCAAGACAAAGAAGCACTTTGGGTATGCCAGATTATTGGAAATTCTGAGTCCCTCTCCGGACCGTGTGAAACCACTCTGTCCTGTGGCCCGCCAGTGCGGCGGCTGCCAGCTGCAGCATTGCAGTTACCCGAGTCAGCTTCGCTGGAAGGAAAACAAGGTAAGGGACTGCCTTAACCGTATTGGAGGATTTCATGTTTTAGCATCAGGAGTGTCGGCACAGATTTCTGAAAATGTATCAGAGAAAGCGTCAGAAGCAGTACCAGATGCAATGTCAAAAAAAGTGTCAGAAACATCGTCAGAGACAGGCTTTTCATCCTTGCATAACACTGTGAAAATGGAACCGATTTTGTCGATGGAAACGCCTTATTATTATCGAAATAAGGCGCAGTTTCCAGTTGGAAAAGATAAAAACGGCAGACTGGTTGCTGGATTTTATGCTGGAAGAACACACAGTATTATTGAGAATACAGATTGTATGATTCAACATCCCTGCAATCGTTTGATTGTAGAAACAGTTCTTGCTTTCATGCAGGAAAATCATATTACTCCATACGATGAAAAAACACATTCTGGTCTGGTTCGCCATATTTTGACCCGTGTCGGAATTTTTACGGGAGAAATTATGGTTTGTCTTGTTATTAATGGGCATGATCTGCCTGAATCCCCTAAACTTGTAGACAAGCTGTTGCATTGTGATTTTGGCGCATCTCTTTCACAGCAGGCTGTATCGCCGGAAAATGGGCAGTCTGCAGCTTGGCAGGAACAGGCTCCGCTTCGTATTGAAAGCATTTGCCTTAATGAAAATACAGAAAAGACAAATGTTATTTTAGGTTCCAAAATATCTGTGTTATATGGCCGAAATAGAATTGAGGATAGAATTGGATCGATTAAATATCAGATTTCCCCGCTGTCTTTTTATCAGGTAAATCCTTTGCAGACAAGGCGTTTGTATGAAACTGCACTGGAATTTGCGGACTTAAAAGGGGGAGAAATTGTCTGGGATCTTTATTGCGGGATTGGCACAATATCTTTGTTTCTGGCACAGAAGGCTGCGAAGGTATGCGGTGTGGAGATTGTGCCGCAGGCGGTGGAGGATGCCAGAAAAAATGCTGCGTTGAATCAATTAGAAAATACAGAGTTTTTTGCAGGGGCTGCGGAACAGGTTGTTCCGGAGCAGTATGAGAAAAGCGGCGGTGCGATGAAAGCAGATGTGGTTACTCTTGATCCGCCGAGAAAGGGCTGCGATGAAAAGCTTCTGGACACTGTGGTGAAAATGAATCCGGAGAAAATTGTTTATGTGAGCTGTGATCCGGCAACGCTGGCCAGGGATTTAAGATATTTGTGCGACAGGGGATATGAATTGAGGCGGGTGAGGGCTTGCGATATGTTTGGAATGAGCTGGCACGTCGAGACTATCGTATTGATGTCAAGGGGAAAATTAAGTTAGGCTTGAAAAAAGGGTTTTTGTAATTTAAGCATGGTGCTACTCATATTTGCTGATGTGCCCTTTTTATTTTGTGACAAAACATATCGGCGTAAAGCAAAAAATATGGTTGTGGCTATAAAACTGCTTTTTGGTAGGTTGTGGCTATGAAATTACTTTTTTGAGGGTTGTGGCTATGAAAAAGATGTGTACATATATGGAGGAAAAAAATGTGCTTTATTGCAAATAATTTCATATAGTGTAAAATGTAGTTGGGAAGTGAGAAAATGGTACAGAATCGTTCATTTAAAGAATATATACAAAACCATTTAGATAATCAGATGTGGAAAGCAATTGAGGAGTATCTGGCCTCGGTTGAGTCATCCACGCTCGATTTGCGCCTTAACAAAGTCCGAAATGTCGGCGAAATGGAACT
>JAJQGL010000041.1 GCA_021200535.1 Clostridiaceae bacterium | reverse complement strand
AAGTTTATATAGAAGATAAAAAACGAACGAAACCTTTTGAATACCGCATGGTAGACGGAGTAAATGATTCGGCAGGGGCAGCGGAGGAATTGTCCGGGCTGTTAAGGGGGCTGAACTGTCATGTCAATCTGATACCGCTGAATCCGGTAGAGGGCAGAATGGGGCAGCGTTCCGGCAGAAGCCGCATTGAGGAATTTAAATTGCTACTTGAAAAAAATAAGATTAATGTTACTATTAGAAGAGAAATGGGCAGGGATATTGACGCTGCCTGTGGACAATTACGAAATAAAAACGAAGGAGGGAAACTACATGAAGGCATTTTCGAAGACTGACGTAGGGCGAAAACGCAGTATGAATCAGGATTCATTTTATTGCAGCGAAAACGAATTAGGTAGTTTCCGGAATCTGTTTGTTGTTGCAGATGGAATGGGTGGACATAAAGCAGGCGATCAGGCGTCAAAGCTGTGTATTGAAAATCTTGTGCAATCGATTGAAACTTCAGAACATAAAACACCGGTCAGTATATTTGAAGAGGCGGTGACAACAGCGAATGCCGCAGTGTATCATGCTGCAAAAGAACATATTGAATATGAGGGGATGGGCACGACAATGGTTGCCTGCACGATACAGGACCATACCATGTATGTTGCAAATATCGGTGATTCCAGATTGTATCTGATCAGGGATCGGATTTCCCGGATTACAGATGACCATTCGCTGGTAGAGGAACTGGTAAAGCAGGGCAATATTACCGAAAGCGAGGCAAGAATACATCCTCAGAAGAATATTATCACAAGAGCTCTGGGAACGGATGAACAGGTTAGTGCGGATTACTTTGAAGTGGCGGTACAGAGCGGAGATGTTGTCCTGATGTGCAGTGACGGCTTGTCAAATATGCTGGATGATGAGGATATGGAATATATAGTCAGGCATACCGGGAAAGTGGAAAATGTGTGCGGGACATTGATTGAAAAGGCGAATGAATGCGGGGGAGACGATAATATTACTGTTATTTTCATTGTAATCGAATAAAAAGGCAGGAAGATAAGGCGGAGTCATTTACCTGATAGGAGAATGGAGGAAAGTATGATTAGTCCAGGGATGTTGATTAGTGAGAGATATGAGATTGTTGATAAAGTAGGGACCGGTGGAATGGCAGACGTTTACAATGCCAGGGACCTTCGGCTGAATCGAAATGTTGCAATCAAGGTATTGAAGCAGGAATACAGCAGCGATGCGAAATTTGTTGCAAAATTCCGCGCAGAAGCACAGTCCGTAGCGGGCCTGTCTCATCCGAATGTTGTAAATGTCTATGATGTCGGTGAGGATGACAGTTTATATTATATTGTGATGGAGCTGGTTGAGGGCATCACATTAAAAAAATTTATTGAGAGCAAGGGCCGTCTTGAATTAAATGAAGCGATTGGAATTGGAATCCAGATTGCGCAGGGGATTGAAGAGGCGCATAAAAATAATATAATTCACAGGGACATCAAGCCGCAGAATATTATTATTTCAAAAGAGGGTAAGGTCAAGGTAACAGATTTTGGAATTGCAAAAGCGGCAACCTCTAATACAATTACCTCAAATGCGATGGGATCGGTTCATTATATCAGCCCGGAGCAGGCAAGAGGCGGCTACAGCGATGAGAAGAGTGATATTTATTCCCTGGGTGTAACGATGTATGAGATGTTATCCGGGAAAGTTCCCTTTGAAGGGGACAGCACCGTTGCGGTGGCATATGCTCATGTGCATGACGAAGCGGTTAATCTGCAGGATCTGGATGCAGAAATTCCGAGAAGCCTTTCCAGAATTGTACAGAAATGTATGCAGAAAAAACCGGATTTACGCTATGCGGATGCGGCTTCTCTGATTATGGATTTACGCCGTGCGGTATCTGAACCGGATGGCGACTATGTAGTAATAGAAGAAATGACAGATGATTCGCCGACGATTAAGCTGTCAGATGATGTTGTCCGTGCGGTTAAGGATTCATCGAAGCGTGTGGATGCAGGGGAAAACACAGATACGGAGGAGGAACTTTTAAATGAAGACGCGCTTGACCCAAAGCTGGAGCGCATTTTAAAAATATGCAGCGGAATTGTCGCAGTGATTATCGTCGTGGTGATTTTACTGATCATCGGAAGGGTTGCCGGCTGGTGGGGCGGCGGATCCTCAGACGACGAAGCTGCCGAAGTGGAGGCAACTGCCGAAGCAACGGCATCCGCCGGCATGGTTGAAGTTCCTAATATTGTAGGTTATACTCTGGAAGAAGCAGAGGAAATGCTTGATCAGAAGAATTTAAAATATCGTCTGCAGGCGGAAGAATCTTCCACAGAGGATCCTAATATTGTATTGGCGCAGGATCCGGAAGAGGGAGAAGAGGTAGAGGAGTACAGCCGTATTACCATTACCTATAGTAAAGAAGAAAGTGGAATTACCATTCCGAATGTAGAGAATTATTCGCAGACAGATGCCATGACGGCACTGGAGGATTTGGGATTGACGGTTGCCGGGACAACAAGCCAGTACAGCGATTCCGTTGATGAAGGAATGGTTTGCGGAACGGATCCTGTCGTTGGAACCAGCGTAAAGAAAAATTCTGCTGTGACACTGATTATCAGCAAAGGGCCGAAAAGCGATACAGTGAAGGTTCCGAATATTGTCGGAAGATCCATTGATGTGGCAGAGGAACGTCTGGCAGATGTCGGTTTGTCCGGCAAGGCGGTTAATTATGTATATTCCAATAAATACGCGCAGGATGTTGTGACGGCGCAGTCAGTAAAAACAGGTACGAAGGTAGAAGTGGGAACCGTTGTCGAGTATACGGTCAGCCTTGGGGCAAAACAGACGGCAACGCCATCTCCGACGACGGAGACGGAATACGAATATGTTGGTACCGTAACCATTAATGCAAATCCATTTGAATATGAGGATGAAGAGGCTGTGATTAAGCTGATTCTGACACAGGATGGCAAATCGCGCACGGTATATTCCGGCACGCTTGGTTATGATGATTTTCCGAAGAAATTTGAGATATATGGTTGGAGTGAAAACAACGGTGTGATTACAATGAGTAAGGGAGACGATATGGTCGACGGTTCATTCAATATTGAGTTCAAAAAGGTCGCAAAATAATGGAAGGGAAGATTATTCGCGGCGTTGCGGGATTTTACTATGTCCACGTAGAAGGGCAGGGAATCCTGGAATGCAGGGCAAAGGGGATATTTCGAAATCAGAAGATAAAACCCCTGGTTGGTGATAATGTCAGGGTGGAGCTTTTAGATGGGGAAAAGCAGCTCGGAAACCTGACGGAGATTTTTAAACGGGATAATTGCCTTATCCGTCCCGCTGTTGCCAATGTAGATCAGGCGGTCGTTATCTTTGCAGCGTCTTATCCGAAGCCGAATCTGAATCTGCTGGACCGGTTTCTTTTGACAATGGAAATGCAGAAGCTGCCTGTATATATCTGTTTTAACAAATCAGATGAGGGAAGCAGGGAAGAGCTGGAGGATTTGCAGAGACAGTATGACGCGGCAGGATATCCTGTCTGCGTTACCAGTACCATTTCCGGGGAGGGGATGGAACAGCTGTATGTTCTTCTGGAGGGGAAAACGACGGTCTTTGCCGGTCCATCTGGCGTGGGGAAATCTTCCGTAATGAACATATTGTTTCCGGAAGCACAGATGGAGATTGGGGAGATCAGTGAAAAAATAAAAAGAGGAAAACATACGACAAGGCATTCGGAGCTTTTCTATTTGGGAGAGAAAACCTATGCAATGGACACACCGGGTTTTACATCATTGGAATTGCCGGAAATGGAAAAGGAGGCACTCAAAGAGTTTTATCCGGAGTTTGCCCTGCGTCAGCAGGGATGCCGTTTTCAGGGCTGCGTTCATATTCATGAGCCTGAATGCGCAGTGAAACAGGCGGTTGAAGCAGGCGAAATATCGAAGAGGCGCTATGAAACATACCGGCAGTTTTACAGGGAGCTGGCTGGACGGAAAAAGTATTAAAAAGGGGAGAAAAACATGAGTCAGATTGCACCGTCTATTTTAGCGGCGGATTTTAATTGCCTGGGGAAGCAGATTGCACAGCTGGAGGCATGCGGCGTCAGGATATTACATGTGGATGTCATGGATGGTATGTTTGTACCGTCAATTTCTTTTGGTATGCCGTTGATTGCCTCAATCCGAAAACACACAAATCTTTTTTTTGATGTGCATCTCATGGTGCAGGAACCAATTCGCTATATTTCAGACTTTGTCGAATGTGGGGCTGATTCGGTTACAGTACATGCAGAGGCGTGCCATGATGTGGGGGAAACCCTGAGGGAAATTTCACGGCATAATATAAAATGTGGTATTGCGATCAATCCGGAAACGGAAGTAGATGTACTTTTTCCGTATCTGGAGCTGGTTGACCTGGTACTGGTGATGAGTGTCCATCCGGGGTTTGGAGGACAGAAATTTATGAAGGAGACATTGCAAAAAGTAGATTCCTTAAGAAGGTTTCAGAAAGAGAAAGGTTTATGCTATAATATAGAAATGGATGGCGGCATTTGTGTGGAAAATGCTGCGGAAATCATATCACACGGGGTTGATATTGCTGTCGCGGGGACGGCAGTTTTTATTGGGGATATTCAAAGGAATGTAAAAAAAATGGGGGAGGTAATAAGAAATGCTTCTTGAAAAAATTCCTTTAGGAAGGACCTTGGAAATTTTTGTCGAAAGAGATGAGTATCGCTATCGTCTGGTCAGTAAGGTAGAGGATACAAATAGCCAGCGCGTTTGTGTTTCTGCGATTGCGTCAAACGGCCGCTTTTTTATGTTTCAGCCTACGGATAAGATTCGTCTAATTTACCGTGATCAGGAGGTTATGTGGGAATGGACGAATGTAAAGGCAGGGCTGGCAAAGTTAGACGGTGATCCGGTACACTATTTTATGATCACGGATCCGGGCAAAAGCTTTAACCGGAGGAATGCATATCGTGTCAGGCTTTTGGAGGATTCGATGTTTGGATACTACGCGATTCCGGGCAAGCCAGAAAAATATGCAGATGTGCCATCCCTTCCGCCTGAAGAAGAGGGACGGTCAGAGCAGGATGAACAGGAATTGCTCGAAGCTGTCAGGCAGCCGCATATGGTCAAAGGTCTGATTAAAGACGTCAGCGAAAATGGGGTGGGGATATATTGCAATATAAGACTGGAATTAGATGACAGCCTTTTCTTTGACATTCCTTCGCCATATGGAAATCTTTCTGTTAAGGCGCTGGTAGTGCGCAAGGTGCCTATGCAGGATTATGCAAACCGCTATGATTATTATTACGGATGTGTTTTGCTGCGCTCAGACAGGAGGCTTTTGCGGTACATATTTGACCTGCAAAGAGAGCTGATCAAAAAACAGAGAATGTAAAAATACGGTATATGTATTGGTGTGCAGCGCGTATAGCATTGTGCTGAAAAACAGAAAATGAAAAAATAACAGAGGACAGGAGAAGGGGATGTTTGGAAGAACTTTAATTATTGGCGGCGGGGAGATTGATCTTATGTTTTGCAGGGAATACCTTGCAAAGTGCGAAATTAATACGATTGTTTGTGCAGATTCGGGACTGGATATTGCTTTTCAACTGGGGCTGCCTGTAAATTATGCAATGGGAGATTTTGACAGTGTTTCGAAGGAAATCCTGCTTCAATATGAAAATCAGGAGGCAGAAGATTCTCAAAAAATCCGGCTTGTGCGCTATCCGGCCGAAAAGGATGCAACGGATATGCATTTGGTTTTGGACTGGGTAGTAGACAGGCTTCCGTCTGAAATTTTGATTTTGGGGGCGACAGGGAGAAGGCTGGATCATTTTCTGGCAAATGTTAATATTTTGATGAAGCCTTTATCCTATGGGATTCCGGCGTATATTATTGATCCGCACAACCGGATTTATCTTCTGGATCACAGCCATATTTTTCGCCGGGAAGAAATGTTTGGAAATTATATTTCCCTCATTCCATTTACGGAAGAGGTGAGTGCTGTTTATTTGCGCGGGTTTAAATATGAGCTGGAGGGCAGGAATTTCACTCTGGGAGAAAGCATTGGTGTCAGCAATGAGCTGGCGGAAAAAAAGGATGCTGCGCTGCTTGAATTTGGTGAGGGTGTTTTGATAGCTATCGAATCAAGAGATTAAGGTGATATCTGGCAGATAGAAATGCAAAAAAAATTCGATGAGTGAGTGGTAACAGTATACAAAAAAGCGGCATATCGCCGCTTTTTTGTATAGAATATTTTTTAAAAAGACCTAAATATTAGCATTATTTTGTTTGTTCAAACAGCCATTCACGGATGGTGTTTAAATCATATGCCACCCGCCAGGTATTCATATGTTCGGTTGCATCTGATGCGGTTACATCATCTCTCATTACAGTTTCCGCATCAAATACTGTCCAGTTAATTGAAGTTCCTGCGGATGCCTGCTTTTCTGCCAGCGTTTCTTGTTCCTCATCAGAAAGGGAAGCAGACCATTGTGCTGTGGTTACTGTGGTTCCGGCAGTTTCCACGGCATCTGTGATTTCGGTCATTCCGGGATACGCCCTTGCATCACCTTCCGAACATATCATCCAGATATTTTGTGTAGAAAGCTGTGACATAGAATCGGTGTATGCAGAGTCTGTTTGTCCGGCGACCAGCAGACCGCCGGCAAATTCGTCCGGATAGTCAATGAACAGCTTGATGGAACGGATTGTTCCTGAGGACTGTCCAACCAGATATTTCCTTGCAGTATCCACGCTGTACTGGCTGGCAATTTCCTCTACCAGTTCCATTGTGTAAGCAGGATCTTTTGTATTACTGCTTTCGTATTGTGGTACAAGCACAATACATTCATGTTCACTTTGCCATTCTTTCGTTGTCCATATTACGCCGCCAAGACTTTCTGTCAGGGCAAGATACTCGTCACTTCCTTCTCCTGTTGCATCTGGCATAAACAGGACGAGCGGATAGTCGGTGCTTTCTTCATAGCCGTCCGGCAGATAAAGGCTGTACATAATTGTGCTGCCATCTGACAAGGTAAAGGTGTATTGGGTAAAGTTTTCTACCAACTGGTTTACATTATTTGCATATTCGGTGGAACAGCTTTCATCCCAGGCGTCCAGTAAAGAGCCGTCCTCAGTTGAAATGCTGCCAGTTTGCCTGAAAGTCACAGTCATCTGATTGCTAAGCGATGCAGACGCGGACATACTCCGTCCCCTGTTGTTTCCGCTTCCGCCGCCTCGTCTTGAATTTTCGGAATCTTCGGAAGTCTCAGAAGATTCCGGGCTTTTTTGAATTTTAGAATCTCCGGAAGCATCAGAATCCTCGGAATCTTTGGAACCTTTGAAATTGTCTGAATCGGGGCGGTCAGAGCTTTTTTCTGAATTGGATTCATCTATATCTTCATTTTCCAAGTTTCCGAAACCTGCGCTGGAATCACTGCCGCCATAGTTAGCCGTTGTGTAGTCAGTCGACATTTCAATCAAAACATAGTTTCCAGCCGTACTTTCATCAGGGAGCGATGTTTCAGAATTTACATAGACATTTGTGATATCATAATTCTCAACTTCGTAGTCATCTGCGGATACGCTGTCAGGGTTAATTGACGAGTTGTATTCCAGTACAACATACCACGGTTTTTGTCCGTCGCCATATACATTTGTTACCAGATAGTATTTTTCAAGCGGCAATTCGCCTGTGCTGTCTCCTGAATCTGACGCTGTGTTACAGCCTGCAAGTATTGTAACTAAAAACAAAGTAAGTAAAAAAATCTGTTCTTATAAAGTTTCATTTTAATCTCCATTCTGGAGCGTTTTATGCGACGGGATGCCATTAAAGCTATTTGTGACGCTCCTGCACAAATAGCCAATTTCTCTTTTTGATAGATTCATGATCTATTAAAGTTTATTATTAAAAAAAATGTGACAATTAAATGTCAATGACAATTAATAAGTACACTAAATTTTCATTTTATGTTATATTATTATGGTGGATCTTTAATTATAAGGCGTTGGAGGAAACATGAAAAATCATAAATTAGCTCTAGATAATCAGAAAATAAATTTAAAATATCAGAAGTTACTGGATTACTTGAAAAGTTTGGGCAGTGCTGCGGTTGCTTTTTCAGGTGGTGTTGATTCTGCTTTTTTGCTGCATACGGCAGTGAAGGCACTGGGAAATCAGGTGATTGCGGTAACGGCTTCTTCCCATTTGTTTCCGAAAAGAGAGTTAGAAGAAGCAAAGGATTTCTGTAAAGAGCGGGGAATCCGGCATATTGTTTTCGAATCGGAGGAACTGGATATAGATGGTTTTCGCCAGAATCCAAAGAACCGCTGTTATCTGTGCAAACATGAGCTGTTTGTGAAAATCCTTGCCATAGCAAAAGAAAATGGCGTTGCAGCGGTTGCTGAGGGCTCAAATGTAGATGATAATGATGATTATCGTCCGGGGCTGATTGCTGTCAAAGAGCTGGGAATTGCAAGCCCGCTTCGGTATGCAGAGTTTACAAAAGAGGAAATACGCAGTCTGTCCAAAGAGTTTGCGCTTCCAACCTGGGATAAACAGTCCTTTGCCTGTCTGGCTTCTCGTTTTGTATACGGCGAAACTATCAGTGAAGAAAAGTTACAGATGATAGACAGGGCGGAACAGTTGCTGCTGGACCTTGGTTTTAAACAGGTGCGTGTCCGTATCCATGGAACCGTGTCCGGTATCCATGGAACCGTGTCCGGTATCCACGGAACAGCTGCCCGTATTGAGATTATGCCGCAGGAGTTTGGAAAAATTGTGGAAGAGGGAGTGCGGACAAGGATTAACACACAATTTAAAAAATATGGTTTTTCTTATGTGACGCTGGATTTAATGGGATACCGGACAGGAAGCATGAACGAGACATTATACTAGTCAGCACAATCCTGTATAACAAGATGCCCAGGTTTGCTGTTCCGTGTTTTATTATGATGGCGGGAGCTTTTGCTCTTGGCAATGACAAAAATGCAGAGTACAGATATTACTACAGAAAGACATTTGCCAATATAGGTGTTTTGATGCTGGTATGTACCCTGAGTGGCTGGACATCAGAGTTTAAGGTTCATTGGGGTATAAAATCTTTTGCATATTTGGGATATTTTTTGTTGGGATATACTGTGAAGGAAAAGTTTAAGAATAAGAAAAATAACACACGAGGAATTTTGATGATAGTGGCTGGCGTTATTCTTGAAATAGGGCTATCATTTGTCCAATATCAGTATTTTATGCAGGGAATTGCTGAAGCGGATCTAAAGTATACTTTGATTGGTCCGATGAATCCTGTGGTGGCACTTGCATCAATTTTTATATTTGCAGGTTTTTCGATGTTTGATATAAAATGGAAGTCTGTGAAACTTTCGTCAAAAACATTTTTGATTTATTTGTTCCACGCAGGCGTGTGGGGGTAGGGTACTTAGTAAGAAAACTAACTATTGGACCTGCATTCAGTTACATTATAATCCCTGTGTCTGTTGTGGCAGTGTTTGCCATATCTTATGTTTTGAGCGTTGTTTATGAAAAACTTTTTGGATTGATTGAAGCTAAAGTGCATATGACAGAAAAACCAGTCTGCGGTATAATAATGATATTGATTCATTCGATGAAAGCAGCTCAGGAATGAAAGGTGGCAAGTGTGTTATGACACATCAGGATAAAGAAAACGATATAGAAAAAACAGGCAAAAAACTGCAAATACGCAATAGTACCGTTGATTTTCTCGTGTTCACAAAGGATGCAGGAGAAGATGGAATTGAAGTGCGGGTGCAAAACCATGATGTCTGGCTGACACAGAAAGCAATCGCGCAGCTTTTTGATGTAGACCGGAGTGTAGTTACAAAGCACTTGAAAAATATTTTTGAAAGTAAGGAATTATTGGAAGAATCAACTTGTGCAAATTTTGCACAAGTTGCAGATAACGGAAAAACATATTAATACAAATTTTATTCCCTGTCTGCCATTATTGCTGTGGGATATCGGACGAACTCTGCCAGGGCAACGCAGTTTCGCCAGTGGGCGACAAAGGTATTAGATACTTTTACAAAACAGGGGTATGTGTTGGATAAAGAGCGATTGATCAATGGTCAGATTTTTGATGAAGAATCTTTCTGCGGATGAAATGCAGGAACTGAATGAGATTGTCACAATGTATCTGGATTATGCGACCAGACAGGCAAGGCGGCATATTCCGATGACAATGGAGGATTGGGCTTCCAAGTTGGATGCTTTTTTGCAGTTTAATGATGCAGAGGTGTTGCAGGATAAGGGAAAAGTGACGGCAGCGATTGCAAAGGCATTTGCAGAAAGTGAGTTCGAGCAATACCGAGTAATTCAGGATCGGTTGTATCAAAGTGACTTTGACCGGCTGATGGAGACTGTAGATAAGGATTAGATAAACGGAAGGGAGTTATAATCTTATGAATTTAAAGATAGAAAATATGATGAAAAAAATTATGTTACCTAAGAAATATTAACCCTTATGATATCGCTAACATCATCGTCTAGCAGACCGGTACAGATAGCGTACATGCCATCGTATTTTTCTTCTTCTCTGATCTTATCGTAATCAATTCCATAAATATTATTTTCAGCAATTTCACCGTCTTCAGTAACGGCAGTTTTGGATATGTTTGTTCATTGCTATTTCCAGGGAACAAAGAAAATGCAAGTGGTGGAGTTTTCAGATAATATAGAAATTTAATATTTTACTTTTGAGCCTTTGTATGGTACACTCTAAGTTGGTGTTAAGGCTCTTTTGGCAGAAAGGAGCTGTTGCCCTATGGGTAAAGATTTACGAGGAAAGGAGCTGGGCGTAGGAATAAACCAGAGGTCAGATGAATTCTATGTCGGTAGGTACACCACAAAACATGGAAAGCGTAAACAAAAATTATTCCGAAAATTACAAGAGTGCAGACAGTGGCTGGCAGATTCACAATATCAAGATGAACATAGTAATTTGAATTTTCCGGAGGAAATGACTGTTAAAGCATGGTTTGACTACTGGATTAGCATGAAGAAAAGAACTGTTCGTCCCAATACAAGTTTCTGTTACAGACTGGTCCTCGGACAGGGGAATTAACGGATGAGGCGATTGAAATTTTGAAACGGCAGAAACAGAAAAACGCATGGCTCAAAATCTAGTCGGAAATTTTGAATGGCTCAAATTGGTACGTAAC
>JAJQGL010000056.1:19107-53265 GCA_021200535.1 Clostridiaceae bacterium | reverse complement strand
GTGAGGGCTGGAACCGCTCCGTGAAAAGGCGGTGGAAATCAGGTACCTAAATACCACGAATTAACGGAGGCTCACCGCCATTTCACCGAGCGCCAGTTTGGGAGAATATTAAGAAGTACCAGCCTAGACGAACTCCCGGAAGCTTTCAATATCATAAAAGGCGATATGTCTGTGATAGGTCCGAGACCACTTCTTGTTAAATATCTGGATCGGTACACCCCGGAACAGCATCGGCGTCATGAAGTGAGACCGGGTTTGACAGGGCTTGCCATGTCACGAGTCCGAAACAGTGCTGGATGGGATAAAAAGTTCGAGCTTGATTTGGAATATGTTGATAATGTTTCTTTCCTCTTGGATTTAAAAATTCTCTTCTGGACGATAGCGATTGTTGTTAAGAGAGAAGGAATTAATGAGGATGGTTGTGCAACGAATAGTGAGTTCATGGGAACAAAGAAGGATAAAGTATGAAATCAGTTTTAATTGGCTCAGTAATATCTAGTCAGATTGTACTGCAGGAAATGATAAATATGGGGTTTCCTGTGGATATGGTTTTTTCTCTCGATGAGCAGTTTTCTGAAAATGTGTCTGGGTACTACCCAATACACAAAACCGCAGAGGAGAACGGGATTCCCTATACTAAATTTAGAAAAATTGGTACAGCGGATAATATCGAGATTATTCGTGATATAGATCCGGACTATATTTTTGTGATTGGATTATCGCAGATAGTCAGCAAGGAGATTATTGATATAGCTAAGTGTGGAGTGGTTGGCTTCCATCCAACACCACTGCCTAAATATCGTGGTCGTGCAGCTATGGTCTGGCAGGTGCTGCTGGGAGTCCACGAAACAAAGTGCAGTCTGTTTTTAATAGATGAAGGAATGGATTCAGGTGACATTCTGGGTCAAGAAGAATATGTAATCGAAGATTCTGATTACGCTGTAGATGTAGAGAGAAAACTCTGTGATGCTCTTAAAAAATTAACACCAAAGGTTTTGAAACAGATTCTTAACGGTACTTTGAAACCACAAAAGCAAAACGAAGAAGATGCTATATACCTTTTAATAAGAAGGCCGGAGGATGGGTTAATTGATTGGAAAGAGCCGGTAGAGAAAATTCAAAGATTAATACGAGCTGTGAGTAAACCATATCCTGGTGCTTTTGGCATGTATGATGGTAATCACAAGATTATTATATGGAAAGCTGATTTTTTAGAGAATAAAAAATATATAGGTATTCCGGGACAAATATGTGAAATCCATACAGACCACTTTGATGTTGTTGGTGTAGATGGCCTTATCCGTGTCTGGGAGTATGAAAATGTCGATTCAGTGAAAATGTTTGTAGGGCATAAGCTGAAATAGGTGATGAGTATGAGAGTATTGGTTTTTGCACCTCATAATGACGATGAGGTTTTAGGTGTTGGTGGAACAATTGCAAAGTACGCAAAAGCGGGGCACGAGGTTTATGTTTGTGAAGCAACAAGCCTCCTTAGTAATCCTGAATTAGTACAACGTATAAAAGACGAGGCTATTAAGGCACATAACCTATTGGGGGTCAAAGACACGCTATTTCTTGAACTGCCAGTGGTAGCTATTAAGGACACCCCGACAATAGAGGTAAATTCTCGGTTCGATAAGATAGTAAAGGAATTAAAACCTAATATTGCATATATTCCACACAAAGGAGATATGCACATTGACCACTCTGAGGTTGCAAAGGCCGCAATGGTTGCTTTAAGACCGATTGAAAATCCTCAGCTTAACGCGATTTATGCATATGAAACTTTGTCTGAGACGGAGTGGAACACACCAACGGTTGATAATATGTTTCAACCGAATTGCTATTGCGATATTACAGAGTTTATAGAGATAAAGAAACGGGCTATGGCGTGCTTTGAAACCCAGATAAAAGAGTTCCCACACCCACGTTCCCTAGAGGCCATAGAAGCATTATCAAGGCTTCGTGGCTCGACTGTTGGTGTAAGGAATGCCGAGAGTTTTATGGTTATACGTCAGGTGATGAGAGAGTTATAAGGCTCGAACGAAAAAGTGGGAGCGAGCAGAAATGAAGAAAAAGAGTAATAAAATACTGTTTACCAGCGTTGGGCGTCGTGTGGAATTGATGCAGGCATTCCGCAAAGCTGCGAATGAGCTGAATGTGGATTTGACGATCATTGGGGCAGACATAGTAACAGATGCTCCGGCTTTGCAATTTTGCGATGAAACGAAAATCGTTTGCAGAATTAAGGACAAGCAGTACATTCCACAGCTTCTCCGGATTTGCGAAGAAGCAGGTGTGGACTGCTTGATTCCTACCATTGATACGGACCTTCTGCTTTTGGCAGAGAATAAGCATAAATTCGAAGCTATAGGCACTAAGGTTCTTATCAGTGCTGTAGATAAGGTCAAATTATGTAGAGACAAGAATTACACAGCAGATTATTTCATTTCTCTTGGGTTGAAATCTCCTCTGCCGGTCAACACGGTAGAAAAATATGAAGAAGAAGTGAGAAAGGGCACTGTAGGCTTTCCTGCGTTCATTAAACCCAAGGACGGCAGTTCCAGTATTGATGCGTATAAAGTGAAGAGCATCGAGAATTTAAGAGTGTACGCCGAGAAGATAGGCGACTACATCATCCAGCCGTTCATTTCAGGCAGGGAATTCACCATCGACATCTTCTGTGATTATGAAGGAAATCCTGTGTACATCACGCCGAGAGAGCGTATTGCTGTCAGAGCCGGTGAGGTTCTGAAAACTAGAATCACGCAGGATGATATCATGATTGCTGAAATGCAGATGCTGATTAAGGACTTCAAGCCCTGCGGTCAGATTACAGTGCAGCTTATCCGTGATGATGTGACCGGTGACGATTATTACATAGAAATTAATCCACGATTTGGTGGCGGCGCTCCTCTAAGCATTAAAGCCGGAGCCGATTCCGCAAAGGCTGTGATCCGTATGCTGTGTGGTGAGAAGCTTGAGTATGCGGCGAAGGCTGCGAAGGACGGTGCCGTGTACAGCAGGTTCGACCAGAGCGTGTGTGTAGATGAAGGGTTGAATTGATGATAGAAATTAGCCAGGTTACAGAAGTAAATCAATACATAGCTGGATTGAAAGCCATCATCTTTGATCTTGACGATACACTCTATGGAGAAAAGAAATATGTCCGAAGCGGATACCATGCGGTAGCCGGCATCCTGCCACAGGTTGAGGATTGTGAAGGAAAACTGTGGAGGGCATTTGAGAAAGGCAAATCAGCCTTTGATGAGGTGCTGAAGAATGAAGGAATCTACACAGATGAATTGAAGCAGAAATGCTTGAGAGCCTACCGATTCCAGCAGCCAGACATTCATCTATATGATGGAGTGTTGGACATGTTAGTTCAGCTGAAAGCAGCCGGTTATAAGTTGGGTATTATCACAGACGGCAGACCAGAAGGGCAGAGGGCGAAGATTGAAGCCCTTGGAATTGAAAAATATGTAGACCACGTTATTATCACAGACGAGCTTGGCGGTATTGAATACAGAAAGCCGAATGACACAGCGTTTCGTATGATGAAAGAGAAGCTGGATGTTGAGTATTCAGAAATGTGTTATGTCGGTGACAACATCAAAAAGGATTTTGTAGCACCAGAGAAGTTAGGTATGCGGTGTATATGGTTCAGAAATAAGGATGGGCTGTATTACAGTTGGTGAAGGAGACAATGGCAGTGCGTATCTTAATATTAGCCAATAATGATATTGGACTTTACAAATTCAGAAAAGAACTTTTAGAGTGCTTGATATCAGATGGGCATACTGTTTATGCATCGTTGCCGGAAGGAGATATGATTCCTGATATAGAAGCACTTGGGTGTGAGGTTATTAAAACCGAGATATCGAGGCATGGCACAAATCCAGTTCAGGATTTAAAACTGATGCAGTCTTATAAAAGAATTATAAAAGAGAAAAAGCCGGATATCGTCTTTACATACACAATTAAGCCGAATGTTTATGGTGGTGCGGCTTGTGCGTCATTAAATGTTCCTTATGTAGCCAATATCACTGGACTGGGTTCGGCAGTAGAGAACGGTGGAATGATGCAGAAAATTACGCTTTCACTGTATCGATATGGATTAAGGAAGGCGCAGACTGTGTTCTTTCAAAATAAGGAAAATGAAGAGTTCTTCACAAATAAGGGATTGGCTCTTGGAAAACATAAGATGCTTCCTGGTTCTGGTGTAAACCTGCAGTATTATTTGCCTGTAGAGTATCCGGGTGAAGATACAATTGAGTTTGTCTTTGTTGCCCGCCTGATGAAAGAAAAAGGCATTGATCAATACTTGGAAATGGCGAAAATCATAAAGGGAAAATACCCTCATACGCAGTTCCATATCTGTGGTTATTGCGAAGAAGCCTATGAGGACATTGTGAAAGAACAGCAGGAAAAAGGCATCGTCATATACCATGGGCTCGTAAAGAATATGCAGGAGATATATGAGAAAGTTCACTGTGTTGTTCATCCGACATTCTACCCAGAGGGATTGAGTAATGTATTACTTGAAGCATCTGCCTGCGCCAGACCGATTATTACAACTAATCGAAGCGGTTGCCGTGAGGTAATTGATGATGGAGTGAATGGCTATATTGTGAAGCAGCAGGATAGCAAGGATCTAATTGAGAAAGTGGAGAAGTTCATAGGTCTGACTTATGGACAGAAGATGGCAATGGGAACCGCAGGCAGGGCAAAGGTCGAGAAGGAGTTTGATCGGCAGATTGTTGTCCGAAAATATTTGAATGAAATTGAATTCGTAAAAGGTATGAATTGAGTGGAAAGGAGCGGTCATGAATAGGCGGGTGAAATTAATTGTTTGCTATTATGGAAAGTTGCCCGAATGGTTTAATTTGTGGCTGCTTTCCTGTGAATACAATCCGGAATTTGATTTCCTGCTTGTAACAGACCAGGATGTCGATAAGATGCCTAATAATGTCACAGCTTTGAAAATACCAATGGGAGAATTAAAGAACAGGTTCAGTGGGGTACTCGGATTTGAATGTGTCCTGGATAACCCATATAAGCTATGTGATTATAAGCCATTGTATGGCTTGGCTCTTGCCGACAAGCTGGAAGGGTATGAATTTTGGGGGCATTGTGATGTTGATTTGATATTTGGAAATTTATCAGATCATATTACAGAGGCTATGTTAAACAACTATGATGCGATTGGAAAATATGGTCATCTGATTTTATATAGGAACTCAGAACGGATCAATCGCTTATACAGGCTGAATGGTGGCGCTTTTCCATATGAAACAGTATATAAAAATCCGGAAAACTACAGTTTTGACGAAATGTCCGGAATGGACAGAATCGTGAAGAAGAACAATATTGGTTCAGCAGATATTAAGATAGCGAATGCTGTACCGGAACTGATGAGAATCAAAGCAAGAGGATATGACTCCTGTAAGGAGTTTTTCTGTTGGGATAAAGGAAGACTAAAGCGGGTATACGAGAAAAATGGGGCTGTTTGTTTCGATGAGTATGCTTATCTTCATTTTTCAGGAAAGAAGCCGAAATGCAATTTATCATATAGAGAAGCTGAAAGAGGATTCTGTATCTTGTCAGATGAGATTATAGCATTCGGAGATTCAGAATACTCACTTGAGACAATAAGCGAATTTAATCGCTTTGTCAGTATAGATGAGGATAATGCCGAACTGAAAACAGCAAAAGAGGCTAAGACAAAGAAATTTATGAGGCTAAGTATGAAAGGAAAAATGATCAACATAAAAATTCACCAGGCTTTATTAGCTGATAGGCTGAAAATCTTCGGGGGGGGGTATGAACCGCTAGTAGGTTATAGCTCATATGGTCATCTCATGGAGGTGACCGCATGAAGACGTATAATATATTAATCTGTTTAAATCATTTAAGTTATAGAGCAGGTGGCGTCAGTACGCATATTATTGATCTGTGTAAGGAATATGAAAACATAAGTGAAATAGGAAAAGTGGTTGTTGCATGTGAATGGGGAGAGCGCATTGATACGCTGAGTTTGCTAAAAAAAACGAGCTATGCAAAAGCTACATTTTGGTCGGACGGTATGAGCCCAAAGGGGATACTGAATTCGTATAGACAACTTCAAAAAATTGTAAAAGAAGAAGGGATAGACATTGTTCATGTCCACAGCCAGAGACTTCTATTTGCAGCGCATTTGTTGAAGGTGAGAAATGGAATCCCATACCTCTGGACAAATCATATTGACGATATTCCACAGAGCAAACTCTTTAAAGTCATGTGCCGTGTGATGAAATTCCCGGTTATATCTGTATCACAGCAGTTACGTAGATTTATGGTAGAAGAGTATGGATGCAATCCGAATAGAGTTTTTGTGGTTAATAATGGAACAGATTTAGACAAATTGACTCCTCTTTCAGTAGAGGAAATTAAATCACTGCATGAAGAATATCATATAGATACAGATAAGACACCATACATTATATGTGAGCTGTCAAGAATTAGCCCTATCAAGGGGCAGTTAAAGCTATTGCAGGCTGTTAATAATCTGGAAGAAAAAAGTAAAGTTAAAATTCTAATTGCCGGCTCCGTAGATGATCAGTACAAGGAATACTTTGATGAATTAGAGAACTATGCAAAGGATAACTCACTGAACGTAGAGTTTCTGGGATTCTCTGAACCGCGAAATGTATTTGGCGTGTCAAATTTATTTGTTCTGCCTTCTATATATGAAGGATTTCCTTTAGTGTGCATTGAAGCGCTTGCTATGGGGTGCGCTGTAATCAGAACAAAAACACCAGGGTGGCAGGAGATGCAGGAATGGGTCACTTGCATTGATAAAGATAACGAAGACGCGTTGATTGAAGCAATCCGGGGCACTATTAATAATAGCTTTAACGCGGAGATGACAAAGGCTGGACAGATGGCCGTTAAGCAGCTATTCACGAAAGAGCAGTGCGCTCAGAATACTCTTGCGGTATATAAGAAGTTGGTTGGAGTATGAAGAGAATGAATAACAAAGTTAAGATAATTTGCTGCTATTATGGAAAATTCCCGGAGTATTTCAATCTGTGGCTATGGACATGCGGAAATAACCCTAAGTTTGACTTTATGCTTGTGACTGATGAGCAGGTTGAAAATGCTCCCGATAATGTATTTGTATATAATATCAGCTTTCCGGATTTGAAGGATAAGATCAGTAAATGTCTTGGAAAGAAAATCAAACTTGAAAAGCCATATAAGCTGTGTGATTATAGGCCTGTTTACGGGCTGGCTTTTGCGGATGAATTGAAAGGCTACGATTTTTGGGGACAGTGTGATTTGGATATGCTTTGGGGAAATCTCAAGGCAGGAATCACAGATGAAATCCTGGAAAATTATGATATTGTCGGTCAGAGAGGGGCACTGATTCTATACCGGAATTGTGAGCGGATTAATCATTTATATCGGTTAGACGGCGGTGTCTTTTCAAGTGATTATGTGTTCTCACATACTGAAAGCTGCGGTTTTGATGAAATGACCGGGATGAACAGGATTTCAGAAAAGCATGGGATTTCAAGGTACAAGGATTTACATATAGCAGATGCCATCAGAGAAAATACTCGGCTTAATATAAGAGGAACAGAGAAATGTAAGGAATTCTTCTGCATGAAGGATGGGAAGCTGTTCCGAGTCTATGAGGATAATAAACGAGGGCTTATGGCAGATGAATACTTATACCTGCATATGTCCGGGAAGTCACCCGCTGTTCATATTACATAGGATGATTATGATAATTTCTATATAAAAGGAAATTGCATAGAGAAGCGGTTGGAAAAGGAGTTCAGCCAAGCTGAACTGGATAGAGAAAATGAGTTTAGAAGTGCTGATGATGAGAGCCAACAGTCAAAAGACTATAAGAGAAAAAGACTCTTTGATATGATTTTCAGATATCCATTTTCGAGAAAAATAATTCTTTTCAGGATACATTTGGCGCTTTTGAAGCATAAACATTAGAGGGAATGATTATATTCTATGAAAGTTGTATTTACAGTAGCCACCTATTGGCCGAAGACAGATGGTGTACAAATGGTGACACAATATCAGGCAGAAGGATTAGCGAAAAAAGGACATGAAGTAGTTGTTATTACATCAAAGATGAATGACGTGCCTGACAGTGAAACACATAATGGCGTAAACATCATTCGCGTGAATGCATATAATTTCTATTATTGGCACCGTGGAGATAAAAAAGAATATGTTTCCGAAGTGAAGAAGCAGTGCTCCAACGCAGATGCTCTTGTAGCAGTGTGCCTTCAATCTTTTGCTGCCGATTGGTTGCTGGATGATATGGACGACATTAAGTGTAAAAAGGTGTTGTACCTTCATGGAATGCCGGATTTCAAAATGCATCTGAGTGAGCGAAATGGGCTTAAGGATGTGATGAAAACAGCGTTTCGGAATACTCGATGGAAGTTTTTTTACACAAGGCAGTTTGGCAAAATAAAAAAATTCGATGCAGTCATGCACCTTTTTGAAAATGATAACAGTTATAGGTACTTCAAGAACCACGGTTATGATCATAATTATGTCATAGAAAATGCATGTGAGGACGAGTTTTTTGCGGAAATTCCCGAAAACACAAATAACGCAAAGAATAATTATTTTATCTATGTTGGCAATTATTGTGACAGGAAAAACCAAGAGATGGCGATACGTGCCTTTTATGAGACCGAGGATACTGCTTTTGGATTGCTGCTAATTGGAAGTCAGGATAATAGTTACTATCACCATCTGATTAACGTGAAAGAGGAGTTGGATAGTAAATATGGGCAAAGAGATGTCCAGATAAAATTTTCTGTTCCAAGGGAGCAGATTGCAGCGTACACGAAAAACGCTTTTGCTTGTGTAATGTCGAGTAATTATGAATATTATCCGATAACCATTGTAGAAGCACTTGCTGTCGGTTTGCCGTTCATTTCAACAGACGTTGGAGTTGTTCGTCAACTTCCCGGCGGCGTAATAGTTAAGAATCAGGCAGACATGACCTACTGGATGAATTTCATGATGAGAAATCAGGAGTATGCCTGCGGTTTAGGAAAAATAGGAAAAAGATATGCGGAAACGCATCTCATGGTTATTAATAAAGTTAACGAGTTGGAAAAGATTATTCAAAGCGCATGAGGGATGAATATGGTAAAGGTATTAACAATACTTTCCGGCCTTGATGGTGGGGGAGTTGAAAATATATTACTTAATTATTACAGAAAAATGGACAAAACCAAAGTCCACATCGATATTGTCGTACATAGTCAATATGAAGGAAAATTGGAAAAAACCTTTTCGGAGCTTGGGTGTAAGATTTATAGGGTTACACCTAAAACCGTAAGCCTCAAAAAAGAATATCGGCGACATATACAAAATCCTTCATGACAATCCTTACGACATAGTTCACAGTAGGATGAATGTTAAAGGACTAACTCATCTTGTTACGGCATGGATTTGCGGCGTTAAAGTGCGGATGATTCATAACCATATGGCGTATGTCCCAAAAGTCGGTAAAATGAAATATCTGACACCGCCTGCAAAAGTTTTGTGTAAATTGTTTGCCACGCATTGGCTTGCTTGCAGTGATGATGCAGCCATTGATATGTTTGGGAAAAAGGCGTTTGAGAAAGGCAAAGTCATTGTTTTGCCGAATGCTATACAGGTTGAAAAATATGATTTCAATATTGCAAAAAGAGCAGAACAGAGAAAGTTATGGAATCTGGAGGATTATTTTGTGGTCGGAATAGTCGGCCGGTTTCATGATCAGAAGAATTATCAGTTTATGATAAGAATTTTCAAGTGTGTGGCCGAAAAATACTCAAAAGCGCGCTTGATGATCGTTGGCGGGGGAGAGCAGGAAAAGGAAGTACATAGTTGGGTAAAAGAATATGGTGTGGAAGACAAGACGGTATTTACCGGGATTAGAACCGATGTCCCCGACTTGTTACAGGCTATGGATGTGTTTGTGTTGCCTACAAAGTATGAAGGTTTCGGAAATGTCCTGGTTGAAGCTCAAGCTGCTGGACTACACACCATTACAAGCCTTGAAGGTGTTCCGAAATCCACGAAAGTGACAGATTTAATAGAGTATATTTCTTTGAATGAAGATCCGTCTGTATGGGCGGATGAGGTCTTAAAGTACAAAGACGGCTATAAAAGAACTTCACAAAAAGAAGCAATTAAAGCGGCGGGATTTGATGTAAATGAGCAAGTTAAAACTCTGGAAAATTTGTACATTGAAGCGGCGAAAAAGTGGGAGAACCAAAAAGTGATTTGTAGGAGACTGTAAAATGACAGTATATTATGTGTATCTATTCTCGGTTTTAATATACGGAATGATTTATACACTTCATAAGTCCGGACACACCGGTATATTATAATTGGTTTCGTTTGTTGGAGCGAGGAGATATATGAGAAATTCTGTTTACAAAAATATTTCGATCGGCATAGTAGCTTTCGTTATAATATACATTTCAATGTTCCTAGGTGATAATGGTAGTAGTACTGTATATAAATATTTGTTCTTGCTTCCATTAATACACGGTATTATTATGCTCGTCTTTGCACCTGTCGCAGATGAAATGTTAGTATATCCTTCTCAGATTATAATCTACGCTTTGTACTTTATAAGAAATGTGATCACTCCGCTGTTATTGGCGGCTAACGACTTTAAACTAGGAATCAATATCACAAGCGAGAGCGATGTGAACTTATCAATAGCGTTGATGTTGTATGAAACATTTATGGTATTTATTGTACTGTCACGGAGGTTGAAAGTAGTAACTCCATGGTCTGTTGGTGATCGAGATGGCTTTCTGAATTATGGTGCGTTCCAGCAAAGATTATTTAATGTCATGCTGTTCGGGTTATTTTTCATAACGATCGTAATTTGGATTACTGTGCCATCTTTAAGGGATTCTTTTGATTCCTTATTCAACATTGAAAACCTGGTACAAATTGCAAATAATGTCGACAAAGATGAGTTATCTTCTTCTACCAGAGCATTGTATACCATAGGAGCAATGCTAGTGACTTTTTGCAGATTCTTTGTTACCTTGTGGGTACTCTATAAAATAAGACAACGTTCCTCACGGACATCTGTGGGTATTATATCCGCACTTGTAATAGCTTTGATACAAATGACTTTTATAAGTTCACAATTAATGTTCGCATTCTATATCTTATTTTTTATTTTATTTGCAACTATAAAACTTTGGCCGGGTTCAAAAAGAATTATGCTTGGTGTTTTTGGAACGGCGATGGCGGCTGCACTTGTAATACTGCCTTTTATAAAGGGAGGATTTACATCTTGGGATGCATATGTGGAAAATCTCGGCAGTTCTTTACAGGCATATCTTCCTGGGATCGCTAATGTGGCGGGAACTGTAAAAATCGAGAGGACCAATGTTTTGAATACTATATTCGCGGATTTTTATACTATGATCCCATTTAGAAATTCGTTGTTTGGTCTTCAAGTGACGAATCTTACAGAAATATTTTGTGAAAGAAATGATATAGCAGGACAAATATTACCCTTGGTAGGAGAGTCATATCATTATTTTGGCTTTGTATTTTCACCGATTCTTTCTATGTTATTTGCAAAGGGGGCTATACACGCTGAAGAAAGGATGCATTCTGCAAAACATATATTTTCATATGGAACATACACCATGTTTATGTTATATCTGTCATCAATGATTGTATGCAAAAATTTTATTTTATTTGGATCTACTTTTACATCAACACTTCTACCAATGGTCATTATGTGTAAGTTTGTTGACAGCGAGTACGATTTTTCCAATCTGCAAGAGGAATAGCTGAATGGGATTGAATAAAGAAAAAGGGGATAACCTGAAATCAAATATTATCTATAGTACGTTGTATCAGGTGTTTATTCTTATTATACCACTGATCACGTCGCCTTATATATCGCGAGTTCTTGGAGCGACTAAACTTGGTGTATATTCGTATACACAAGCTTTTGCAAACTATTTTGTTCTATTTGGCATGCTTGGGGTGTCCAATTACGGAAATAGAGCAATAGCAAGAGTTCGCGATAATAAGAAGGAAATGAGCAAGACATTCTGGGAGATATATATTTTCCAGGTTATTATGACACTTATTGTTACTGCTTGCTTCATAGCTTATGTTTTTTTCGCTATCTCTGATAATAAGATTATCTATATCTTACAAATCTTTTACGTTGTTTCCGCCGGTTTAGATATTTCGTGGTTCTTTTTTGGAACGGAACAATTTAAGGTAACGGTAACTCGAAATATTATAATAAAGTTGCTAAATGCGGCTGCAGTGTTCCTCTTTGTAAAGGATACTGGTGATCTGGCCATTTATACTTTCATAATGTCGTTTGGAACACTGCTTAGTGTTGCAGTATTATGGCCGTTTGCTAAAAAACAAATTTCGTTCGTCAAGGTAAGCTATAAAGGGGTATTATCACACATTAAACCGAATTTAGTTTTATTCATACCGGTTATCGCCATTAGCTTATACAATATTATGGATAAGTTAATGCTTGGCTGGCTGAGTACGGATGATGAAGTTGCATTTTATACGAACGCTGAGAAAATTGCTCAAATTCCAAATTCGATTGTAATGGCCGTTGGAAATGTGCTGATGCCCAGAATGTCCAATTTGTTGGCGAGTGGTAAAAAAGATAAGAGTAGAGAACTGTTCGCAAAGTCTATGATATTTATGTCTTGCGGCAGTATATTATTTGCATTTGGTCTTTCGAGTGTTTCTCAAACTTTTGCTGTCTGGTTTTATGGGGCTGAATTTGCAACATGTGGTATTTATATAGCATGTCTTTGCCCGACAATTGTTTTCAAGTCCATAGCTGGATCAGTTCGGACTCAATTGATTATTCCATCAGGGAAAGATAATATTTATATATATTCTGTATTTGCTGGCGCAGCAGTTAATCTCGTAGCTAATTATTTCTTGATTCCAGTCTACCAAGGGCTTGGAGCAGTCTGGGGTACTGTGTTAGCGGAATTTGCTGTATTGATTGTTCAAGTCGTTATGACTACCAGAATATATAATTATAGTTCTTTTATAATTGATACAGTTGCATTTTGCATGATAGGTTTGCTGATGTATATTTGTCTTTCATATATACAAATTGCAAGCCCGATACTTAATATTCTTACGAAAATGATTGTCGGATTTATAATTTATGCGATGCTGAGTATTGTGTATTTGTATTTAAAAAAACAATTCAATCGAGGAGGAATTAACAGTGTTTAACCCAGCGTTACCAGAGAGAATTCTTCATCAAGCCGAAATGAAGACAAGAAATTTTAGAGCATTTCATCAACGTAAAAAGTTGAATAATACGGATTTTACAATAATCTCAAATAATTGTTGGGGGGGGTAATCTATGAATCATTTGGATTACAAAAGCAGTCGCCTACAGTGGGGTGTTATTTCTTTGCCGATGATTATTTGAAATTTGTCCAGAAGCTTGAATACTATCTTTCGTTGGACATTAAGATGATCACTGCGCAAGAGGCTAGGCATAAGGAACAGATTAAAAATAATGGAAATGAGGACTGCCCTATTGGTGTTTTGGACGATGTTGAAATCGTATTTGTGCATTATAAGAAAGCTGTCCTTACGAAAGACAAGTGGACAAAGAGAGTTAAGAGAGTAAATTGGGATAATCTCATTTTCAAATTCTCTTATATGAATTCCTGCACGAAAGAGCAACTTAAGGAATTCGATTTCTTAGAACTTCCAGGGAAGAAATTTATGTTTGTACCGGAAGAGGAACATCATTATAAATGCGGCGTATATTATCCTGGTTTTGAGGATGATGAGCAAATCCGTAACGATACATATTACTACAATAGATATTTTGATGTGCCTGCTTTTATAAATGGAGACGGAATCTTACTTAAGTAATTATGGTATCGTCCTAACGTCCACAAGAAGGAAGTCACAGTGTGTGTGTAAAGAGATTACAATTAGAACCAATGTTTTAAGGAGATATATGAAAACGACACTATTGATTATGGCTGCCGGTATTGGCAGCCGGTTTGGGAAGGGTATAAAGCAACTCACCCCGGTAGGACCGAGTGGTGAACTCATCATAGACTATTCCATTCATGATGCCCTTGAAGCGGGATTTGATAGGATTGTATTTATTATCCGTAAGGACATCGAAGCTGACTTCAAAGACATCATTGGAAATCGTATCTCGAATATCTGTGAGGTAGAATACGTTTTCCAGGAACTATCCGATTTACCTGATGGATTCTCGGTGCCGGAGAACAGGATAAAGCCATGGGGTACTGGGCAGGCTGTTTTAGCAGCAAAGGAAATTATAAATGAACCTTTTTGTGTAATTAATGCTGATGATTATTATGGGAAAGAAGCGTTTGTAAAGATTCATGATTTTTTAGTTGCTCATGAGAAAACTCAGTTCCAATATTGCATGGCTGGATTCATATTAAAAAACACTCTAAGTCAGAACGGTTCCGTAACGAGGGGAATCTGTCAAATAAACGAGAATAATTACTTACAGGCAGTAAAAGAAACCTACCATATCATTAAGACGGATAATGGCGCTGCGGTAGAATATGTCGGAGAGATTAACCCGAATGCTCATGTTTCGATGAATATGTGGGGATTGACACCAGAGTTCATGGATGTTCTGGAATCGGGTTTTGTTCAGTTCTTGAATGACTCAGATGCAGCAACTACAGAATATCTTCTGCCAACCATTATTGATAAGCTGATTGGCTATGGTAAGGCATCTGTAGAAATGCTTGAAACAAATGACAAATGGTTTGGAGTTACATATGCAGAAGATCAGGCTTATGTTGAGGAGAGTTTCAAGAAACTTGTTGAAAACGGTGTGTATGAATCGCCTTTATGAAATAACCGAAACTGTAGTCGAGAATAAGTGAGTGAGGTGTACGAGATGAACACATACCCGGATAAAACCACTATAGAAGATTTAAGAACACAGTATTTAACCGGGACTGTTGTGGTTTTAGATAAGATGATAGACGAGCAAGCACCGGAAATCGGCACAGCCGGAGTTGTAACGGGTGTAGATGATATTGGAACAGTTCATGTTAATTGGTTGACAGGTTCAACTCTTGGAGTTGCTTTTCCAGTTGACGAAATCCACATAGCCACACCTCATGAAGCGGCACTTTATTACATTAACAAAGAAGCACACCTCCAGCATGACGGTTCCTACTGTCCACGCTGTGGCGATGAGATGCCCGGTTCTCTTCATACACACGCTGTATCCAGAAGAGCAGACATTATCATCTGTGATATGTGTGGTATAAAGGAGAGCCTTGAGGACGCAGTACAGGCTGGTGTGATGAAGGGCGAGGAGCCACTGCCAATAGAGGAGTGGTACATTGTAAAGAAGAACACTAGGGAGCAATTTCCATTTCATATAGAAGCAACTGAAGAAATCGAGAACGGTGAAGTAACCGGGTACACAGTCACAATCCCGGAGAAACCCGGAGCATATGCACACTGTGATCATCCAAAAGACATAATACCCACAGGTGAGAGACTGATGAAAGAACAATAATAGCCACCTAACCCACACAGAGGACACACATGAAGACGGTATCAGAATTTGCAAAAGAAAAACCGAATAAAGTAAAAGAAGCTACCGTTCTTACATGGATTTCCAAAGGTTACATAGGTGGAGTTGAAAAGAATAAGGACGGTGAATGGCTTATCCCAGATGACGCGAGAAAGCCATATACTGCTAATCGCATAAGGCGGATAAGCAAACAGGATGTCATTCTAAAGAGCATTCTGACCGGAATAAATAAAGGCTACGCTGTCTTCCCGGAACTGTACGGACGGACAGAGCAGGATTTTCAGTCGTTCATTGATGAGCTCATAGAAGGCGGTTACATAAAACAGGTGATACTGTCTTGTGACGTACCCTACTACAAAATGACCATAAAAGGCATTGAGCTTATGAAAAAAGGTGACAGAGAAATATTGGCTGTATTAAAGGAGACGATTATCACAGCTGGGAAAATGGCAGATGCTGTGAAAGAGGCAGCTGCGACTACTGGGAGAGCATTGGAATTGGCCGGAGCAACTGGAGCCTAAAATATATAGAAGGAGTATCAACAACCATGAAAATAGCAGTAGCAGGAACAGGCTATGTCGGCTTATCCTTAGCCGTCCTCTTAGCCCAGCACAACGAAGTCAAAGCTGTGGACATCGTAGAGTCCAAAGTGGAGAAAATCAATAGGAGAGAGAGTCCCATCCAGGATGAATACATAGAGAAGTATTTAGCTGAGAAGGAGCTGGATTTAACAGCCACACTGGATGCAGAGAGTGCGTACAAAGATGCGGATTTCGTAATCATCGCAGCGCCGACTAACTATGACAGCAAGAAGAACTTCTTCGATACTTCGGCAGTGGAGGCTGTGATTAAATTGGTGATCCAGTACAATCCGGACGCTGTGATGGTAATAAAGAGTACGATTCCGGTAGGATACACTGCGAGTGTCCGGGAGAAATTCCACTGTGATAATATCATCTTTAGTCCAGAGTTTTTGCGGGAGAGCAAGGCTCTGTATGATAACCTGTACCCTTCGCGCATTATTGTAGGGACTGACGTAGAGAATGCCAGACTTGTGAAAGCAGCTAATACCTTTGCAGGGTTGTTGCAGGAAGGTGCGCTTAAAGAGAATATAGACACACTCATCATGGGATTCACAGAAGCAGAAGCTGTGAAACTCTTTGCCAATACCTATCTGGCGTTGAGAGTGAGTTATTTCAACGAACTGGACACCTATGCTGAGATGAAGGGGCTTAATACACAGCAGATTATCAATGGCGTGTGCCTTGACCCAAGAATAGGTAACCACTATAATAATCCTTCGTTCGGGTACGGTGGCTACTGCTTGCCGAAAGACACAAAACAGCTGTTAGCCAACTATGAGGACGTGCCGGAAAATCTGATCGAAGCGATTGTGGAGAGTAACAGGACCAGGAAAGACTTCATAGCGGATAGAGTTTTGGAAATTGCAGGAGCCTACGGCAATTCGGAAGAATATAGTGCGGAGAAGGAAAAAGAAGTAGTAGTCGGAGTATATCGTCTGACGATGAAGTCCAATTCCGATAATTTCCGCCAGTCCTCCATCCAGGGTGTTATGAAGCGGATCAAAGCGAAAGGCGCTACTGTGATTATATATGAGCCGACGCTTGAGGACGGCAGCACGTTCTTTGGCAGCAAAGTTGTGAATGATTTTGCTTCTTTCAAAGAACAGTCACAATCCATCATTGCGAATCGGTATGATAGCTGCTTGGATGATGTGAAAGATAAAGTGTACACACGCGATTTGTACGGGCGCGATTGAAACGAGGAGAGTAGAGAAATGTTAGAGAAGAATGTAGAAATCAAAAATAAAACCGTCCTCGTCACAGGTGCCGCCGGATTCATCGGTGCAAACCTTGTTCTGGAATTGCTGAATACCTGCTCCCCTGTGAATATCATCGGCATCGACAATCTGAACGATTACTATGACGTATCCATTAAAAACTATCGGCTTGACGAGATACAGAAGACAGCAGAGCAGCATCCGGAATCTATATGGAGCTTCGTGAAGGGAAGTATTGCGGATAAGGAATGTGTAGATGCTATTTTCCGCGATTACAAACCTTCGATTGTGGTCAACCTAGCAGCACAGGCAGGGGTGCGGTACAGCATTACGAACCCGGATGTGTATATTGAGAGCAATATTTTGGGATTTTACAATTTACTGGAAGCTTGCAGGCATTCCTATGATGACGGGAACAGAGGCGTGGAGCATTTGGTTTACGCTTCCTCCTCATCCGTGTACGGAAGTAACAAGAAGGTGCCGTATTCCACAGATGACAAGGTGGACAATCCTGTGTCCCTTTATGCGGCCACGAAAAAGAGCAATGAGCTTCTCGCACACGCATACAGCAAGCTTTACAACATCCCTTCCACAGGTTTACGTTTCTTCACAGTATATGGACCGGCTGGGCGGCCGGATATGGCTTACTTCGGATTCACGGACAAATTAAGAGCCGGAAAGACCATTCAGATTTTCAACTACGGCAACTGCAAGCGTGACTTTACCTATGTGGACGACATTGTGGAGGGCGTAAAACGTGTGATGCAGTGTGCGCCGGAGAAAGTGAATGGAGAGGACGGATTGCCTGTTCCGCCGTATCGTATTTATAACATCGGCAACAATCAGCCGGAGAATCTGCTTGACTTCGTGGTCATCTTGCAGCAGGAGCTGATCCGTGCAGGGGTGTTGAGTGAGGATTATGATTTCGATGCTCATAAGGAATTAGTGCCTATGCAACCGGGGGATGTGCCGGTGACCTATGCGGATACGAGTGCCTTGGAGAGAGACTTCGGATTCAAACCGAGTACGAGTCTGAGGGATGGACTTAGGAAGTTTGCGGAGTGGTATAAAGAGTTTTATATGTCCTGACGGACATGATGAGGTGTGATTAACACAGTGGCGAGGAGGAACAGCAGGTAAATTGAGTGGAGCGATGGAGGAGATAGACATTTGGAAACAGCCTACAGCATATTACAAAACCACCTAAGCCTTCCATATTGTCTTTCCCTCCTCATCGTTTTCATAGCCACACTCATCATCTGGAAAGCGGTAGAAAAGCGGAAACAGGGAGATAAGCGAACCTGTGGAAATGAGGAGAAGAAATGGACACAGGCTGTCCTCATCTCCTTATTCGTCACTTACATCTTCTTCATTTTATTAATCACACTCATAGCCAGGACACCAGCAGACACACGCCGAGCAGAATTAATCCCATTCTGGTCATGGTATGAGGTTATTGTGAATCACAGTACATCCTTGGCTGTGGAAATATTGTTAAATATTTTGCTTTTTGTGCCTGTGGGTATTTTGGCACGGCTCCAAAATTTCCGGCTCAGACCGATACTCCTTTTCTCCTTCCTCCTCTCCCTATCCATCGAACTGACACAGTATTTTACCTGTCGAGGGCTCTGCGAGATATTTGATGACGTTATAGGGAATACGGTTGGTGGGGTGATTGGATGGATAGCGTGTGGGTATGTGATGAGGATATGTGTGGAGAAAAGGCACAATCCGTCTGCGAAAAAACAATAGACTTCTGCAAGATTCTATGTTATCATTCTGACCGGATGACTGTGTTCATAGACACAGTACGATATAAACTTTGGGTTGTGAAAGGGGCTTGGTAGAGATAAATGTGTGGAATTGTAGGCTTTAATGGCACCCACCAGGCAGGTCCGATTCTTTTAGACGGGCTGAGTAAACTTGAATACCGAGGATATGATTCAGCTGGATTGGCTGTGAGAGACGGTGAACGTGAAGTAGAAATCGTCCGCGCCAAAGGACGGCTGAAAACGTTATCCGAGAAAACAAACGGCGGCAACTCGATCACAGGCACCTGTGGCATCGGACACACAAGATGGGCAACCCACGGCGAGCCGAGCGAGACGAACGCCCATCCCCATTTCTCTGATGACATGAACGTTGTGGCGGTCCACAACGGCATCATCGAGAATTACCAGGAGCTGAAGGACAAGCTGGTGCGGAAGGGGTATGAGTTCCATTCGGATACCGACACAGAGGTGGCGGTAAAGCTGATCGATTATTATTATAAGAAGTATGAGCACACGCCTGTGGACGCCATCAATCATTCGATGGTGCGGATCAGAGGCTCTTATGCCTTGGCTGTGATGTTCAAGGATTACCCGGATGAAATCTATGTAGCGAGAAAAGACAGCCCGATGATTTTGGGTGTTAGTGGTGATGAGTCTTACATCGCCTCAGACGTCCCGGCTATCCTGAAATACACAAGGAATGTATACTACATCGGCAATCTCGAAATGGCGAGGTTAAAGAAGGGCGAGATTACCTTCTACAACCTGGACGGCGACGAGATTGAAAAAGAAATGACCGAAATCCGCTGGGATGCGGAGGCTGCCGAGAAGGGCGGCTACGAACATTTCATGATGAAGGAGATCCATGAGCAGCCGAAAGCTGTGAGTGATACGCTGGGGTCTGTGGTGAAAGAAGAGGATGGCCTCAAGAAGATAGACTTGACCACAGTCGGACTCTCATCCGATGAAATAACCTCCATCTCTGCCATCCACATCGTAGCCTGTGGCTCCGCTTACCATGTGGGAGTCGTGGCACAGTATGTGTTCGAGGACCTTGTGAAGATTCCAGTCCGTGTGGAGCTGGCGTCAGAGTTCCGGTATCGGAAACCGCTGCTCGATAAAGACGCCCTCGTGGTTGTCATCAGCCAGAGCGGAGAGACGGCGGATTCCCTCGCAGCGTTAAGGGAAGCAAAAGAGCTGGGGATTCGGACGCTTGCCATTGTGAATGTGGTGGGGAGTTCTATCGCCAGGGAAGCGGACAGTGTGTTCCTGACTTTAGCTGGTCCAGAGATTGCTGTGGCTACCACGAAAGCATATAGCACACAGCTCATTGCCTGCTATAGTCTCGCGGTACAGTTCGGATACGTGAGAGGAGAAATTCAGGCGGAGGAATACGGTAAGTACATAGCAGAGTTGGAAGCACTGCCGGGGAAAATTGAAAAAATTCTGGAAGATAAAGAACGCCTCCAGTGGTTCGCTGCAAAGCAGGCGAACAAGAAGGATATCTTCTTCATTGGACGCGGGATTGACTACGCGGTTTCTCTGGAAGGCAGTCTGAAGTTGAAGGAAATTAGCTACATTCATTCCGAAGCCTACGCTGCCGGGGAACTGAAGCATGGGACAATTTCGTTGATTGAGGACGGAACGCTTGTCATCGGGACACTTACACAGCCGGAACTTTATGAGAAAACCGTAAGCAATATGGTCGAAGTTAAGAGTCGGGGCGCCTATCTGATGGCTTTAACCACATATGGAAACTATGAGATAGAAGACCTGGCTGACTTTACGGTTTATATACCGAGAAGTGATGCGCACTTCGTCGGAAGTTTGGCTGTGATTCCGCTGCAGCTCATCGGGTATTATGTGAGCGTTGCAAAAGGACTTGATGTGGATAAACCTCGGAATCTGGCGAAATCAGTGACGGTGGAGTAGTGATCTGCCGGAAAATTGAAAAATCGTGAATTTTGAAAAAAGACCTCTGTGAGAGATGCGCCGGAGCTTTGCCGGACGTTTCCCGCAGAGGTCTTTTTTTTGCCGTGTGGTTAGTTAGTACTAACTTTCCGATTATTCGTCGGCCGGAAAATCGTCACAGTCTTCATAATCGCCACAGTCCTCATGCTCCGCATATTCCTCAATCTCCAGAAACTCATCTATCCCTACAATCCCATCCCCGCTCACATCGAGCAGATCATCGAATTTCACGGTTTTTACGATTTCGCCTTTTTCACCCTCCACGCCTGTGTTTATCTTGAGTATCCTATAGATGGCATCAATCTCGGCAACGGTGCCGGTCAGGGAGATGTCGTAGCCGACACTGCCGCCTTCACTGTCCGGCTCAAAGTACACCACAGTCACTTCCATGCTTTTCTTCACCTGCAGGAGTTTGTCGGAAAGAACCGCCGCTTCCTCCTCGGACAGCTCTATTTTCTCACTGCGGAGCAGTTTCCCTGTCTCTTCGGAGAGCCGGTCAGAATGCCCACGGAGAGCAGCAAATGGGGCGAAAATCTTAGCACGGTTTTCCAAGGACATCTGTGGGTGCTTGATGAAGAAGGACGGTGTGGACTTCTGGACTTCCTTACGCCAAGACAGATTGATGATGTCTTTATAGGTTTCTTCTGCAGGTGTTTTCCCTGATGCTGTGGTCATCGCAACCAGCCCTCCTTCCTGTGACTATCTCGTACACTCACTTTATTCTCCACTCCGCCGGCTCAGTCGCCAACCCTGTGCTTCATTCCCCACTTCTATGCCCGCCGATGCTCTTATTCCGCTCACGTCCTGTGGCGCCTTCCTCGAAGTTGGTGCCTTTCAGAATTGCGTTCTTTCCATACCTTCTTTTTAACCCGGCCACAGCCGCTTGCAGCTTTTTCTCTTTTTCCTGCTTTTCCACATCCGTGAACAGGTCAATCTGGTATGTGCCTGTGTCCTCGGTCACGTTCGTCGCGGCGATTGTGATGCGCCGGACTGTGAGGTTCGGGTCGGCGATACGCTCAAAGATAGACACAGCGGCATCTATGATGGAACTGCCGAGGTTGGTGGGAGAGGGGAAGCGATAGCTGCCGTGCGCCGGTTTGGGGACTGTGCGTCCGTAGTAGTCGGACTTTGTGTCTCCGCTGTAGTTACCCTTATCACAGTTCTCCCTGTCGTAACCGATGTCCAGTGTTATCCCTTCAGCGACCAGTTCTTTCTCGATCAGCTGCATGGTGACGTTGTCCGCCATCTCCCGGACGATGATTTTTGCTTTATTATATGGGTACGGTTCGGATAGCACCTGCCCCTCGGAGATGCTGTGGGAATCGTTCTTGTAATTCTTGATGTGGTGCATCTCCACTGGTTCCAATCCCCACGCATGGTCGATGAGGATTTCCCCGTCGATGCCGAAGGTCTTATAGAACCATTCCGGATTGATGAGAGATGTCCTCGCTACATCTCCCATCGTGTACATATAGTTTTTTTCAAGCTTCCTGGCTGTGGCTGATCCGCAGCGCCAGAAGTCGGTGAGCGGCTTGTGGTCCCACAGCTTGGCACGGTAGGTGTGTTCATCCAGCTCCGCAATTCTTACCCCGTCCTTGTCGGCCGGGACGTGCTTCGCCACGATGTCCATGGCGACTTTGGCGAGGTAGAGGTTGGTGCCGATGCCGCCTGTGGCCGTGATGCCGGTTGCATACAGCACTTCACGGATCAGCGTCATGGTCAACTCATGGGCGGTCATGCCATAGGTGTGAAGGTAAGCTGTTGCATCAATGAAAACCTCGTCGATGGAGTAAGCGAAGATGTCCTCTGGGGCGATATACTTAAGATAAATGGAATAAATCTGTGCGGAGGTTTCTACATACCGCTTCATGCGAGGTGGAGCGGTTATATAGGTAAGTTTCGCCCAGGGGTCGGATGCCAGCACCTCCGCGTCAAAAGAGGAGCTGTTAAACTGTGCGTTCTTATTCCTTGTGATACGGCGGAGATTACTAAGCCGCTCTGCGTTGACTTTCTCCACAGCCTGGATGACTTCAAAGAGCCGCGCTCTGCCAGGGATGCCGTAGGCTTTCAGGGAAGGGGAGACGGCGAGGCAGATTGTTTTCTCCGTCCGGGACTCATCAGCCACGACAAGGTTTGTGGTGAGAGGGTCGAGATGTCGATCCGAGGCTTCACAACTGGCGTAAAAAGACTTTAAATCTATCGCTAAGTACTGACGCACACTATCCGGAACCGATTTGCTCTTGCCTGTGTTCATCTGCTCTGCCTCCCTTCCTCGTAGATTCCTTTCCTTTATTCTTCATCCAGCCTCATCATAAGCATCTTATCCATCATGAGCAATGAAATGCACCCGCCGATTTCTTCCAGGAACGTCTCGTCAATCTTCCAGAATTCCTTCTTTTTCAGCTGCCGCTCAAGCAGCGCTTTCATATCCCACATGGTGTCCTGGTAGCAATCCGGCATGTCGCTTATGCAGGTCGGCTCGATGCTGCCCGGCTCCATGAGCTTTGTTGCACCCAGCTTTCCTTTGCCAATCGCCTCGTTATCATAAACTTTCAGTTTCCCTTCATCTGCGGCTACCACATACCGTTTGATTGCATCACTCATGAGCAAGGATGCGAAGTACATGGCGAGAGCCGCCTCGTCAATGGTGGAGGGGTAGTAGGTGAGCGTCATCTCAAGGAAGTCCTGTAACCGGTCGGGGATGAATCCCCACTGTTTCGGTTCCCATGTGAGCTGTTCCGGATGGTAACAGTCAGCGTTATCGATCCGGCAGTGCTGCTCCTCCACATAGTTTGCTATGGACTCCGCTATATATTCTGACCAGAACCAGTATCCCTCCTGCTTGTAACGGTCTGTGGAGAGCAGGTCACCTTGCAGTCCGGGGTCATTATAGCGGTGGAGAGCGGAAGAGCCGTGTTCATCAAGGTCATCACACTCGTATTTGATGGCGAAGTAGTGGCCGAGTTCGTGCCAGAGACAGTGGTAGAAGTGGTCCTCTGCGCCTCTGCCTGTGTAGACCAGCTTCTGCTGTATCAGGATGGCATCACCGGCATCCCCGTGGATCATCTCCATGACGGAATCGTATGGGTCTGGATGATTGACCTGGTGTGACTGTGTTTTCACCACAAGCTCGGCGCGGAGTTTCAGTATGTTTCGAGGGGCGCCGATGTAGATTGGCGGGAGAGTGGTAGGAGGCATGTATCTTTTGAAAATTTCTGTGGCTTCTGGTATCCACAGCTTGAGTTGACTTTGAGTTATCATATATTTTCTCCGTGATTATATATATTCTGTGGATGTCCACAGTCTTATTTCAATTCTAACCGCTCTGCACTTCTACGAACCATCTGCCGTGCCGACCGTTGAAATGCCTGTCCAGATGCTCATAGAACAAGTGCTTCATCTGGCCTTTGATGACCACAGTATAGCAGTCTCCGGAAAGGTCGGAACCAACCGTGTCAGCCGGCCGGAAGTCTTTCACGTTCTCAATTCTGTATTCCCGGCCATCCGCCCATGTGATGGATGTTGGCACGACATAGCCGGTCTTGTCCGTTTCGGATGTGACCTTCACATAGACTTTTTCTTTATGTGGATGTAGTGCTTGTGCCTTGGGATGCATGATGAGGTCACCTCCTTCTCGTGAGCATATGTGTTTATCGTTCTGTTTCAATCAGCCCGTAGTAGATATATTTTGTCACATGGCGATGAGGAGCAATACACTTGTTCAGGTTCGTCATCATCACCAGCATTTCATAGTCAAACATATTGGCACACCGAAAATCAGATTCTATAGTTACCGGCTCGTATGGGGCAAAAAAAGAAAAATCATAACCTTTGAATTCTTTCTTCCCACAAAGCTCTTTCTTAATTCTGTCGATAATACCGTTTTTAGCATGAATTACATCAGGAGCATATTCCTGGTCTATATATTTTGGCCTGATGGGAAAATCAATATCTTCTCGGATGATATGGTGCCCATCATCGCCGTAACCCATATCTTCTGACCAGTAATATATTTCTGGGAATTGAAAAACCAAGTAATGCATTGTGTGGTCACCTCTCTTTCTATATAGTAGCGGCGAATAAAAGGCGAATAATTATGCGCCTGTGGCGGCAACCTGTGTCCGCTGTGGAACGACATCTTCGTATCCGTGCCTTGCCATACATTCCGGTGCCTTGCATGCCAGGTTTGCATCGCGGAATATATAATAGCGCCCTTGCTCGTCAATCCCGCAGATTTCTATCATCTTGTCCAGCTCTTCCGCAGTCCATTCATGCCGGTACTTATTGGGCGTGTATTTGATTTTGGAACTTATCATATGCTGGCAGGACACGCACAGCACTGCGTTCAGAATCAATTTCCATGACTCAAAATCGATATCCGTATAGGCATTACGATCAATGAATTCCAGCACCGATTTTTCAAGATGCCGGGCTTCTCGGTTTCCCATGGCAAGGCGCACACGTTTTTTGTAATCACCAACAATCGAATTAAAAGCCTCGCATCTCTGTTCGTACTGCTCATCGGTGAGCGGTGTGAACTTCCGGGGCCTGCCCGCAATGGAATCAGCGGTATCATATAATAACATCATATCTTAAAACCTCTTATTCTTCTAAGGCGCTGTGTCACACAGCGGCAGCTTCGGCACGAGGATTTACAGGACGCTCCGGCTTTTTGCAGGGCAACCCTGCATCGCGGAAAATATAATACCGTCCGTTTTCTTCAATACCACAGATGTCTATCAATCTATCAAGCTCCGTAGCCGTCCATTCGTGCTGGTACTTCTTCGGGGTGTATTTTACCTTCGCCTCAATAAAAGCTTCACAGCATATTCTCAAAATGTCGTTTAGCAAGGCTGACCAGTCATGGAAGGACAGGTCTAACATGGCATTGCGGTCTATGAATTGAGCCGCCTCTTTCTCCAACCTCCGCACCTGCCTAGGACCGAATGCTTTAGCAACTCTGGCTTTGTAATCGGTCAATAGCTTATCGTATGTTTCACAACGTTGCTGGTACTGCTCATCTGTGAGCGGCTCCGGTTTTGGACCCTCACCAAACATATCCACATCATAAAATAGCATCTTAGCCACACCTCCCGTTCAGTTCTTCATACATTTCTTCCATGACCATACGCTGGTCTTCTCTATATTCTTCTATTTCTTTTTCAGTTGCAGCTCTCACAGCCGGCACCTTGTTTCCGACCGTTTTCTTACCACAGTCTGGACACCTTCTCGGAATATCGTACTTGCTGTGGAAGAGGTCTGCATTGAACGTGTATTGACAAGCGTCGCAATGACATATCATATCCTGCCCATCTCCTTCCTGGTTACCAGCCATAGTCATCATCATCAATACCATCGTTATCAAGATGTCCCATACAGTCACTTGAGGCTTGAATGGGCGGTTCTCCGTTTAGCAGTCCGTAATAGGCCATCATCCGCCACTTGTATACCAGCATTGCCGGCGTAACACGGAGAATGCGGGCTGTATCGAAGAACGAGTTCGTTTCCTTTAAAGTAGCCAGGACTTCATTGTTGTCCAGGAAGTATTCAACCGCAAATTCATTCGCTTCTATTTCCATGACGGATTTCTCCCGCACAGAGAAGAGTTCCTGGCAGGCAACAATGCCTGTGCTGGCATGGTCAAGGACGACATGCCCGCTCTCATGGTACAAGACTAGATTTCGGTTTCCGGGGGTCAGGTCCATGTTGAGGACAACACAGTTACGGCGGTTGCTCTTAAACACAAAGGCGTTGAAAGCATTCTCATCTGTTCCCGGATGCATTTCTATGATGTCTACTTCCAAAAGCGCACACAGTTCTTTTCCACTGACCACTCCATATTTTTTGCGCAGTGAAAGCGCAGCTTTTGTTATATCTTCTTTCTTCATCGTTTCATCTCGCAGTCACACGGGCAACGGGCCGGGGGTGGTTTTGCCGGCATATCCCGCTTATTATATTAAGTTCGTTCTGATTGGAATGATTAATTCCCCTGTACCTTTCCGCCGCCGCGAGGGTGCTTCAGCGTCCCATCTGGATTCTTGTCTCCGAATTTCGCACGGGCACGTCTTTTGTTAGAGAAGTACGCGCGGGAAAGTGCTTCATAATACATATCTTTCTGTTCTTCGGTCAGCGTACCACCGGCGAAGAGAGCAGTGTTCTGCGCAAGGGCCGCTGCCATTTCATCGGCGCCTTTTTTGCCAAACTCGTCCCTTGCCGCCTGGATGTACTGTTCTGTTTCGATACCGGCCTGCGGATCGTCGCAGTCATCGTTTTTGAGGTATTGCTCCGTCACGCCGAGAGCTTCTGCCAGCTTACGCATAGTGCGAGTGTAAGGCTTAGCCTCAGTTGTCTCATAGGAGACGATTGTGCGCCGAGATACACCGACGAGGTCTGCGAGCTGCTCCTGCTTTAATCCAAGCTCTATCCGGCGATCCCGGACTTTTTCTCCAAAGCGTGTCATAGTGATTACCTTCCTTTTGCTTGTTTGTTTGATGTGTAAGCCTTCAAACCTATGCTTTTGTACAAGCCTACGGACACTTTGCCATGAGAAGTTGTAAACAATCCATAAAACTTTGAAATTTCTCTTGACAATGAGAAGTGTTAAGGTGTACAATAGAAACATCAGTTCGATTGACATTCTCATTATAGCGAATAAAAGTGAGGTTGTCAAGAGAAAATGAGAAATTTCTTTTGAAAAAAGAGAAGTTTTGAAATGAAGAGAAGTTTCAAACCCCAGAATAGGGAATGAGAAGTCTTGAAATAACCTGTTTTGACGGGGAAAAGGGAAAAATGAGAAGTTTTGATTTTTGCCTTGCAACCGCAGGTTTAGACATAGGAAGAGAGACATTTGAATGCTGCGCGATTCAATATCTATTGCGTGAAATGGCGGAAAATAAATTTATAAAATTTTATGTTGCGGCTATTGACAATCACGCAACGGAGTATTATAATACGAAGCAACAAGAACAAACAAAGGAGGTAGCAATGATGGCACCGAGAAAATCAGACAGCGCATTTCCGGGCTGTGTAAAAATAGGAGAACCTGACTTCGAGTCCTTATCCGTTCAAACCAAGGCGGCACAAGGCTGCAGAAGCCTGAACGCATTTGCAGAGGATTGTGGAGTGAATGCATCGACATTATCGAGGATAATAAATAAGAAGATTACGAGTCCTTGCACAGAGGCTGTTGCTAAAGCGATCGCATCTAATGCGGAGGAGGACTCTGGCGTAACATACGAAACGCTGATTACAGCGCTTGGAATGGCAAAGGTTGATATTGAGTACAGGGTTCAGTCCCCTTCCATAGAAAATGCGGACAAAGCAGTCGGTAATATATCAGAGTCGCAGAAAAGAAGGTTAGTCGCTTATCAGGAGTCAATGATAGAAGCAACTATACGGGAGATTATTCAGAACGAGCTTTTGATGAGGGGATATATGGTTTCCGTGGAACGGGATGCTTTCACAGTAACCACCAGTCTCATTCGGTTCCGTTCTGACTTTACTGTGAAGACGGATGCCTTGGATGCTGATGGAATCAACCAGTGGGCGTTTGAGGTCAATTCGCCAATCCGCCAGCTGGAAAGCAATCTAATGCGTCTGTTCACATTGGCATATGTGGATTCACCAGAAAAGAAGCATACAAAGATCTCGCTGGTGACAACGAAGAAGGCGGAGTACTACGATGTGTTGGACAAGCTGGATGATGTAAGGGTACATGATGATGTGTCGCTCATTCTCGTTGACACCGATTCGAGAAAGGTAGTAGACGAGTATTTGGTACAGCGCTATGACGGGAAGGAGAGAATAAAGGTGTTTATGGTAGAAGAGAAGCTAGGCTTTGATAGGCATTGATGCCTGAAAGCGGAACGAGAATTGCAGATTTCGGTTCCGTGATTTTATGCCTCAGCTATGATATCCTATGATCACGGCAAGGCCGAATAATAATGAAGGGAGACCAGTAGCATGGCCGAATATGTAAAATTACAGGATGTGATTGATGAGATTTATGTGGAGCGCTATGGTGCTATCGATGGTAGCGGTCCTCAGGAGGAAGCTGAAAAAACTGTCGATGATAGTGATGCCGCAGATGATGAATACCCTGATATCGAATCATTCCGTAGAAATTTAAGGAAGAAGTACGATTTTCTTGCTAGGAAGGTTGTCCTTCGGGATAAGAACGATTTTAAACAGAAGCATAGCAACATGATCCCAGCTGTAGAGGCACCGATTGTCCGTGCGCTTCTTGATGCTGCAACCGATAAGGACGAGGATCACGAGTTGATTCGGGAGTGGTTTAACGGAAAAATTGACACTAACGATTCGGAGGAAGCACTTCTCCTCTTCCCGTGTCTTAAGTTTGTAATCATGACGCCGAACATGAGGGGCGAGGTGGACGATGTGGTCACTGATGAATGGATCAATACTGTTCGGGCTGTCATCAACTATGATAGCGCCGATATCACTCTGAAAATGAAGCGTCGATTGGAGGATTTCCGTGCCAGTTCTCTGGCATTAAACAGCAGTGTGCGTGTGGGTGATATGTATACGACATTCGAGGATGGCCACAGTGAGTATATTCATCAGGCTAAAGAAAGGAAGATTGATATCAAGGGGAAGACCATCGAGGAAATTCTTGATTCAGCATATACTCAGCAGGATTACCTGCAGATTCTTTCGCAGGTGCTGGATGTCTTTGATAGGGATGCGACAGCAAAAGCCCTCGATGGAATCAAGGCATTTGTGAGATTTGCAGATGTTTCCGGAGCAGACAAAGCAGATGTTGCTGTCGGAGAGGAGACTCTTGCCTCTGAGTACATTATTAAATACCAGCGGATTTACGAGTATTTGAAGGATCACCCAGATGCTCTGAGGTCGGTTGAGAAAGAAACCGGGAGAAGCGGTGTCCTGGATTTCTTTAAAATGCATGACCGCTGATGGAGGAGAATGTATGGCAAATAAAAGACGGTTCCCAGAGAGGGAAGTTGATGAAGGTTCCGTGAGACGAGGCACAGATAATTCGCCTGCCGAGGCTCAGTCGGATGCATGGGTACTTAAAACATTGCGAGAAATAACATCCCGCGGAAATAATGCGGAGGTACACCAGAAAAGAGACGGAACGCTTACTGTCTATGAAGTGAAAAAGAATATCGTAGCCGCCGGTCAATAGGGACATGGCGAAGGACCAGTTGGGGTCAAAAGGTATCGTGGCGATAACCACTGATGCTTTTTGACCCCTTTTCTGTTTTATAACGCCAGCCGATATTTTCCAACAACGGCACGCAGGTGACAGCTTTCTGTTATATGATTGGTTGGAAGGTGGTCAACCGATGAACTTTCTGTGTAGAACACAGTATGACACGAACCGCAAAAATATGAGGCTATTATTTGAATAGTAGTCGTCAAAAACCGACGGTAGAATCGCGAAAATGGAGAAATAAAGGAAAGGGGGTGGATAGCATGGCTACAGAATATAAAACGGCAGACCCGGAACTGGCTGCGATGGGAGAACGAATAAGAGTACAACGCGAGGCGCTTGGCATGAGCCAGGAGGAGCTGGGTTTCCAGGTTGGCACAAACAAAGCCACTATCCACCTCTACGAAACCGGCGAAAGAGAAATGAAGTGGCGGCGCCTAAGAGATATAGCAAAATGTCTACATACAACCGTTGAGCAGCTCATGGGAGAGGATGATGAGACAGAGTTCGTACAGGATTTTGATCCACAGTTACTGAGCGCCTGCAAAAATGCCAGTCAGATGGATTCGGACAGCATCCAGAAGATATGCTGGATGCTTAACACAATGACGGCAGGTGTATCCGTTTCAGATAACTCGATGAGCAACCATGCATGATACCGTACAGTCAGAGGGGTTTGGCTGTACGGTTTTTGCATCTGGTAGTCGTTTTCAATAACACAGAAAGAGAAAAATTGAAAAGTCGTCGTTTTCGATAACAAGAACGGACGGAATGTTATCGTTTGAGACTTCGACAGCTCCAATGAAGATTGGTATCATATAAACAGTTCAAGGGACAAGCCCACAGCGGTAAGCTCCCTGACATTAAAAACCAAATATCGAAAGCCTGATTCATGATTAAGGCGAGGACGATATTCTCATACGATTTTCAAATGTTCCACAGTAGAAAGCTGAAGGACATAGGGGAATCGCTGTGAAAGTACCTCTATTTAATCATGCTCAGTTGCAGCCAGAAGTTGGCTCATTGGCTCCGGAGGTATTTCCAAAGTGAGAAGTGCTTCCGGGGTTTTTGTTTTCCCATAGTCCTCGCCCGATCCGCTCGAACCAGGCAGAAAGGACAACGAAGACTATGAAAACGAGGAAAACAAGAAGCGATGCGAGGAACACATTCACCTACAGATTTGCAGACGGGACAAGTGTGGTGCTGACACCGGGAGTTGACGGTGTCACCGAGGCCGACATCGCTATGCTGCACCGGATGGATGACCGAGAGGTCGAGAACAACAACGGTGAGTGGAAGCCGAAACTGCAGCCCTGGCAGAAGGAGTATGTGGAGGACTGGAAAGAGCGCCACCCGGAAGAGGATGTGCCGAGCATGGCAAGGCTGTCCACGGATGCTCTGATGAACACAGATAATCCACAGAACGACGATGACAAGAGCACGCTTGCTTACATTATCAGTATGGCGGCTGAAGAAGATGTCTCTGCTGAGACTCAGGCTGTGAGGGACTTCGTGGAGATTTACTTAAATGAAAGGCAGCAGGTTGTCTACCAGAGAGTGTTGATTGATGGCGACCGCTTAGAGGATGTGGCGGCGGATTTGGGTATTTCTTACCAGGCAGTATCCAAGTGTGCAATCCGCGTCAAGAAAATTTTCAAAGAGAATTTCAAAAAATTTTTAGGCGAGGTTGAAAAATGAGCGGTTTTTCACGCCTGAGATATAGAGGGGCAAACAACCACAGCCCCTCGGATACATAAAGCAGGAGGTGAAGGAAGCAATGTTTTTGAAACACAAAGTCCGAGTCAATGTTATGACTCCCGGCGGTGAAAAAAGCGAAGCACTTGAAAGCGGCGAGATGACTCTCCCGGCAAGGCTGGTGCGTTTCCTGTTCGGGGATGGGATGAAAGTTTTGGTAATCACGCCCCATTCCGCAGTCGGTGAGGTTGTGATTTCGGAGATGGAAGAAAAGGAGGATGAGACGGATGAGGGATAAATCCAGAGAACCCACCAAAGTTTATGTCTGTACTCCGCACCGGCCGGTATCGGAAGATCCGGCACATCGCAGATGGGAGATGGAGGCCAACAGGGACAGGGTTATAAAAGCCTGCAAGCTGTTGACGCTGTGTGGCTATATGCCAATGGCTCCCCACGCCTATTTCACGCAGTTCCTTTCGGACGATGACCCGGAGGAGCGGGAGGAAGGGATGCAGCTCGGAATCGAGTGGCTGTCCATGTGTGATGAGCTGTGGACCTTCGGGGACAGGATCAGCGAGGGGATGCAGACGGAGATTGATTTTGCGAAGGAAAACTTCATCAAAATCCGCAACATGCCGGAGCCGGACGAGCTTGCGGCGAAACTGTATAACGGGCTGAAGAAGCAGTTCGTAAATGAAGAAAGCGAGGAATTTAAACATGAGTAACAAGGATTTGGAAAAGGCGCCGGTCACCATCAACATTGAGTCTGTGAACTTCCACTTTGGGGATTGCCACAGCACCACCTACTACAACACGGATGTGGATGAGGAGATGGAGCTGGACTTCGAGGATGACGGCGAGGATGAAGAGGATGTCGAGGACACCTGCGAGTGCGACGCCTGCAAGGACGAGAAGAAGGACAGCGGCGTCAAGCACATCTCGGAGATGCCAGAGGACGAGAAGGAGTTCCTGAGAACCATCTTGGGCAGCGTTCTGAAAGAGATGCAATAATCTCGACCGCCTGGGGTGGGCGGGATTCCACCCCCAATACTTAAATGACCGGCGGCAGACGAACCGCAGTTACGATGATTCAAAAATTCAAATTCAGAAAGGTTGGTAAGCACTATGGCTAAGAAGACACAGGAAATTATCGAGATCAGACCCATCGATCTCCAGAAGGTAACAATTCATGTTGAGGGCGACACCCCTCTGATTATGCACAAATGGTCTGAGAAAGCCCGCAAGCAGATGATTGGAATTCAGACTGGCACGGACAAGGGGAAAAAGAAGGAAGCCAAGAATCCGTTCAAGGATTTTGTGGATTCGGCATATTTCTTCGATGATCCCCGCAAGTTTCCGGAAGCGGCGGCTGCAGCGGAGGAGGCTTTGAACGCGGAGGACTACGACGAGTTTTACGCTGCCTGTGCCAAGGGCGCCCGTTTCGGATTCCCCACGACAGGATTCAAGCAGGCTGCAATCAGCGCGGCATACCGTATGGGCTGGGCAAAGGACAAGATGAGTTTGCGCGGAGCGTTCTTCATCGAAGCAGACTGTGGGGACCTGGTGGAAATCAAATCCGACATCCCTGTGATGAGAGAGGATTCCGTAAAAATTGGGATGGGCACGGCGGATTTGCGTTACCGTCCGGAGTTCCGAAACTGGTCCTGCGATCTGGTGGTCTCCTATAACAAGAACGGAGCGTACAGCCTGGAAAACATCATCAATATTATCAACGCAGGAGGCTGCATTTGCGGCGTCGGCGAGTGGCGAGTTGAACGCGATGGACAGAACGGGCGTTTCCACGTCTACTGATGCACAGTACTTTGTTGGGAACGGTCAATTAAACAGAGAAGGGTTTGGTTGACCGTTCCTACACGATAGATGAGGCAGGTAAGGTGCGGTGTGGCTTGGTACGGTATGGCAAGGTGAGGTACGGTTCGGTATGGCAGGTAAGGTGCGGTATGGTGAGGCGCGGCGCGGCTAGGCGAGGTGAGGCGGGGTAAGGTATGGCAGGTAAGGTGCGGTACGGGATGGGGCGGTGAGGTGAGGTTCGGCATGGCAGTAATGCACCTGTAGGAGCCCAGGCGAGCGGGCGGGGAGAGGAATGGAG